>JAOMDR010000020.1 GCA_028345575.1 Candidatus Nitrosopelagicus sp.
TGAAGAAAGAGCAGCAGAAGCCAAAGCAGCAGAAGAAGCAGAGCAACTTCAAAAAGAACTAGCAGAAGCTAAAGCAGAAAAAGAACAGCTAGAACGTGAAGAAGAATCCCAAAATGAAGATGTTGATCTTGCAACTGAACTTAAAAATGAATTAGAAAATTTGCGTAAAGAACTTGAATCGGTAGATGATGATTCTGATTCTTTAGATTCTGTTAATCCTGAAGATGCTAAAGATGCGTATGCTGCAGAGATGAAAAAGAAAGGTGCAACCTTACCAAAAGGGTTCATTAAAGATGCAAAAGCAAACACTGGACATTAGCTCAAAAACCTATCAATAATTATATACTCTTTTTAAAATTCTAGAACTATGGGTAAATGGGCAGATTTTGTTGTTAGTGGAATAACTAAGGGTCCTGGCCTTGCAAACATAACTCATGTACAGATTCATGAAGATTATGGAACTGAATTTGGAAAACCACAAATTGTCGACAAAAAAACTATTGCATCACAAATCAAAAAAGGGAAAAAATATCTTACAATATACAAAAAAAATGAAACAGACTGGGAACCTGGTGAAATTATTCATACATATGTCCTAAATGGTGAAACACACATTCGAACTGATAACAACAAGGTAGAAGGCGATAGCTTGGGAACCTTGCCTGAAATCGAATCTTAATCTTTAGCCACACATACGTTTTTGTTAGCTTATCGACTGTTTTTGTTATAATTTACTCGTGAAATGGTACTCTTCTTCTGCCACTTTCTGTTACTTGGTGGTTACCTTCATGTTTATACCTCGTTTCTTACTTATTCTAATTCATGGGTGTAATTGGGCTTTTCAAAAGAAGTCAGCAGATGATAACAGAAAACAAGACACCTTCAGAACTTTGTATCGAATGTGAATCTATAATTGAAGATGAAAAAAAAGAAAACGGTCAGGTTTCAATTATGACAATGCGTTTCTTACGTGAAAAGTATGGAACTGACAGAGCTAATAGAGCAATGTGGCGACAACAAAAAAAGAAGATAGAGATAACAAAAGAAGAATCTGTGATAGATGAAATATCTTCAGTCTTATCTGATTTAGTAAAAAACAAAAATCAATCACTTTAGAATCTTAAAATATTTCCTAGTTGAATGATAATTAATTAAAGTGATGAGTAGGTTTGAGTGCTTTCAAACTGAAAATCATTTTAATTGAATGAAGTTATTTTTAGACAATTAATTGAAGTCTTGAATCTTAATTGATTCATGAAATATTTGTGATGTGTAATCTTTGGCGTATTCATCTTGATGTGTAATAATTCTTCAAATGAATAGATTTTATGTTCTGTATAGGTTCCATTATCATTCATTTCATAGAATGGAATTTTTGTATCATTATCAATATCTTCAACTGGCGAAAAGCAGGATGAATCCCATAAACCAACATAATCTATTGGTGGTGGTTCATGACCTGAACTGAAATTGATTGAAAATATCCTTAATGGCAATTCACAATATGGACAATGAGGAATATTTGATTCCTTTTCGACTTTTAGTTTCCTATATGATATATCCCCTAGATATCTAACTGCATGAGTTGATTTTCTTACGCCAGCATGAGATAAGAGATATCTCACACATGAAAAAATATCTCTGTCTTCTTTCAAATCGCCTTTATTCTTGATAGTCCATTTTGTTTTATTGTAAAATTCTGTTGTGTTTGTGACATGACCATAAACCAATAAATGAAAATGTGGACTGATTACAGGCACAGATTTGTCTTTATTGAATCTAAATGGATGGAAGACAATAGCACATGTTTTGATATTTCCAACCTTCAAAACAAAATCTAGATTTCTCTTTAGTTGTTTGTAAGACATCTTTTCTGCATTAGGTGGACTCAAAATAATATGTCTAAACTTGTAATGTTTTCTAATCGTTCTCGATTCTAAGAATTTAGATAATCTTCTAGTGGTTCTATTAGCTTGACGACCTATCCATGATTCAAAACATTTTGGACAAAAGGCAACCTTGCATGACTTGAGTTGATGTTCTGCATAGTGCTGTTTGTGTGGATGTTGCTTAACATTATCACAACCGTAAGAGATCCATTTCTTACAATATTCTTTAGATTGACCTTGTGCAACTAAACTAAATCCATCAAAATCAGCATTTTTCCAATATGGCGATGTTTGGGCTTGGTGGATATAATTTTGATATGCTGTCTTACTTTGTACTAAGATAGTTTGCGAGTTAGCAGGATACACGTTTAATCAAACCTCTTTAGAAAAAACGTAATCGTTCTTTCACAATCTGTGCAGCCTACTAGAAGATATCTATCATTTCGAGTATAGACCTTAGAAAAATTATGTTTGTATGTGCTTTTCATTAAGGCTAATTCACCTTGTATTCATTAACACACTTCATTGATTCTGTAAGAGAATGTTCTTGTATTTTCTTTAGACAAACAGAACATCTTAACAGCTTATGACCATCTTGAAGTTTCATCTTGCGTTTCGTTTCTACTAACATTAATCAAAATCCACTAATGATCATATTTATGTAAGATTACCTCAAATGGTACTTGTATGAAGCACCATGGTAAGACCGAAGAAGGATTTTAAAATTCCAATATATGAGGAACTGAAGCATTTCTATCGCTGTACTCAGAAGGAAAAAAACCCAAATCACTATTGCACACAATCAGAATTAACAAAAAACCTCAAAATGTCAAAGAGGGATGTAGTATGGGCTATTCATGAATTGGTTTCTGATGGCTTAGTAATTCACGATAAAATCAAAGTTAAAGGAAGATTACGAGATAGGTTCATTCCATCAACTGAGAGATTGCATGAATCTAAGGAAATGATTGATGATATGGAACGTAACATTCAGAACCACTTAGCAACTATGCGAGAACTTGCAGTCAAGATGAGAGATAGACCAGCTATCAAATCAGTGAAAATGATACCCGTTCTACCTGACCCAAATGAAAAGGGAATATCAGAAGCAAGAAGTCTTACAGGTAAAATCGATAAGATTGGACAAAATCATTTAGATGAATTTTGTGATATTGTAAACAGAATTTTGTCATACATTGATTCAATGAACTATGCAACCTATGATGGAAGCCTTGAAGCAGACGAACTGACCGACAAAGTAATAAAAAATCTTAGAAAAAATACAATGACAGAAATTAATGAAGTTATACAATACAGTCTAAACCCTCATCCAGCTAGATTATCTCAGGTTCTTTTAGATACTATCAGAATGAAAATTCCAACATTTTTCACATTAGCACAATTACAAAAGATGTCTAAGATTAAGATTTAGAAATAATATTTTCCATATGCATTTTCATTTCTTGCATTTGTAATTCAAGAGCTTTTATTTTATTATCCTTAGATTCTAATTCTTCAATCTGTTGTTGTCTCTCTATCAATTTAGCTTCAAGTTTGTATTTCTCATCAATGTATAATTCTGGCAATGCAAGAAGATATTGCTTAAACAATTCTTCTTTTGATACATCCAAGTAAGAATTATCTAAAGGAATGGTTACGCTATGACCTAACAATCTTTCAGCTAAAACAAGATTGATTTCTTTATTTGATTTCATAATAGTATTGAATCTTTTTCTAAAAGCATGATTAACCATTTTATCAGTACGATTTCCAGTGATAAGTTTGGAAGTTTTTAATTTTCCAACATTACGAGCTATAACCATTCTGATTGTAGTATCATTGCATGGTTTGAATCCACGTTTTGAAGTAACTATGACAAATGAATCCGAATTGATTTTATCGCCTTGAGAAATCCTTTCATCAAGATAATCGTCTAATGCCTTAACAGCTTCTGGTGAAATGAAGGTTTGATACTCGTCTTTAGTACCTGCATAGACTAGAACTGACTTGCAACCATGTGGCATTTCTTCTAAATGCTTCAACTGTAGCTCACGAACTCCACCTATTCGCATACCTGATGAAGCCATAAGATGAACTAGACATCTAAATTTTTTATTTATTGAGGAATTGAGAATTTCTCTAACATCTTCATTTGTGTAGGCTTTTTGTCCTGATGGCTTTGAGGCTTCAGGATAGAATCTCTTAATCTTAGTCCAATTCAAAACCACGTCTGACATTTCTAAAAATAACTTGACACCTTGAAGATATCCCTTGATTGACATTCTTGTAAGATTACGATTTTTCAAAGAAAATACATAATCCTCGACTAGGATTTGTATTTCAGACCGTGGAATACTGCCAATCTCTTCAACGGATATCTTAGAAAATTTCAAAAATTGCTCTAAACTATTTTCATACATTTTGCGTGTGGCTGATGATTTTATCGCTTGTTGAAATAGAACCATAGGACGTTCATTCATTATTCTTTTTGAATTTTCATAACTATTATCCAATTAGCTCTCAATTGGTACTCGTATTCACGATAAACAAGCTATTTGGTGAAAGTAACTTTAGATAAGCCATTTTTTTCAAGTAACGTAATGGGAATATCTGAAATAAATTATGACATCCAATTTGAGCCTATTTTCTCTAATTTCACATTCAAAGGGATAGAAATTTTATCATTTAACACAACTTCTTCAAATAAATTCGCACTACATTGTGCTGAAATTAAAATACAAAAATGCTACATACTTTCTAAAAGTAAGACAATTGAAGTAAAATTCAAACTTGATGCAAAAAATGAATCTCTTTCTATTACTTCAGGAAAAAAGATCTCAGGAAAAATTAAACTTTGTATCGAATATACGGGAATCTTAAATGATCGTCTTTTAGGATTTTATCGAAGTAAGTACACTGATCCTGCTGGTAAAACCAAATACATGGCTACTACTCAATTTGAGGCTGCAGATGCAAGACGTGCATTTCCATGTTGGGACGAACCCGCAACTAAGGCAACTTTCGATGTATCTCTTCTAGTGGAGAAAAATTACATGGCAATATCAAATATGCCTGTTAGGAAAAAACAAAACTTTGGTTCAAAAATAATCTATGAATTTGAACGTACTCCAATCATGTCAACTTACCTTCTCTATCTTGGAGTTGGTGAATTTGAATATTTGGAAACCAAGTTGAGAAATATACAAATTCGTGTTTTAACAACAAAGGGAAACAAAAACAAAGCAAAATTATCGTTAGAATTAACAAAAAAATTCCTCGGTGAATATGAAAAATATTTTGGAATAAAATACCCATTACCAAAACTTGACATGCTTGCAATTCCTGATTTTGCTGCAGGTGCAATGGAGAATTGGGGTGCAATTACTTTCCGTGAAACCATACTGTTGTATGATCCAAAAACATCTTCCACTAGAACCAAGCAATTCATAGCTGAGGTCATTTCTCATGAAATAGCTCATCAATGGTTTGGTAATTTGGTCACAATGAAATGGTGGAATGACTTGTGGCTAAATGAGAGTTTTGCTACATTCATGGCAACAAAAATTGTGGACAAATTCTATCCTGAATGGGATTTGTGGGACCAATTCCTAGAAGATGCAATGAATACTGCAATGTCACTTGATGCCTTGAAAACTTCTCATCCTATCGATGTTAAAGTAAACCATCCTTCAGAAATTAGGGAAATCTTTGATTCTATCTCTTATGATAAAGGAGGTTGTGTCTTACGAATGTTAGAACATTTTGTAACTGACAAAAATTTTCAAAAAGGTTTGCAAAAATATCTCAAAAAACATGCATACTCTAATGCTGAAGGGCATGATTTATGGAAATCAATAGGTGAAGTTGCAAAAAAACCAATTGATAAAATGATGGACAGTTGGATCAATCAAGTTGGTTTCCCTATTGTATCTGTAAACCGAAAAGGTTCTCAAATTTCATTAAAACAAACTCGTTATCTGCTGGAAGAAACAAAATCCCGTAAAAAAGGAATTTGGAAAATTCCTCTAATTGTCGATGAAGGAAATATCACCACATCTCATATTATGGATAAAAAATCCCAATCACTAAAACTAAAAAATAAAGATCGAAACTTCATTATTAATTCCGGTCGAACCGGATTTTATAGAATGGATTATGACTCTGAAACATTGGATAATCTTTCTCTTCTAATTGATGAAAAAGTTCTAAATTATGTGGATAGATGGAGTATCCAAAATGACTATTATTCACAATGTGTGATTGGAAAGAAAAAGTTACAGGATTACCTTGACTTCACAAATGCATATTTTGATGAAGATAATTATATTTCATCTCTAAACTTGGCTCAACATCTATACTCGTTATACTCTTTGACACATAAGGAAAAATTCTCAGATGAAATTAAACAATATGCCTTTAATTTCCTTAGAACCATTTATGACCGACTAGGCTGGGATGCAAAAAAGAATGAACCACATACTAATGCTCTCTTGAGAAGCTTTGCAATTTCTGGATTAGGTAAACTAGGAGATGAAGAAATATTGAAAGAATCAAAGAAACGATTTGATAAATTTTTGAAGAATCAAAATAGTTTATCTGCTGATTTACAAGAAACAGTTTTTGTTCTGGTTGCATGGAATGGCAATGAATCCACTTACAAAAAATTCATGTTGTTATACAAAAAGGCAAAATCTCAAGAACAAAAACTTCGATTCTTAGGTGCACTGTGTAGTTTCCAACAGAAGAATCTCTTACTAAAAACCTTGGAGTTTACATTAGGTCCTAATGTTCGTTCACAAAATATTCAAATGCCAATTATGAGAATTGCTGCAAATCTATATGGTAAAGAATTCTTATGGGGTTGGCTCAAAAAGAACTGGAAAAAAATTGTCAAAAAGGCTGGAATTGGTAATCCGTTATTGAATAGAGTTGTTGCAAGTATTGGTCAAGTTGTTGATGCAAAACAAGAAAAAGAAATACGTAAATTCTTTAAAGAGAATCCTTTAAGGGGTACTGAAATGACTTTGGAACAAACCATGGAGCGCGTCCGTGTTTCATCAAAATTTCTAAATTCAATTAAAAAAGAGTTTTCATAATTGATTGCACCAAAAAATTTTATAATTATTTTAATCACAATTATTTCAGTCAGTACTATAATAATCTTAAACCCTTTTTCTGAAAATGCTGATTTCAGTAATTTTACATTTGATGCTGTATATGAAAAAGATAGTAATTCTGTATCAATTACCTTCATTGATACAAATGGTAAATCATCATTTGCTGTATTAGAAATTTTAGGTATGGAGAGTACTTTTCATGAAGAATTTGAGATTTATGATTCAAACTTTACTAAATTAGTGCCACTTGATAAAGTTCCAAAATATGGATGGAAAACTACTCCTGTTACATTGGAAATAACTTATGGTGAATCTATCGTATACATGAAAACTGAAATTCATGACACGGATCAAATTTCTCCTGTTGTGATTTTTGGCAAGAGTGATTAGTTTTTAC
This sequence comes from Candidatus Nitrosopelagicus sp., assembly GCA_028345575.1. GTDB lineage: Archaea > Thermoproteota > Nitrososphaeria > Nitrososphaerales > Nitrosopumilaceae > Nitrosopelagicus. The sequence continues at coordinate 7,404 of JAOMDR010000020.1, forward strand.
CACCAGTTATCCAAATTAGCATTAGTTTTATACTCAGTTGTGGTCAAAACATTATGCAAAATTTAGGACTTGGATTGATGATTCTTTCTATATCTCTCGCATTTACCGCAATTGGTACTGAAAGCGCATTTGCAGAAGAAATTAAAATTGAAAACGCCCGTGGTTCATTTGAACAAGGTTGTGAAATCACAAATCTTTGTTTTGTTCCTTCTTATGCAACAGCCCGCGTAGGTGATACAATAATTTTCCTTAATGGCGATAGTGCAGCACACACTTCCACTAGTGGTACTCCTATGACCGGTCCTGATGGAGTTTGGGATAGTGGATTACAACAACCCGGCGTTGATTTTGAATTAATACTTGATGCTACTGGAACCTTTGATTATTTTTGTATGGTTCACCCATGGATGGCTGGTCAATTACAAATATTGCCTGAAGGTGCAAAAATTGTTGATGATACTACATCTAGCTATGGAACAACAGTTGATCAATTGGAATCTGTAATTTATGGTGATAACACTCCTGAAGTATCTGACAAAGATCCCGGAGTTATCAGCGAAGTATTTGCAAATATTGTTACAAGTGATGGAAAAAAAGACTCTCCACTAATAGTTGAGGTTGAATTTATGGAATCAGACGGATTTGTAATTAATCACGTAAATTATGATATCAAAATATCACAAAACGAACAAGTAATATTTGCTGAAGAAGATGCACATCGTCATTTATTCAAATATCCTGTTCATACAACTGCACCATTGGAATATGATCCTAAATCTTACCCTGTAGATATTGATGTAACCTTTCAAGGAGTTGGACACTTTATCGGTTCTTTGAATGAAGATGCAATACTTGGAGTTCACGGTCCTGTAGGTCAAACATCAACTTTCCAAGTAGTTCCTGAATTCGGCGTGGTTGCCTCGTTAGTACTTGTGATATCTATTGTAGCAGTAATTGGATTTTCTGCAAAAACAAGATTAATTCAAAAATTTTAAAATTCTTTTTTTAGATTTTTCAAAGATTTAACATAGAAATTACTTAAAAACTCCACAAACTCTTCGAATTCATTCTTCGTTGATTTTGATGCAAAGTATGACTCCCATGTAATTTTAACAGAATTTGATTTATTTTTTTCAATAGATATTGTAGAATGATATGCATCTAATGGCAACCCTGAAACTGCAATATATGAAAAATATTCTTTTGGTCTCCATCCAACTATGTATTCTTCTACATCAGATCCATCCTCAAATGAGATTATACGTTTAGCACCAACTCCGCTCTTTTTATTTCCTAAAAATTTTGTTGATTTCTGACCTTCCAACCAATCCAATTTTGTAATTTTACTAACTTTTGACCATGCTTTTTCTAAATTTGTATCAACTATCACTGATTTCTTCACCGAACCTGAATTCATATTGTAACACAACACTTCTCAAATTTATATAATTCAACTATTGATCCTTTGATTATGGTTTTTGGTTGGGGTAAAAAAAAGAAAGTTGAATATGATGAACCTGTGGAAAATTTTACCTCGTCATACCAAACTATCACATTAGACGAAATTCCCAAAATTCTAGAAGATATAGTAATTCTTAGAAAAGGAACACTTGCAGCAGAAATAAAATCCCATAGGAACAGAATTGATCCTCAAAGAGAAATCATCCTAAAAATTGCAAATGAATTATCAGAAGATGAATTGGATCCTGACAAACTTGATCCTCATTTTCAAATAATGGTAAATCGTGGAAAAAAAGAAGTCATCTCCGCAATAAAAAAAGAATTTGGAAATACTTTTCCTGACATCAATTCCACCGATGATGTTATGAGATTCAAAAAAACATCCACTGCTGGAATAAACAAAGTAGGTGATATGCTAGGAAAGCATTCTAAGGTAATTCACCATTTCGCGCCAAAATATTCAAAAAAACTCACAAATGATCTCAAAGAACTTTCTGATGATCTAAAAGATGTGGATGAATTAATTGATAATTTTACCGCCACAGAAAATTTGGTTAAACTCATTAATGACTTATTACACTCTAGAGAGAAAACACTAGCAAAAATATCTAAACAAAATTCACGCATAAATGAACTAAAATCCACAATTAATGAAAAGAAAGAAAAAATCTTAAAATTTGGAAATGAAATAAATAAAATTAAAAATTCTTCTGATTATAAGATGTACACAGAGATAAACTCAAAATTGTCTGATTGTGATTCTGAGGAAGTAAAAATTCGTCATCATGTGGATGATGAATTTACCAAAATTTCCAGACCACTTGGAAAGTTTGTTCACATCTCTTCACATGATAAAGAATTGAAAGATTTGACGGCGAAATTGGCATCTAGCCCATATGATGTAATGGATGAATCTAATATTTCTGGAATTAAAAAAATTCTTGATTCCATTATTACTGGAATTGACTCTGGTTCTGTATCTGTAAAGGATACTTCCAAGTCAAAAGATAGCATTGATGAAATAAAAAATATAATCCCTTCATTAATTTCGATCAAAGAAAAATTCCAAAACAAAAAAAATGAATTACTCAAAAAACTTGAAAATTTTGATTCAAAATCTCTTCAAACTGTTGAAAATAGTCTCAAAAGAGATGAATCTGATGTTGTTGATGCTTTATCTAAATTGAAAGTATTTGAAGATGAAAATCTTGATCTCACTCATTCTTTACCTACATTACTACACCAAATCGAAACAAATCTCAAGGATGTAACTTCTACATCTTACACAATCTCGACAGATAATCAATGATTTTCAAAACAAAAAAATTAGAACGTAGTCTTGTATTTCTTAATGAAACTCGTGATGGGATTATTTCATACTGTAAGATAACTCATCCTGATGAAATGATTTTGATTCTTAAAGGTCATTCAAAAAGGGGCAAAATGTTTGTTGAAAGTTTGGTGGTCCCGCCATTTCATGAAACGGGGCCAACTTTTGCAGGATTCCCTGCTAATCAACTTCCATTTGATTCTGATTATATTGGAATGGTTCATTCACATCCTACAGGAACTGCTGAACCGTCTTCTGAGGATTTACATAATTTTTTTGGATTGGTTTCAGTAATTGTAAAATCTCCTTATGAGGATGAAGATATCTTTGCGTGGGATAGTTCTGGAAATCCAATTCCTATACTCGATGAATAATTAATTGTTAATTACTCAATAAGCCTTATATTTGAAATTAGGATAATTTTCTTATCATGATTAACTACAAATCATATTTAATTTTCCTATTTGCATCTCTTGCTGTAAGTATTGGTTTACAAATGATTCTGCCATTTCCATATGGATTAGGTGCTGCATTAGCTCTCTTTATTGCATTCCCATTAATCTTAAGACGAAGAATGATGAGTCGAATGCGAGGTGGATTTGGTGGTGGTTCTTCTAGTTCTGGTGGTTCCGGTGGATTTGGTGGTGGTTTATTCGGACAAAATACCGATAAACCTGGAATAAAATATGAATGTCTTGTATGCCACAAGGTTTACAACGCAAGAGAATGTCCACGATGTGGTTCAAGTATGAAACGTGCAATGTTTTAGGATTAAAAATATGTCTCAAACAGATTTAGCATTAGATATAATTAGAAAGAAAGTTTTCTTTCATAATTCTGTCGACGTCTGGATATCTGCATGTGATGAAAAAAATATTGAATGGAATAGTACTGAAAATTATAAAAAATTCATATCATATCTATTAAAAAATAATCTTCAACTCAAAGCATTCAACTTATGTGCACATGAGGCTGGTGCAGTTGAAGAAGAAAAAACAAAATTTACTGAATTATTGGCAGAAGAGAAAAACACAAATCCAAATGCGGCAACTTATACAATAAAGTTAAACGATTCATCAATTGATTTAATACGTAAATTTGCTCTTACTGATTAGATTATCTTTTTAATTTTGGATTAACTATTGCATCTAGTGCATTTCCAATAAAAACAAACGCCAATCCTGTAATTGCAATTAAAATTCCTGGTGGAACAATCCACCACCAAAATCCTTGTGCTGCTGCACCGTATGTGTTAGCATCATGTAAAATTTGTCCCCAAGTTGGAAATGATGGATCACCTAATCCAAGAAAACTCAATCCTGCCTCGGTAGTTATTGCTGCTGGTACTGAAATTGCAATACTTGCAAATGCATATGGTAATAATTGAGGAAGAATATGTCTGAAGATTATCTTTGAATCCTTTTGCCCCATAATTTTTGCAGCTTCAATATACTGTCTGGTTTTTATTTGAAGTGACATGCTTCGTGAAACTTTTGCAATTCCTACCCAGCTAAAAATCATAAGAAAACCTATCATCAGAAAAATACTATTACTGATAGTAACGGCTAGAATTATCAAAAATGGCAACGCTGGCAATGCATAGATGACGTCATTAAATCGCATCATCACTTCATCAGTTTTTTTTCCTTTGTAACCTGAATAAACTCCATAAATCAATCCCACCACAACTGATCCAATTGATACTGAAATTCCTATGAAAAGTGCAAGTGGTGTGCCCCATAACAATCCTATTGCTAAATCTCTCCGAAGTTCATCTGTTCCCATTAATCCATATGCTTTTCCACCCAAAATCATTTTTGATTCTAAAATTTCAACATATTTTTCAATTCCGTATATATCTACAATGAAAACATAATTACCTTTTTGTATTTGATTTTGATATAATTCTGAGAATATTATTTCAGTTGTACCCACTTGAAAATCAAAGTCAAAATTATTTTTGTATATGTTGAGGTTCTTCTTTATCATACTATCTGTTGAAAAATATCTTTGATTATGAATTGTCTCGTTATCTGAATGTGGAAGTGATGTTGATAATAATTCTAATGTAATTCCATCTGGACGTAAAACTTTGATCTGAACAAGATGTGAATCTGTATATTTCGTTTCCATTTCGAAAATAAAATCACTTGGAAAATCATCATACTCGAAGGATACTCCAAACTGCTGTGATGTAAGGAAAATTCCATTTTCCTGTGACTGAAAAACTTCTGCATTGATAATTTTATGCTCTGGAATTTTATCTGAGGATAAAAAATTCACCCAACTTGGTACCGATGTCTTTGGATATGAAATCCATTTTTCAGGATTATTCCATTCTTGAAATGTTGATGCTGGAATTACTGAAATTGTTATTATTGAAACTAAAATTAATCCTGATAAAATAAAAACTCCTGTTAAGCCTAGTTTACTTTTCAGAAATTCTTTTTTAATTTCTTGTGTTGATACACTACTCAACTTGATGTCCTCACTCTTGGGTCAAAATAACCATACAACAAATCTGCAATGAAAATACTCACCAAAAATAACACTGTCAAAATGTATGTCGAACCGATTATTACCGGTAAATCCATGACGCTAATAGCCTCGAAATACAATCTTCCCATTCCTGGCCAATCAAATACTGCTTCTGTAATTATTGCACCTCCTAATGAGCCTGACAAACTTAATGCAAGTATCGTGACAATTGGCGGTGCTGCATTTCTAAGTGCGTGACTGTAAACTATTTTCTTCTTACTAATTCCAATAGTTTTTTTTGCAGCTATGAAATCTTCCTGCATTATTCCCACCATAAAATTTCTAACTAAATATGCCCATGCTCCAAATCCAATCAAAACAATTGTTATCACTGGAAGTGCCATATGATACAACAGCGCCAAAATATACCCTGGATCATCTGGCTCTATACTTGGTGTTGCTCTTGCAGGAAAAATTTGGTACACAAATGCAAATACAAATATCATTAACATCCCAATCCACCAAACTGGAAAACTGCTGCTAATTACTGCAAATGTTGATGTGATTCTATCTGTTTTTGAACCAATTTTATTGCTTGATGCCGCCCCTAACACAATTCCAATAATTGATATGATTATTGTGGCTGTTGTAAATAACAAAATTGTTTTTGGCATCTTCTCAAAAATTATTTCACCTACATTTGATGAACCTGAGTCACTTGTCAAAAATGTAGCATTGCCAAAATCTAAAATTAAAATCTTATACATTGTAAATCCAAGTCTTTGTGGTGAATACCATGGTGTATCAAGACCTAAAGTTTTCACTCTTTCATCAATTTTCTGTTGAACAAATTTTTCAAATTCCTCTGGATTGTTAAATCCCTGTGCTATGGTGGTGTTTTCTGTAATCTCCGCTCTTACTTGATAAATTATTCCTTGTTTCAGAATTGTATCCATATTTGAACCAACAAGAGAAATTGTAAGTAGTAATGTAATCATTAAAACTCCGAACATTGTTAGACCTCTTGTGACCAAGTACCGTTTTAGTCCCATAATCAAAATATCATTATTTACTTTATAATAGATCTGGGATTTTTAGTACATTTGCCAAATAACTTAAAAACCCAATTCATTCGTTTAACACATGCAGGAATTTGCAAATTCCCCATCATTAAGAAATGGAATATTTGATTTACTTTCTTCTGTAAAACTTGCTACTGATGCAAATGTAAAATTATTAGATTATACCATTCAATTATTCAAAAACAATGGATTATTCAGTGATTATTATGGTTACCATAATGTTGATCATGAACTTGAAGTAACTTATGTCACTTTACTTTCTGGCATACATTCACTTGAGGACAATTACATTTCTCGAAATGATTTGAATTATCTTTATGCATCTGCACTTCTGCATGATTTTGATCCTGACAAATCAATAGACAAACCACATGAAAAAAATGTCATACAATTTATTTCAAAAGATCAAACTATTCAAAAACTTCTTGCCGATGCTAATTTAGATCAAAATCTAATTTGTTCTATTATATCTAGAACCGTTTATCCTTGGACAGGCGATGTGATT
>JAOMDR010000021.1 GCA_028345575.1 Candidatus Nitrosopelagicus sp.
CATCCCAACTAGTATCTGTAATATGTGATCCAAATGATGCAAATTCATTATTAAAAATACTAATTATTGAAACTAGGACATTAGGTGTAAGAATTAGAAATTCACAAAGATATGTGGTACCAAGAAAAATTCTTGAATCTATAGTTACACTTGAAAATCAAAATTTCACTATACATTATAAAATCTCTGATTCTGAGCACTTCAAATTAGAATATGAAGATGTAAAATCCATATCAAATCAATTGAGCCTATCTTTTAATAAAACAGAGGAATTGCTAAGAGAACAGATTAAGAAAAAAAATGACTGATTTGAATAAATTATTGAAATGGTTTGCTGATAAAGATAAGGTCCTGGTATCATTATCTGGTGGTGTAGACAGTGCACTTGTAGCATATGCTGCAAATAAAATATTAGGTAAAAATGCCATTGCTGTAACTGCTGATTACAAAACATTATCTTCTGAAGAATTAGACTCTGCAAAATTAGTAGCTCATGAAATTGGAATCACTCATCATCTCATTGAATATAGTGAATTGGAAAATGAAAATTTTGTTCAAAATGATAATAAAAGATGCTTCTATTGTCGTGAGGAATTATCTAAAGAGCTGATAAAATTATCTAATTCTCTTGGAATTGAAATAATTGTTGATGGAACACAAAGTGATGATATGGGTGATTATAGACCTGGAATTGATGCATTACATGAAAATGGAATACGTAGTCCTTTGTTGGAAATGAAATTCACAAAAGAACTTGTAAGGAAAACTGCTAAAGATGTAGGTCTTTCAATATATGATAAACCATCCAATTCATGTCTCGCTTCAAGAATTCCTTGGGGTCAAAGAGTTACTGCTGAAAAACTAGTAAGAATTGAGTTAGCTGAAAAAATTATTAAACAAAAAACTGGAATTCAACAAATTCGCGTAAGAGATATTGATGGCTTAGCTAGAATTGAAGTTCCATTGGATCAGCTTACTTTGTTAGATGATGCTGAAATTAGAGATGAAATATTTTCAAAACTTAAAATGATTGGTTTTTCTGATGTTGAAATAAATCCTAATGGATATGTTTCTGGAAATCTGAATGTAATTCTTGAAAATTAAATTCTTGGAACAATGCTTAGTCTTGACTTTGCAGAAACTGCAATTATTGAAACAATTGCTACTGCTAAGACAACGGTGGCAATAGTACCAAATTCTGGAACAACATGGGTTCCTATGATCTCTATTTTTGTATCTCCATTTTTGACTGGTATATCTATTGAACGAAATTGATCTCCTGTATCCACATTTTTAAAATCTGTTTGTATTGGAATCTGTGAATTTTCTTCATACATCAAAACTATGAAATCTATATCTTGTCCATTATTATCTGTGGAATCAATACTGTCTCTTGGTAAATTAATATTTAAATTTCCATCTGAACTAGTTGAAATATTAATTTCTAGTGAAAGATTTTTCTGATTTAAATTCATGGATGATATTATTCCTCCTTTCATTGTATATTGAACATCGAATGTACCTCCTGCTGGAATTTTAACCTCATAATTTGATGTAAATTCTCCTGATGTATTTTTAAAAAATTCTATATTCAATTCTATATCTTGTCCGCCATAACCTGCATTGATTGTAACTGTTCCTTCATTTTGCCATTGTGGACCTGCTGCAGTAAATGTATCTGTAAACTTACCATCTTGTGAAACTTTTACCTGTGATACTTGTATCAAATTTTTCTCAAAAAATATTTGTAAAGTTACTGGCATTCCTGGAATAACTTTTTCAATTTTCCCTGTGATTGTAATTACATCACCTTCTTGATATGCTGTATTATCTGATGTTAGAGTAATCTTTTGCGCTCCAAGTGTCTCTTCTTGCCCAAATGCAATAGGCATAGTTAGTATTACTGATAAAATTAAAAGTAAACTAATTTTTTGCATTAATCAAGTCTAATAACATTCTATATCTCTCTTACTGAAAAATAAAAAAAGGAAAAAAGATGAGAATTTAGATTCTTGGCATAATGCTTAGTCTTGACTTTGCAGAAACTGCAATTATTGAAACAATTGCTACTGCTAAGACAATCATGGCAATAGTACCAAATTCTGGAACAACATGTGTGCCTACAATCTCGATATCAGTTGTTGTTGAATCGAATGGAATCATTAGTTGATTTCCCATTTGATGTGCATCATCACTTTCTTCACCGTTAACTAGAACGAAGAATGAACCATCGTTAAATGGTGTAATGATATCTTCTGAAAGTGTAATGGTTAATTCACCATTATCGTCTGCCATGTGGATTGAGACTAGTAAAGAATCATCACCTGTTGCAGTAATACTTTCAACCATTCCTCCACTGATGTTATAGTCGAGTTGTTTGGTAAAGTCAGCTGCTTCATGATGTCCTTCTTCATGACCACTGTGGCTTGGAGCTTGTTTTACAAGTCCACCTTCTAAGGTTACAACAATCACATCGTTGATTCCTGCATCACCGTATGTTGCTTTAATTTTGTATTCGCCGTCATATTTCATCAAAGGACTTGCAGTGTTGACACTAAGTGAGAAACTTCCATCTGAAGAAGGAGTAAGTTGTTCGATTGTTACTACTCCTGTAGATCCTGTTACAATTACTGTTACAGGTGTTCCATCTCTAATGTTTCCAACTTGACCAGTTATCTCAATTGTAGAGTTATGATCAAAGTTTACACCATTGGACTCTATTGATAGAGGTATTGGTGCATCTCCGTATTGAGTTCCCATTGCGTCTCCACCGTGGTGGTCTGCAAATGCCTGTGATGCGGCTCCCATACTTCCTACTGCCATAACGGCCATCAAAAGTACGATAGATTGAACGTTCATCTTGAAAATTGTTTTTTATGCTGATTATTTATGTATATTCGAACTTTTATCTCTGAACTACATTTTTGCAATGAAAATTTGCTTATTCTTTGCTGAAATTATGATAATTGAAGTAATCGCTACTACAAGAACCAATGCTGTAATGGTACCAAATTCTGGAATTACAAATGTTCCAATAATCTCAATTTCTTCAGAACCATATGAGAATGGAATTGTTAAAGTCCAAAATTCTCCAACTGATGATGCGTTATGATTAGTTTCATCTCCGTCAACTAGAACAAAGAATCCATTTTCATCAGTATCTATCACTTCTTTTGGTAATGTTATAGTTAATTCTCCATCACAATCTGTTTTAATCTCAACTATCATTGATTTCATTTCAGTATCTGGTGTCATTCCAAGAATTTCTGCACAAGTTAATTCATAGTCTACTATATTATCTTCTATCACAATTGTCTGCGATGAATCTTTATCTTCTTCAATTGCAAATTCCGGCGTAGCTTGTACACCTGCAGACATCATTCCTCCATATTCAAATTGTGTTTGTGTAGAATTTTCTCCATAATTCATCATGATTGTATATGTTCCAGTTTCTTTCCATTTACCGCCTATAGATGTTGAAATAGTTTCAGAAAAACTTCCATCAGATTCTACATCCACTTGTGCTAGATGAATCATATTTCCCATTGGACTAACAACTCGAATTACTACAGGAGTTCCTTCAAGTGTAATATCCACAAGTCCTAAAACCTCAACTGGCTCTCCAGCTGCATAGGATTCTTTTTCAGTTGTAACTGTCAATACTTGATTTGACTGAGCAAATGATTCAACTCCTAAAAATGGAAGCAGAATTAAACTCGATATCATAACAACCGAAATCTCTTTTGATTTCATCAATTCTACAATCCTTGGATCATATTTAACCGGTTTGTGTAAAAAAAACCAATTAGAATAGAAAATTTTTGAAATTTCTAGAAAATTTCTAATTAAATATATATTGCGCTCATAGAGAATTTGTTCAGTTTGTATCAATACTTCTTTTCAGTAACTAATGTTATGCATGGGGGATTGAAGTAGATGGCAACCAAGAAAAATCCAGTTTTAGTACCAGATCATATCTATGTCCCAAAACATGAAATTATGAACAAAAAAGATGCTCAAAAAGTTTTAGATGAATTTAATTGTAAACCAACAGAATTACCATTAATCTTTGTAACAGATCCTGCAATTCTTGGACTTGGAGTTAAACCAGGTGACATGATAAGAATTACAAGAAAAAGTGGAACTGCTGGAGAAAGTACCTATTATCGATATGTGGTGGAAACCTAATGGCTGAAAATTATAACCAACGTTGGCCAATTATTCAAGACATACTTCGAAGAGAAGGTATTGCACGACAACATCTTACTTCTTTTGACGAATTTTTAGATAATGGATTACAAAGTATAATCCAAGAAGTAGGACAAATTGAAATTGAAAATGCAGAATATCCTTACAAAATTCAACTTGGAAAAATTAAACTTCAACAACCACGAATGATGGAGTTAGACGGTTCTATCACTCATGTAACTCCTGCAGAAGCAAGACTGAGAAATATTTCATATGTTGCACCAATTATGATGGAAGCCAGTGTTGTTGAAGATGGTAAAACTCTTGAAACACGTTTTGTTCATATTGGTGATATGCCAGTTATGGTAAAATCACATGCGTGTATTCTAAATACATTCACTGATCAAAAACTAATTGATCATCAAGAAGATCCACGTGATCCTGGCGGATACTTTATCATTAATGGTTCTGAAAGAGTTGTAGTTGGACTAGAAGATCTTTCTTACAATAAAATTATTGTCGATGCAGAAAAAGTTGGAGGAAAAATAGTTCACAAGGCTAAAGTTTATTCGTCTATCATTGGTTATCGTGCAAAATTAGAATTAATTATGAAAGATGACGGAATGATTGTTGCAAAAATTCCTGGGTCTCCTGTAGATATTCCAGTTGTAACTTTAATGCGTGCACTTGGTTTAGAATCTGATAAAGATATTGCAGGTGCAGTATCACTTGTTGATGAGATACAAGATCACTTAGAAGGTTCATTTGAAAAAGCCGGTGATGTTCCAACTTCAAAAGATGCAATTGTTTACATCAGTAAAAGAATCGCACCAGGAATGTTAGAAGAATTCCAAATTAAAAGAGCTGAGACACTTCTTGACTGGGGTCTATTACCTCATTTAGGCAAACATCCTGAAAACAGAAAAGAAAAGGCTCACTTTATGGGTGAAGCAGCATGTAAATTATTAGAACTAAAGTTAGGATGGATTGAACCAGATGACAAAGATCATTATGGAAATAAAGTTATCAAATTTGCAGGTCAAATGCTTGCTGACTTGTTTAGAACTGCATTTCGTAATTTAGTTCGAGATATGAAATATCAATTAGAGCGCTCTGGTCAAAAACGTGGAATTAATGCAGTTGCTGCAGCCATAAGACCCGGAATTGTTTCTGATAAACTAAACAATGCAATTGCTACTGGAAACTGGGGCAGAGGACGTGTTGGTGTTACACAATTACTAGATAGAACAAATTATCTGTCAACGATTAGTCACTTGAGAAGAGTTCAATCTCCTCTAAGTAGGACTCAACCAAACTTTGAAGCACGAGATTTACATTCTACCCACTTTGGTAGAATTTGTCCAAGTGAAACACCTGAAGGATCAAACTGTGGATTAGTAAAGAATTTGGCATTATCTGCAATTATTTCTCAAAATGTTCCATCTGAAGAAATAGTTGAAAAACTATTTGATATCGGTGTATCTGATTTGGTATCTACATCAAATGATGTCAAAAAAGATGGTACTAGAATATTCGTTGATGGTAAATTAATTGGATTTCATAAAGACGGACAAAATTTGGTTGAACAAATGCGTGACTTTAGAAGAACCTCAAAAATCCATCCACATGTTGGAATATCTATACACAAACCTGAAGAAGAAGGTGCAACCCAAAGATTGTATGTTAACTGTAATGCGGGTCGTGTACTAAGACCTCTTGTAATCATTAAAGATGGTAAAACTCTACTTTCGCAAGATATTCTTGAGAAAATTTCTAAGAAATTAATTTCTTGGAATGATCTTGTAAGAATGGGTGTTATTGAATTACTAGATGCAAATGAAGAAGAAAACTGTTATGTAACATTTGATGATAAAAACACAAAAAAATTCACACATATGGAAATTTTCCCATCCGCAATTCTCGGCGCTGGCGCATCAATCATTCCTTATCCTGAACATAACCAATCTCCAAGAAATACTTACGAATCCGCAATGGCAAAACAAAGTCTCGGATTTTCAACTCCTATGATGAATACTAGCACGTACGTTCGTCAACATTTCATGCTATATCCACAAGGTCCAATTGTTTCAACACGTGCAATGAATTTGCTTGGTATGGAAGAAAGACCTGCAGGAGTAAATTGTACTGTTGCAGTACTGCCATTTGATGGTTATAATATTGAAGACGCAATTGTTTTGAATCGTTCATCTGTTGACAGAGGATTATTCAGAACTTTCTTTTATAGAATTTATGATACAGAAGCTAAACAATATCCTGGTGGAATGAGAGATAACTTTGAGGTTCCAAATGCAGATGATAATGTTAGAGGTTACAAAGGTGAAAAAGCATACAGAATGTTAGAAGATGATGGAATTGTAGCAACCGAGTCTGGTGTTGACGGTGGTGATATTTTAATTGGAAAAACTAGTCCTCCAAGATTTATGGAAGAGTACAAAGAATTTGAAACAAGTGGTCCTTACAGACGTGATACATCAGTTGGTGTAAGACCTTCTGAACATGGTGTTGTTGACACTGTTGTAATGACTCAATCAAACGAGGGTGGAAAAATGTACAAAATTCGTGTACGTGATATGCGAATTCCAGAAATTGGTGATAAATTTGCATCAAGACATGGACAAAAAGGTGTACTTGGAATTTTAGCAAAACAAGAAGATCTTCCGTATACTGAGCAAGGAATTCAACCTGATGTTTTGATTAACCCACATGCATTCCCATCAAGAATGACTGTTGGAATGATGATGGAATCCGTATGTGGAAAAGCTGCAGCCCTTAGAGGAAAACAATTTGACGGTTCTGCATTTGTTGGAGAAAAGATGGACGTTGTAAAAGAAATTCTTGATAGAGAGGGTTTCAAATATTCTGGTAAAGAAAAAATGTATGATGGTCGAACTGGTAAAGCATTTGAAGTTGAGACGTTTATCGGAGTTGTATATTATCAAAAACTGCATCACATGGTTTCTGATAAGATACATGCTAGAGCAAGAGGTCAAGTTCAAATGCTTACAAAACAACCAACTGAAGGTCGTGCCCGTGGTGGTGGTCTAAGATTTGGTGAAATGGAACGTGATTGTTTAATTGCATACGGTGCATCAATGCTTCTGAAAGATAGATTGTTGGATGAATCTGATAAGACTGATATTTTACTATGTGAAAAATGTGGATTAACTGGTTATCATGATGCACGAAAAAGGAAATTTGTATGTGCACAATGTGGTGAAAATGCACCTATATCTTCCGTATCTGTCGCATACGCTTTCAAATTACTCTTACAAGAAATTCTCAGCCTCAACATTGCACCAAGACTGAAACTAAAGGAGAGAGTATAATGTCTGTCACATCTACAAAATCAATTGAAGGAATCACATTTGCAGTTTGGTCTCCTCAAGAAATTAGAAAATACTCTGTTGTTGAAATTACACAACCTGAAACATATGATGAAGATGGTATGGCAGTACAAGGTGGTTTAATGGATGGTAGACTCGGTGTCTTAGAACCGGGACAAAAATGTCTCACTGATGGTAATACTGCTGCTAGAAGTCCTGGACATTTTGGTCATATTGAATTAGCAGAACCTGTTTTACACATTGCATTTGTTGATAATATTTACAAATTATTACAATCTACATGTCGTACTTGTGGACGAATTAAGATGTCACCTGATGATATCAAAGAATTTTCTAAAATTAAAGAACGTCAAGCATCTTATACGGTCCTATCTCAAAAAAGAATTCCAGATCAAATTCAAGAAAAAGCAAAAAAACAAAAAGATTGTCCTCACTGTGGAAAGTCACAATATGAATTAATTTTTACAAAACCAACAACATTTGTAGAAAAAACAGAAATTGGAGAAAATAGATTACTGCCTATCACAATTAGAGAACGATTATCCATAATTCTCGATGAAGATCTTTCATTATTGGGATATGATCCAAAAACTGCACGTCCAGAATGGTTTGTTTTACAAGCATTGCCCGTACCTCCTGTTACTGTTAGACCTTCCATTATACTAGAAACTGGAATTCGTTCAGAAGATGATCTTACTCATAAATTAGTTGATATTATTCGTGTAAATCAAAGACTTAAAGAAAGTAAAGAGGCCGGAACTCCTCCACTTATTGTACAAGATTTAGTTGATTTATTACAATATCACGTCACAACTTATTTTGATAATGAAGTTAGTGGCATACCACAAGCACATCACCGTTCTGGACGCCCACTCAAAACATTAACTCAAAGATTAAAAGGAAAAGAAGGAAGATTTAGGGGTTCATTATCCGGAAAGCGTGTTGACTTTTCTAGCAGAACTGTAATTTCTCCAGATCCTAATCTAGATTTATCAGAAGTTGGTGTACCTGAAACCGTAGCAAAAAAATTAACAATACCTGAAATTGTAACTGATTGGAATATTGAAAAACTAAAAAAATTAGTAATCAACGGTCCATCAACTTTCCCCGGTGTCAATTACATCACTCGTCCTGATGGTGTAAAAATTAGATTAGACTTTGTTGAAGATCGTTCATTAATTGCTGATTCATTAGAAATTGGATTTTTAGTTGAAAGGCATCTGATGGATGGTGACATTGTATTGTTTAACAGACAACCATCACTTCATCAAATGTCAATCATGGCTCATTATGTTCATGTTCTACCTGGAAAAACTTTCAGATTACACCCATCAGTATGTCCTCCATATAATGCTGACTTTGATGGAGATGAAATGAATCTTCACGTACCTCAAAGTGAAGAGGCACGTTCTGAAGCAATTTTACTAATGAGAGTTCAAGACCAATTAATTTCTCCACGATTTGGAGGTCCAATTATTGGTGGTCTTCGTGACTTTATCACTGGTGCATATCTTCTAACAAAAGATGGGACTACTCTATCTAGTCAGGAGTTTGCTAATCTTGCTATGTTAGGTGGATATACAGGACAATTACCAGAACCTGATAACAAGAAAGAAAATCTTTACACTGGTAAACAATTATTCTCAATATTTTTGCCTGTGGATTTCAATTATGTGATGACGTCAAAGTGGTCTAAAGGTACTAAAGGAAAAGAAAAAGACGTTGTAATTAAAAATGGCCAATTAATTAGTGGTGTAATTGATAAATCATCAATTGGTGCTGAAGAACCAGAAAGTGTACTGCATAGAATTGCTAAAGATTATGGTAATGAAAAAGCAAAAATTTTCTTGAACTCCGAATTAATTGTCATCAAACAATTCATCACTCACTATGGATTCAGTTATGGATATGGTGACTTGGAAGTACCAGAAAAAGATCGTGAAGGAATTAGTTCTGACATTAATCAAACATATGATGAAGTCTTGGATTTGATTAGTCAAGAAAAGAAGGGAACACTAAAGGCAACTAGAGGAATGACTACACAAGAAACTCTTGAAGCCTACATTGTAAATAATCTGGGCAAGCTAAGAGATAGAGCTGCTACTGCTGCAAATCTTTCATTAGATGATAACAATGCAGGTAAAATCATGGCAACAACCGGTGCTAGAGGTTCATCATTGAATGTGGGACAAATGGCAGGTGCTTTGGGCCAACAGGCAAGAAGAGGAAATCGTCTTAACAAGGGTTACAATAACCGAGTTTTAACTCACTTTGAAGAACACGAAAATGATCCTGATGCACATGGATTTGTAAAATCGAATTATCGTGATGGTCTATCCACTCTAGAATTCTTCTTCCATGCTATGGGTGGTAGAGAAGGT
Organism: Candidatus Nitrosopelagicus sp.; assembly: GCA_028345575.1. Classification (GTDB taxonomy): domain Archaea; phylum Thermoproteota; class Nitrososphaeria; order Nitrososphaerales; family Nitrosopumilaceae; genus Nitrosopelagicus. The sequence continues at coordinate 9,935 of JAOMDR010000021.1, forward strand.
CTTGTAGATACTGCTGTAAGAACACAACAAAGTGGATACATGCAGAGAAGACTGATCAATGCATTAGAACACATTAAGCTTGAATATGATGGAACTGTCAGAGATCCACACGGTCATATCATTCAATTTTTGTACGGTGAAGATGGAATTGATGTGGCAAAAAGTGATCATGGTGAAGCATTTAATGTTGATAGATTAATTGAATCTGAAAGTATTGTAGATTCTGGTAAGGCTGCTACTAAAGATGAAATTGCACCAATTATCAAAAAATATACCAGTGCATTTAACCCTCGTCTATCAAATGCTGTAAGTAAATCATTAGAAACTTCAAAATTAAGTAAAGCCGGTGTTGAAAAAGTAGCCAAAAAGGGATTATCATTATACAATAATGCACAAGCAGAACCTGGTCAGGCTGTAGGAATTGTAACTGCACAATCAATCGGCGAACCTGGAACTCAGATGACTTTGAGAACATTCCACTTTGCAGGAATTGCAGAGAGAAACGTTACCTTAGGTCTTCCAAGATTAATTGAATTAGTAGATGCAAGAAAGAAACCTGTTACTCCAACAATGGATATTTACTTATCTGGTGATGCTAAAACAGATCAAGCAAAAACTGTTGAAGTTGCACGAAATATTTTACAAACTACTGTTAACGATCTTATTCTTGATGCTGATACTGATTACAAAACAAAAATCACATTAAATATGAATGAACGAAAATTATCTGACCGTGGTTGTACACTAGATGATGTTAAAGCAGCACTAGAGTCTAACAAGAAATTCAAAATGGAAGATAATGGAATTAATTCGGTTGTTCTTAAATTGGTCGATGAAGAGGCTGATGCTCCAGCTGTCATTGTAGTAAGAAACAAGGTTCTAAAAACAACCGTAAAAGGTGTTCCTGATATTGCACGTGTTACAATTGTTAAAAAGAACGATGAATATGTCATACAAACTACAGGTTCCAATCTCTCAAAAGTTCTGGAAGTTAAAGGATTGGATAAAAATAATGTTAGAACAAATAATGTCTCTGAAATCGCAGAAACACTTGGAATTGAGGCTGCAAGAAATGCTTTGATTAATGAATTAAGCAATACACTAGAGGATCAGGGTCTAGAAGTTGATCAAAGATATCTCATGTTGGTATCTGATCTAATGTGTCACCGTGGTTACATGCAGCAAATTGGACGTCATGGAATTGCAGGTACAAAAGATAGTGTATTGGCACGTGCTGCATTTGAAATTACTGTACCTACAATTGCAGGAGCCGCAAGAACGGGTGAAACAGAACAACTTAGAGGAATTACTGAAAATGTTATTGTCGGAAGTCAAATTCCAATTGGAAGTGGAACTGTTGATTTGTACATGCAAGTTGCAAAAAAACGTGGTTCTGATAAATCCTAAAAAATATTAAGCCAGAATTTTCTATAAAATCATGTTAGAAACATGGGTTGATAAAATTAGGACAAACGATCCTAAACAAGTAGTATCATTATATCATGATGATGGATTATTACTAGGAACATTTTCTGATATCGAAAGAAAAGGACATGATCTTATTTTAGATTACTTTGAAAATTTATTGAAAGCCAAAGTTGATGTTGAAATTGTTTCACAACATAAGCATGAAACTGAAACAATGGTGGTAAATTCGGGTTTCTATAATTTCATTGTAGATGAAAAAACCGTAAATGCAAGATTCTCTTTTGTTTTCACAAAAACTAATGATGGTTGGAAAATTTTATCACATCACTCCTCAGTTCTACCTGAGAGTCACTAAGACTTTTAATCATAGCAAACTTTTGAAAAACATTGGGTAAAAAAGATCCTAGTTACAAAAAACCACAAGATCCCAAAAGTTTTGGAGCATTTCTTAAAAAGAGAGCTCCAATCTATCTTGGATTAATTGGATTGTTTCTCTTATTTGTATATCCTGCAATTATTGAAAAAGATCTTAATTCAATACTTGATGATTCGTTTGAAGGTAATGATAGAATTGCTGTAGATATGGTAAAGTTTTATTCTGGACCAAATAATTCTGGAATTAAGGTTATAGAAATAATCGAAGAAAAAATTAATGAAAAACATGAAGGTCAGAAAATCTTTGATGATGAAAATACACGTGCAAAATTTTTTGTGGATACCATTCCATCATTTTTAGAAGCAAACAATGAATTCACTCATCAAGTAATTTTCACGTTTGATGCTGAAGATAATCAACAATTGGTCTATAGCTGGTTTGTTAATATCGAAAATGGAGTAATTTCTCCAATTGATGATGATACAAAAAATATACAGCAAATAGTAGATTATTCTGATTAATTTCTTTAGGTATTAATTATCAATAATCTTTGTACATGTATGAAAACACGTTTAGGCGTATCATTTGAAATTGACTTTGCACATACTCTTAGAGGTCACCCTAAATGTGGTAAACCACATGGTCATACATCTAGAATTATAGTCGAAGTTCAAGGCGATGTCAAAAAAGGTGCTTCATATGAAGAAAATATGGTAATTGAGTTTGATAAAATGAAAAAACTTTGCTGGGAGACAATTGAGCAACTTGACCATAGAAATCTTAATGAATTGTTTGATTTTCCAACATCTGAAAATATCGCTGAATGGATATTTGAAAATTTGAAAGATAAAATCCCACTCCACTCTGTCAAGTTCTTTGAAGGAACAAACAAGTACTGTGAAATTACTTCTGATTGAAAACTACTGAATTAAAATCTCTGTAGAAATTGTTTCCGTTAGTGGAATTGCTCCTTGAATAGAATTCCACACAAATCTTTCAATTGAATATTTACCTGGTTCTTGTGGCATCCATGAAACTGACATACCAAGCTCCTGCGATGACATTGTTTCACCTGTTACCCACGATAATGATATTACATTATTATCTTCATTTTTGATTTGTACGATGTAGATGAATTCTTGAGAAAAATCAATTGCATTCTTAACTTTGGAAAATAACATGCCAGTTTGTCCTATCTCTAATCTTTCAATTAATTCTCCATTTTGTGATAATATTTCTAATTCATTCATACTTAATCTCTCAGATGTAGGTATGTTTGAAATAACAATTTCTTGTGCTAAAATATCTAAATCATCATTAGTATTGTATGGTTTTGGTAATGTTCTATCTGTATATTTTACAGTAATTTCTGAATCTGGTAGTGCATAAAGTCGATTACCACTTGATTGATCATCTTTTGTAATTGATATTATTCCTTCAAAAATTCCTGAATCTTCTGTAGTTTCTGCAATTTCTAATTTTATTCCCGCACTATCATTTTCAGAAAATACTTCAATATTTACTGTATCAATACTTTCTGGATTTAGGTTCATATCTTTTTCAAATAATTTTATTTTTGCTGACTCTTCTGTTACATCAACTATTCGTAAATCCCCTACATTCCATTCTATTTTTGCAGATTCTGATAAAACTACTCCATCTGCAAATTCAAACGAAACTGTAATTCCTGAATCTTCCTCATTTTGTAAATATCCTCCATTTGGACCTTCACCTGATGTTCTTGGATTTGTATCATTTTTTCCATCTCCATTAACATCGTGAAGAAATCCTGTCAGAATAATCTCTCCTGTAAAAATTCCACTTGAAGGTTCTGTTTCGTATAATTTGTACTGTTTTAACTGATGATTGTTTGTGTAAACGTTTATTGAATAATTTGGATCTCCACCTATACTGTCGATTAAATTCATTCCAGTATTCCAACTTGGAGCGATTATTGTAATTTCTACTTTTTCAGTCCAGCTGTAAATTGGTTTGTTAAAAAAGATTGGAGC
>JAOMDR010000022.1 GCA_028345575.1 Candidatus Nitrosopelagicus sp.
AACATGTGGTAATGATCCTTTATCATACAACTTGATTGTTGGTTCTGAAGATGATGATATACTAATTGGTACTACATTATCTGATTTAATTTTTGCATATGGCGGTGATGATATTATTTCTGGTGATAAAGGAAATGATTGTATTATTGCGGGTGACGGTGATGATATTATATTTGGAAATCAAGGCAATGATAATATTTCTGGCCAAGATGGAAATGATATTATCAAAGGTCAATCTGGTGAAGACTTTATTTCTGGAGGATTAGGATTAGATATGATTGATGGTGGCGATGACATTGATACCTGTAAAGTAATTGACGAACAAAATTATGATATTATAATAAAGTGTGAGTCAAATGAATAAGATTCCAATAATTCTCACAACACTTGCAATATTGTGTGTATTTGCTTCATCATCAATTCCTGATTCTGAAGCAAAGTTATGGGATTTTGTAGTTGATGTAGAATTTCTAAAAAGTCCAATAAATGAAGGAAAAAATCCAATTCTAATAGGGACTGTTGTTGATCATGCATATCGTCCATTATCAAACATTGATGTTAGATTAACTTTTGCAGGTGAATCCTACATGTTAAAAACAGATGGAAATGGTGAGTTTGGAAAACAAATTGATGTAAGTGAACTCAATCCTCGTACCTATTCTATACATGTACTTGCCACTAATGACGATGGAAAGAAAGGTATGGCACGTACAACATTGGAAATTGCAGGTCACACAGAAAAAGCTGCAAAATATGAAAGACAACTTCAATCTATGGAAATGGCAAATGACTTATCTAAACTTCGTCAAAATTCAAATGATCCAATATCTGTAATCTTATACCAACATTATCTAAAATTACAAGAAAATGTGGCTCAAGCAAAATATGAAGAAATGTTATTGGATATTCCTCAACAAAAAATTAGAGATGCAAGACAGATGACGTATGATGCATTAGCTAAATCATTGGAAGAACGTCCACTAATCACTCGTGATTTTGATGATTCAACAAAATTAGGAAAATTTCTAAAAAATCTTGATGATGAAAAACGAACACTCTTTGAATTACAACTAAATTCAACAAAATTACGATTTATTGAAGCTCAAACTTTAATGCAAGAAATTTTGAAAAATGGAGGAACTGTAGCTGATGCCCGAGCTGTTTATCTTGATCATCTTTCTATAACTCAAGAAGAAATGAATTCATTCACACTAAACATGGAAAAAATAGAAATTTCTTCAAAACCTTCAACAAATTCAACTGAGAATTAACTCTAATTTCTGTTAGATTAATAATTCCCTAATCTATACAAGCTCATATTGAATAATTCTAAAAAATTATTCTCAGATGCAAAAAAAGTGATTCCTTCTGGGGTAAATAGTCCTGTACGATATTTTGAACCTTACCCATTCTTTGTAAAACGTTCACAAGGCTCATTTCTTTGGGATGAGGATGGAAATCAGTTTGTTGATTTCTGTAATGGATATGGTGCATTATTGTTAGGACACACAAGAAAAGAAATTATTACCGCAGCATCAAATCAAATAAAAAAAGGAACATTATACACCGCTCCGACATCGTTAGAAATCGAACTATCAAAATTAATCATAAAGAATTTTCCATCAATGCAAAAAGTGAGAACTATGAATACTGGTGCTGAAGCAACAATGACTGCAATTCGACTTGCAAGAGGTTTTACAAAAAAGAAAAAAATTATCAAGTTTGAAGGTTGTTATCATGGTGCATATGATACTGTTCTTGTAAAAGCAGGTTCTGGTTCCGCACATAATGGGATATCTATTTCTGATGGAGGTTTAGATGAAGTATCTCGTAATACTCTTGTAGTTCCTTACAATGATATCGATGAACTTGAAAAAACGTTATCTAAAAATAAAGATGTAGCTGGATTAATTGTTGAACCTGTATTGGCAAATATGGGATTAGTTTTACCTGAAAAGAATTTTTTAAAAGATTTAAGAAAAATTACAAAACAATTTGACATTCCTTTGATATTTGACGAAGTTGTAAATGGTTTTAGAATTTCTGAAGGTGGAGCACAACAAAAATTTGGTATCAAACCTGATATCACAACTCTTGGTAAAGCATTAGGAAATGGTTTCACTATATCTGCTGTAGGAGGTAAAAAAGAAATTATGAATCTATTATCGCCTAATGGTAAGGTATACCAAGCAAGTACATATGCTGGAAACCCAGTATCTGTTGCTGCCGCAATAAGCTCAATTAAAACAATTAATAAAATAAAAAATAAATTGTATCCAAAATTAGAAAGATATTGTAAAGTTATGGTTAATGAAATAGATGATCTTGCTACTGATTACAAAATACCACATACAATTAATTCTATAGCATCAATGTTTCAAATCTTCTTTACCGCTCAGAAAGTTATTGACTATAAAACATCAAAAAAATCAAATACAAAAAAATTCCATAAATTGTTTTCTAACTTGTTAAAAAATGGAATATTTACTGCTCCTTCCCAATATGAAACTGTATTCTTATCGGATGCACATACTGACCAAGACATTACCAAAGCCTTAGGTGCTTATGGATTATCATTGAAAGCGGTGAAACATTGAGTTACAAGTTAGGAACCCGTGGTAGCCCTCTATCTTTGGCACAAACTAATTGGGTTTTGGATGAATTAAAGAAAACTAATTCGTCTTTGGAATTTGATATTGAAAAAATTACCACCAAAGGTGATACTGATACAAGACCGTTGTTTGAAATGGAACAAAAAGGAATATTTGAAAAAGAGATTGATCGTGCGGTATCTGAAAAACGAGTAGATTTTGCTGTTCATAGTATGAAAGACGTTCCATCTGCATTAGATTCTTCATTAACTATTGCATGTGTTCCAAAACGTGAATCTGCAAATGATATTTTAATCACAAATGAAGGATTTTCATTAGATTCGATTCCTTCAGGTTCTACCGTTGGAAGTAGTAGTTTAAGACGTGCAGTTCAAATTTCAAGAAAACGTCCTGATCTTAATGTTAAACCAATTCGTGGAAATATTGAAACACGAATTAACAAAGTCACTGAAAAGAAAATTGATGGTATTGTTCTTGCAAAAGCTGGAATTTCTAGATTAGGTGTAGATACAAAACACTCTCTTTTATCAAAAGATGAATTTCTTCCATCGCCGGGTCAAGGAGCATTAGCAATTATCTGTAGAAGTGATGATTCAAAAACAATTCAAATGTTAAAAAAAATCGAAGATACAAATTCTAGAATTGAAATAGAGGCTGAACGTTCATTATCTGAACATATTGATTCTGGTTGTAGATTCCCTGTAGGGGCATATGCATCTGTAAAGTCAGATTCATTAATTCTAAAAGTTGGAGTTTACTCTATGGATGGAAAAAAATCAATTCTTATCGAAGAAAATGGTACTGTTGATAATCCATTTGAATTAGGTAAAAAAATTGGAAATGAATTAAAATCTCAAGGTGTATCAGAGATTGCTTCTAATTGGAGAGAAAAACTCGAAGAGTGGAATAAACAATGACTGGAAAAGTGTATTTAGTTGGTGCAGGACCTGGAGATCCAAAATTAATTACATTACGTGCAGTTGAATTATTGAAAGCTGCAGATGTTGTTCTGTATGATAGACTAGTTAGTAAAAAAATAATTTCTATGATTCCAAAACGTACTAAATCAATTTACGTTGGTCGTGCAGTTGGTGATGATACTAGACATCAAGATGGAACAAATGATCTGATGGTAAAGTATGCAAAATTAAATAAAAAAGTCGTTCGATTAAAAGGCGGTGATCCAATTATTTTTGGACGTGGCGGGGAAGAAGCTGAATTTCTTAAATCGTTTAAAGTAAAATATGAAATAGTTCCTGGAATTACTTCTGGAATTGGTTCTGCAACATATGCTGGAATTCCATTAACACATAGAAAATATGCATCTTCTGCGGTATTTGTTACTGGTCATGAAGATCCAGAAAAGAATGAAGAAATTGTAAAATGGAAAAAACTTGCAAAATCTGTCGATACAATTGTAATAATGATGGGGCTCTCAAGAATTGGAATAATATCAAAACAACTTATTGCTGGCGGAATGAAAAAATCAACTCCTGTTGCAGTAATTCAAAATGGAACAACACCAAAACAAAAAATGATTGTTGGTACTTTAACTAGTATTTCAGGAAAAATTAAAAAAGAAAAAATGTCTCCTCCTGCAAATATAATTATAGGTGAGGTTGTTAAATTGCATAAAACTATTGGATGGAAAAAATGAGTCAAGAAAAAACTATAGCTATAACACGTTCAAAAGATGATTCTGAAGAATTCATTCAATTAATTACTAAACATAATGCAATTCCAATTACACTTCCAACTATCGAACTTGTTAGTAAAGGAGAAAAAATAGTTGATGATTTTTTAACATCTGTTAAAACTGATAATCCAGATTATTCTGTATTTATGAGTTCAAAAGCTGTAAAATTATTAATTGAGAGTTCTAAAAAAGTTTCGAAATTTGATGAATTAAGATTAGCAATTACTAATACGATTGTAATTGCAGTTGGTCCTAAAACTAAGGAAGCATTAGAAAATGAAAATATTAAGGTCTCTCACATGCCAACAAGATATTCATCTGTTGGTGTTGGCGAGGTGTTTACAAAATTGAATGCTGTTGGAAAAAAAGTAATTGTGCCTAGAAGCGGTGCATCTACACCATTCTTAAAAGATCTTCTTGAAAAAATTGGATTACAAATTATTGAATTATATCTTTATGATGTTTGTGCATTCAGAGATACTTCCGAATGGAATGAATTTCGATCCCTTTTTTCTCAAAATTCTGTGGATGGAATTATCTTTACTAGTGCTTCTTCTGTTAGAGCATTTTTTGAAATAATGACTAAAGATTTTGAACATTCTCAACTTTTAGAAAATTTACAAAAAACTAAGGTAATCGCAATTGGTCCATTCACTGCTGATGAGTTAAAGAAATCTGATGTGCAAAATATCATTGCAGATGTTCATACAGTAGCAGGTTCTGTGGATGTTATTGTTAATGAATTGTCGTTAGCTTAACCTATTTAGGCTAGGCTAAATTTCCTCGGACTTTTATAATAACAACGTTGTATTTTGTTTATGGCAACAGAAAATTTTGATATGGATTATTCCAAGTATGATTTCAAAGATTCAACAGAAATGTATGTTCACTTGAGCAAAAAAGGTCTCTCAAAAGAAACTGTAATTGGAATCAGCAAAATGAAAGATGAACCACAATGGATGCTTGATTTTAGATTAAGATCTTATGAAGCATTCATGAAAAGACCTATGCCAAATTGGGGTGCAGATCTTAGTCATATCGATTTTCAAAATATTTACTATTATGCTAAAGCATCTGAAAAAACTGAAAAAAATTGGGATGATGTTCCTGAAGATGTCAAAAATACATTTGATAAACTTGGTATCCCAGAAGCAGAAAAAAAATTCCTTGCTGGAGTTGGAGCACAATACGAATCTGAAGTAGTCTATCATAGTTTGAGAGAGGATCTAGCAAAACAGGGTGTATTATTCTTAGATACTGACAGTGCACTAAAAGAACATCCGGAAATATTCAAAAAATACTTTGGAAAAATGATTCCTCCTGAAGATAACAAATTTGCTGCATTAAACAGTGCAGTATGGAGTGGTGGTTCATTCATCTACATTCCTCCTGGTGTTAAAGTTGACATGCCATTACAAGCTTACTTTAGAATTAACGCAGAGAATATCGGTCAATTTGAAAGAACACTAATCATTGCTGATGAAGGTTCTGAAGTTCATTATATCGAAGGATGTACCGCCCCAGTTTATTCATCTGAATCATTACATTCTGCTGTAGTAGAACTTGTTGCACATAAAGATGCAAAATTAAGATACACGACAATTCAAAATTGGAGTAATGATGTATACAATCTTGTTACTAAACGTGCTTATGCATATGAAGGTGCATCAGTTGAATGGATTGATGGTAATATTGGAAGTAAAATCACAATGAAATATCCTGGAATTTATTTAATGGGCCAAAAAGCATACGGTGAAACACTTTCAATTGCTTTTGCAGGAAAAGGTCAACATCAAGATACAGGTGCAAAGATGGTTCATCTAGCACCTAATACAACATCTAAAGTTACTTCAAAATCTGTTAGTCGTTCTACTGGTCGCTCAACTTACAGAGGCTTACTTAATGTTGCAAAAGGTGCAACTAATGTAAAATCTACTGTTAGATGTGATGCATTACTATTAGACGAAACATCAAAGACTGATACTTATCCATATATGGAAATTAATCAAGAAGATGCAACCATTACTCATGAAGCCACAGTTGGAAAAATTGGCGATGACCAAATCTTTTACTTGATGACTCGTGGATTTTCTGAAGAAGAAGCATTAACTCTAATTGTTAATGGTTTTATGGAGCCTTTCACAAAAGAACTCCCAATGGAATATGCAGTAGAGCTAAACCGACTCATCAAATTAGAGATGGATAATTCAGTCGGTTAGAATTAATCTGTCGTGATAAAACATGGAACAAAAGCTATCCTCAATTCAAAATTCTCTAGTTGAAGAAATTTCATCATCAAAAAATGAACCTGACTGGCTCAAAGAATATAGAAAAAATTCACTGAATATCTATAATGAATTACCTGCTGAAGTATCTCCACTTTATGGTAAATACACCGATGCGAAACGTATGGATCCTGATAAGGTATCATTATCAACAATTTCTAATTCTAAACTACCTGACTTTCTCTCAAAACGTGTTGAAGAAGTAAAAAAAGAAAATGGATTGATACAAGTAGGAACAAACATCATCTCTACTAACTTATCTGATGAATTAAAATCCAAAGGAGTTATTGTATCATCAATAGATGATGCATTAAAACAACATCAGGAACTAATAGAAAAAACAATCAAATCATCAAATTCTAATGAAGATAAATACACTGCATTAAACAACGCTGCATTTAATTCTGGATTATTTGTTTACATACCAAAAAACCAAATTATTGATGAACCAATTCATTTGTTCTCTTGTTTATCTGATGATGGGTTGTCTACAATATCTCGAAACATTATCATCGTTGAAGATAATGCTAAAGCAAACCTTGTTCAAGAATTATACTCTCCTCAAAATGGACAACAACAAGCATATCTTGAATTAATGAATACTTCAGTTGGTGCAAATAGTAGTCTTGACGTAACATCACTCCAAATGATGGATCAATCTTCAATCAATTTTTCCACACGAAGCTCACATCTTGCACAAGATTCAAAAATTAATTGGTATCTTGGACTCTTTGGTGCAATGTTATCTAGATATAGAATTGATTATCATCTTAATGGAACTGGTGCTGTTGCAACTGATTCTGAAGTTGTATTTGGAAATAATGAACAATCTTTTGATCTAAATACAATTGTAAATCATAATGAAAAATCCACTGAAGGAAAGGTTGTAGAAAAATCAATTTTGAAAAACAAATCAAAATCTTTGTTTAAAGGAATGATCAAAATCAACGAAAACGCTGCCCATTCAAATTCATTCCTTTCTGGTCGTTCTATTTTATTAGATAAAGATGCAAAATCTGATGCAATTCCTGGATTAGAAATTCTCACAAACGATGTAAAAGCAACACATTCTGCATCTGTTGCACAAATGGATGAAGAACAATTATTTTATCTAGGAACACGTTGCTTAAGCAAACCTGAAGCTGAAAGAATTATTGTAGAGGGATTTTTAGAACCTATGTCCCGTTCAATGTCTTATCAAGTACGTGCTTGGATTGCATATCTTATTGAATCAAAATGGGAAGGAAAAGAATTATCAATTAACAACGATGAACAATTGAAAGCATTAGTTGAGGTTGAAGAAACTCGATATAATGAAAATGCTGAAATTGAACAACACTACAAATATCGGTGAAATCAAATGGCTGATTGGATAACCGCGTGTAGTACTGACAGTTTAGGTCAAGGTGAAATGTTTAGTTTTGATCATAATGAAAAGAAATTACTATTAACAAACATGAATGGAAAAATCTTTGCTACTGATAGAATATGCACACACGCAGAAGCCGATTTAGCTAATGGAATATTATCTGAAACTGGTCTCACATGTCCTTTACATCTTTCCGTATTCAAAATTGACGATGGCGTACCTCAAAACCCCCCTGCCGAAGACCCATTACAAACTTACAGAACAAAAATACAAGATAATAATATCTTGATTGAGGTATAATTATGCAATCAACTGCTGACGCTTTCGAAGATCTAAGAAAAGATTTCCCAGTCTTAAACAGGCGTGTCAGAGATGATAAGAAATTAGTGTATTTTGATAATGCAGCAACTACTCAAAAACCTAACCAGGTTATAGATGCAATTTCTGATTATTATCAGAACCATAATTCAAATATTCATCGCGCTGTACATGCTTTGGCTGAAGAGTCTACTGAAGCCTTTGAAAATACTAGAGATATAGTAGCAAAATTTCTAAACGTTGAAGATTCTAGAGAAATTATATTTGTTAGAGGTACAACTGAGGGTATCAACTTAGTTGCATATGCTTGGGGGCGTGATAATGTAAAAGAAGGTGACATCATTGTTACTACTGAATATGAACATCACTCTAACATTGTTCCATGGCAATTACTTACCCAAGAAAAAAAGGCACAACTAAAATACATTGACATTGATGATAACGGTGAACTAATGCTTGATCAATTGGATGATTATCTTTCAACTGGAAAAGTAAAACTTGTAACATTTAGTCACATGTCAAATGTTTTGGGAACAATTTCACCTGTTGAAGAAATTGTTTCAAAATGTAAAAATGCTGGAGTAAAAGTTTTGATTGATGCTGCACAATCTGTTCCACATATGAAAGTTAATCTAAATGAAATTGGTTGTGATTTCTTTGTATTTTCTGGTCATAAGATGTTAGGTCCAACAGGTGTTGGTGTTTTATGGGCCAAAAAAGAAGTTCTTGAAAAAATGAGTCCATTTCTTGGGGGCGGTGACATGATTCGTGAAGTTCACAAATATGAGACAACATGGAATGATTTACCATACAAATTTGAAGCTGGAACTCCAAATATTGCGGATGTTATTGGATTTGCTAAAGCAATAGAATATCTTGAAAAAATTGGAATGGACAATATTAGAAATCATGAATTAGAATTAACAAAATATGCTCTTGAAGAAATGAAAAAGATTCCAGGTCTTACATTGTATGGTACAAAAGAACCTGAAAAACGTGGAGGTGTTATCTCATTTAATTTTAATAGTGTACATCCTCATGATGTTGGAACCATAATTGATAAAGATGGTGTTGCCATTCGTTCTGGTCATCATTGTGCACAAGTATTGATGGAAAAACTAAATGTTGCAGCCACAAACCGTGCAAGTTTCTACATATACAATACAAAAGAAGAGATTGATGTACTAATCACAGCATTACAAAATGTAGCAAAGGTGTTCAAACTATGAGTGGAGATCCAATATACACTGAAATGATTATTGAATACTCTCGTAATCCCTCTAACTTTGGAAAAATAGATAATGCACACATACATCAACATGACGCAAACCCATTATGTGGTGATACTATAGATCTATATCTTAACATTGATGACAACAAGATTAGTGAAGTAAAGTTTGATGGACATGGATGTGCAATTTGTATGGCATGCTGTTCAGTCTTAACTGAAATGATTAAAGGAAAAACTCTTGATGACGTTAAAAAGTTTGATAAAGATGAATTATTATCTGAATTAGGTCTTGAACATCTAGTCAAAACAAGTCCTGTTCGAATTAAATGTGCATTATTGTCTCTTAAGAGTCTGAAATTTGGAATCTATTCGTATTTTGTTGATAAGATGAAGGACTCTGAATCTGCAGGAAACTTAAATGAAGAGGCTGCTAATCTATACTAGATGACAAATTCTAACATACTTCAAATTAGAAAAATAATATTTGAAAATTTTAATGAAATAGATCTACGTTTCAATAATGATGAAATTTATGAATTATTGAAAAAAAATGATAATTTTGATCAATCACAAACTATAGATGATTTGGTAAATGATTTTAAGAAAATTGAAGATGACGGATTAGTTCGTTGTATTGCACAGAACTTTACAACTCAATGGTTCAAAATATTCGACGATGTTGAAAAAATCAATTGTCCTTCTTGTAATTCTGAAATTTATTTGGGTAAAGAAGAATCTCGTGTTTGCCCAGTTTCTGATTGTAATTCTAGTCTTTAGAATGCCTTTCTGCAGCATCTTCTAGGCACCTAATCATAGGTAATTTTTGTCCTGTTAGATATCTAACTAGTGCACCTCCTGCGGTACTGATATGATTCACTTTCTCAGTTAAGTCATATTGTCTGAGTGCTGATGTTAGATGTCCACCACTAATTATCGATGTTGCCATAGATTCCGCAATTGCCTCTAACATAGATTTTGTTCCAAATTGAAAGCTCTCTTTTTCAAAATATCCTGCTGGACCGCTCATGAATACTGTCCCTGCGCCTGAAATCATTTTTGAATAATGTTCAACTGTTTTTGTTCCAATATCAAATATTTCATCATCTTTTGATAACTCTCTCACGTCTATTTCAACTCTTTTTCCATCTTTATTTATTGCAATATCTACAGGTGTTGAAAATACATCTGGATGTTCTCCAATCAATGAATGTGCTTTAGCAACCATTTCATCCTCATCTTTAATGTTTAATGGATATTTTATTCTCCCCTGTGCACGTAAAAACACATTTGCAATAACACCTGTTAAAAGAACATGATCTGCTCGTTCTTTTTTAATTAGTAAATTAATTGCTTTCAATCTATCATCTACTTTGGAACCTCCTAAAACTATTGCAAATGGTGATTTTGCAACTGTAAGTATATTTTCTAATTGTTTAACTTCTTTTTCTAATAATTTCCCTGCACATGTTGGTAAAACTTGTGCAAACCCGACTAGTGATGGATGTGTTCTATGTGCACTAGGAAATGAATCTAAAATAAATAAATCAAACAAATCTTTTATTCGTTGAACCATTATGGTTTTTGCACTTTCTTCTAATGAAAATTCATAATTTTCTTCTGCACATAATCTGAGATTATCAAGTAAGATTATCTCTTTTCCATCCATTTTTTTTATTTCATCTTGTGCTAGTGATCCAATAACATCTGCAACATATTTCACTTTTTTACCTGAAAACTTTTCTAATTGTTTTGCATGTTCTTCCATTCCTACAAAATCATCTCTTCCCACTCTTCCTTGATGTGAAATTACAACAATCTTTGCACCATCTAGTGCATTAATTGTTTCAACTACTTCTTCTATTCTACCAGTTCCTAAAATTTCACAAGTTTCTGGATGAATAGGGCAATTCATATCAACACGTAACAAAACAGTTTTGCCCTTAACATCAAAATTGTCTAATGTTAGTATACCCACATACAGAAACCATTATTCCGGTTAAAATTCGTTTATCCGATCATGTAGTTAATGATGGTAAATGACATATTGTCGTCAGTTATCCAATAAATGAGAAATAATTGCAAAATATTCTATTTGGTATAAGATCAAGAACTTTTTTCATACTCTTGAGCATATTTCTTATTTGTACTCTTATTGCAGTGTCTCAATCTACGCTAGAATCTGAAAGACAGTTCATGACTGATATTCAAAAATCTGCTGGAAATCCATCTATTGATTACGCTGTATGGCTTCTAACCGAATCTGGTAATGTCTTTGTAATGCTTCCATTTAGCATACTTCTCCTAATCATTAGGAAAACACGAAGAATTGGAATGATTTTGCTAATTTTACTTGTACTTTCTTCTATTCTTACTGGATACATCAAATGTGGAGTAGATAGAGATAGGCCATTTTTAGATTGGGTTGGAAGTGAACTTCCTTTTGAAGTCGAACCTGACAGCTTTTCACTTTTTTGTGAAGGACGAAGCTGGACTGCTGGATTCCCATCTGGACATGCTGCACGTTCAGCAATGTTTGCGTTTGTAATGGTGTATGTATTATCTGAAAAATTTCCAAGAGGCGCTCATTTAATCTGGATTTATCCAATACTAATGTCATTTAGTAGGATCTACGTTCTACAGCATTATCCATTAGATGTAATTGGTGGTTTTGTCTTGGGAATATTGTTAGCTGGTTATGTTTCAAAAAGACTAAAACTAGATGAAATATTTTTACCACGAAAAATCTAATTTCTCTAAAACTTTGGAACTGACAAAAACTATGGCATAATTATCCTCATTTTCATGATATGTCCAATATCGTACATCTCTTTCTTGTTTAGTTTTTTTTAACGCATAAGTCACCGTTGTGGTTACTGTGTAGCCGATCCGTTTTGCAGTTTTCTCATTTTCTTTTGGCATCAAAACTTTGTAGCCTTTTTCATCTTTGTCAAAACCCATCATAACCATCTCATGTGCAGCTTCGGTTGCTTGTTTTTCATCTTTCACCTCAAACGTTTTGGAAATAGGGATCTTAGACGGATGAAATTCCATATTTTACGATATATTATACCTAAAAAAATTTTTTGGATAAAAGTAAGTCAATTTTCTTTACAGATAAGTCAAAACCTCACATTCTGAATAACTTAAGCCATAATAATTCTGGATTATGACATGGCAGGATTAAAAAATAAATTAAAACAATTAACTTCACAGAAATCTGAAATTAGTAAGATCAGACGCAAAGGCGAAAATGAATATAAAAAAGTCAAATCAATGTCTAGAAAATACTCCTCATCTCTAAAATCCACTCAAAAACGAATTGAAACATTCAAACAAAATGCTGAAGAAATCAATGAAATAATAAGTCAAAAAACTGCTCAAATGGAAAGCATTCAGAGACTAAAATCAGCCGCTCAAGAAAGATTGAATCTTGAAATTCAAAATAAAGAACAAATTGAAAGTGAGATTGATTTTGCTGATACTCCTGAAGAAAAACAAGGTCTTGAATATAGATTGAACTCGATAGTTTCTTCAATTGATGATATCAAAAATGAAATAAAACAACGTACTTCCATGGAGAAAAAATTCTCACAAGCAGTTTCTGAAATTGAGAAAAAAAAGAATTTTGTTAGTAAAACCATAAAGAAAAATATTCAGTCAAAACCTGAACTTATGAAACTGGCAAAAACCACACAAGAAAAATTGGATTCAGCATCAAAAAAATTCGAATCAGCAAAAAAACGTGAATTATCTGTTACTGCTCAACT
>JAOMDR010000023.1 GCA_028345575.1 Candidatus Nitrosopelagicus sp.
TCATTGAATCCTTTTGGTAAAGTTTTGTTAGAACGTGTCGCTAATGCTTCTTTTGCTAATTCTTCTCGTTTTGATTCTGCTGCGGCTTGTGCCTCAGATGCTGCTTTTTCTTCAGCATCTTCATGTTCTATCTGTTCTTTTTCTGCTTTAGCTGCTGCAAGTTCTTTTTGAAGTTGTTCAGGTTCGGCGTTTGGTTTTTGTTGTATTTTTTCTAATTTTTCTTTTACAAGTTTAATTTCTTCAACCTCTTTACGTAGTTGTTCCTGTGCAGCATTTGCAGCATCAATTTCTTTTTGTAAATTATCACGCATTAATTGAGCCTCTTCTTCAGCTTGTTTTTTTGCTTCAGCCATAATTTGGATCTTTAATTCTTCAATTTCCTTTTCATGCTGTTTCCGTTCTTGTCTTATAGCCTCATCTTTTTCGGCTTTCACATTAGCCAATTCTTTTTTAATTTGTTCATCTTTTGAATCATCTTTAGTTTTTACTTCTGCCTTCTTGGGTTTTTCATCATGAGTATGGGGACCTCCAGAAGCGGATTCTTCATTGAATCCTTTTGGTAAAGTTTTGTTAGAACGTGTTGCTAATGCTTCTTTTGCTAGTTCTTCTCGTTTTGCATTCTCAGCAATATTATCAGATGTAGATTGTGATTTTATTTTAGGTTTTGATTCCACTTTTGGTTCAGATTTTACTTCTGATTGAGGAGGTGTTTTTGAGTCTACAGTTGTGCGTTTTTTCCTAATGAAATTTCTTGTGTCATCTGCAGTTTTTGTAGAAGTTTCTTTAGTAGAAGTTACACGTTTGATCATACCAGAAATACGACTTTCTACAGAGGGTTTTGATTTAGATTCACTCTTCTTTTCAGGAGTCTTGGAAGTGACCTTTGGTTTAGGTTCAATGTCAGGGATTTTAGGTTCTAATTCAGATAATAATTTTTTATAATCTTTTCCAGATGCTTTTTCAAGTTCTAAACGTCTAGAGATTCTAGCCTCGTGTTGTTCTTGTTCAGTTTCTTTTAATTTTTCTTTTAATTTTTTACTTTTAGATTTACCTTTTTCAAATTGTTCAAGATACTCTTTCTCATATTCAAGAAATTCTTTCTTTTGTTCTTTTTTGAATGAACTGTTAAATGTACCATCTTCGTTCCAATGTGAAACTTCTTTTGGTTTGTCGGCCCAATTTTCAGGCATAGATTTTTTTGAATTATGCTTCTGTGCCTCTTTTGCTAAAGTTTCTCGTCTTGAATCTTCATATTCATAATCACCATCATTTTCATTTATTTTTGATATTGGTTCTTCTTTAACTGGTTCTGGTTCTGGTTGTGGTTCTGGTTCTGGTATTGGTTCAGGTTCAGGTTCAGGTGTGGGTTTTGGAGGAGGAGGTGCAGGTTCTTCTTTTTTTACCTCTGCAAAAACTATCTCTAATTCATCAACTAATGGCATGTGACCAAGATTATCACCATCAACTTTGTTATCATCAGTACGGATGTACGCCTCACCATTTTTGACATATGTTCGAATAGTTTTTCCTATAGTCCATTCATTTTCATTTTTTTTATGGACGGTAACAAAGGATATGCCATTTTGTATTTTTGATGATAATTGATATTTATCAATTAATTCAGGACGACCAAAACCATGTTCCAGATCTTCATGGATTTGCACATGGGAAATGTTTGAAAGGCCAGATCCTTTTTTGATTGCGCTAACTACAAAATCTGCCCACTTTGTCATTTGTAGTAATACTCGTCAAGTGCAATATACGCTTTTTCTAGAAATGTATAGCGGATTTTACAAATTCCTTAAAATATTGTTTATGTCTAGATTTAGCAATGAGTGACATACGTTTTGTGATGATCGGTGTAGCGGTATTATCTATAGGATTTATCGTAATGGCAGTTTTTGGAACTCAGTATCAAGACATTACAATTCAAACCAAAGAATTTACAGAATGTTATGATTATACAGATGAAAATGTTCCAGTCAAAATTGATTGTGAAGAACGATTACAAGATAGGAATTTGATGTTTGCAGGAGTTATTGGAATTTTAGCTGCAGGTGGAATTGCTCTACTCAAAGGGATTAGAGGTACATGGGATAACGATGTGAAACCCGAAGAGATGTTAGGACCGGGCGGAGATAAGAAAACTTCAGATGAAGATAAAAAAGATAACCCTTAGAGAAAACTGTCTAGAGATTCAGTAGAAGATAATTCATTATTTTCAAGTTTTTTTGCTAATTTTTCACCCATCTGTTTAGCAGATTTAATTTTCCTTTGACCGATGTGATAGTATACTTGATCAATGGTATCTTTTGCAATTAGAACAACTAATCTTCCTTCTGTTTTTCTTCCAGTTCTTCCCTTTCTTTGTACAAAACGAATTGAACTTGGAACATTATCATAAAAAATTACCAAATTTACTTCAGATATATCCAATCCTTCTTCGCCAACACGAGTTGCAACAAGAACCTGAGTTAAGCCATCTCTAAATCGTTGAACGGTTTCAATCTGTTTTTGTTGTTTTAAGCCAGTATCACCTGCTTTACCAATTAGAATTTCAGAGTTGATTCCCATTTTTTGTAGTGTTTCATTTATTACATTTACAGAATCCCGATAACTTGTAAAAATTAGAACTTTATCTTTAACAGAAGCAATAACCTCTTTTAATTTTGGAAGTTTTGAATGTTCAATTCCGTGAGATTTTGCAAAATTAGCTAATTCAATAGCACGCATAAAATTTGGATCTTTTTCAAAAAGATCTTTAATTCCAACACCTTTTTTTGCTTTGGTTCTATCACAAAATTTTAGAAAAGATGTAATGCCATGAGCCTCAAAAATATTTAGTGCATATGTGATTCTAATTGCAGTGAACAATGGTTTTGCAGAAATACGATTTTGCGTTAATACGTACTGACGAATTCTAAGTAATGTAGAGAGAGATTTGTTTTGTCCAATTTGAATTCCATTTTTTCTTAATGTTGTATAACGTTCATCTAATGCAAGTTGAAGACATTTTTGGATTGCTTTCATCTCAGGTGGCAAATCAACCATAATCCATTCAGTGTTTGTTTTTTGAATATACGGTTGAACGTCAGGGCTTTCATCATTTCTTTGTAAAATATTCTGTATTCCAAGAGATACGATAATTTCAGTGGCCTTTGCTTTCTCACTTGGAAGTGTTGCAGTCATTCCAAGTATGAGTGATTTTTCTTTGAAATGATTTGCAATGCCAGTATATGCATAATCACCAACAGCCCTATGAGCCTCATCAAATATCACTAAACTGAACTGATCAGTGTCAATCATATTTCGTTCTAAATCATTACGAGTAATTTCAGGCGTTGCACATATCACACTATTCATCCAGGATTTTTTTCGTTTGTTTATCAAATCCTCACCAGTTACAATTCCAATATCATCTAATAGTAAATTTTCTTTAAGGAAATCAAAATGTTGGTTGACAAGAACACGTGTTGGGGCTAATAGTAAAACACCCCCTTTATTCTGAGACAACACGTGAGCCATAATCTGTAATGCAATGGTAGTTTTTCCAAGACCTGTAGGTAAAACAATTAACGAGTTTTCATTTTTTGCATCATTAGCAAGATTAGTCTGATAATCTCGTAACTCAATAGAGTTTTGCTTAATCAATTTGTGCTGATAATATTCCGATCCCATAAAGTGAGAACAGAGAATCATATCATTTATGGTTTACAATTGATTAAAAGTCACTTAGAGGTTATATGTTGGCAGATTAAATAATTCCCATGTCTGATAGTTTTGAAAGACCTGGGTGGGACGAATACTTTATGCTTCAGGCAAAACTTGCAGCGTTAAGATCAAACTGCATAACAAGAAGTGTAGGTGCAGTAATAGTCAGAGATCACCGACAGCTTGCCACAGGATATAATGGAACACCACCAGGAATAAAGAATTGTTTTGAAGGCGGCTGTCAAAGATGTAAAGACAGAATGGAAGGTAAAGTCAAATCAGGAGAAGGTCTTGGAAGATGTGTCTGTAATCATGCAGAAGCTAATGCAATCATGCATTGTGCAATTTTAGGTATAGAGGCAGGAACAAAAGGAGCCATATTGTATTCCACATTTGTTCCTTGTTTAGAATGTACAAAAATGGCCATAACAATAGGAATACGAAAATTTGTATGTCTTGATGAATATCCAGAAACAGATTATGATTTAATTAAAGAAGCAGGAGTTGAAATTGAAATTTTGAATAAAGAGAAAATTGAGAAATGGGCAAGAGAAATGATATCCTCAAAGAAATAGACATGGAAGCTGTAGAAGATTTCAAACAAGATAAAGTAGCAAATATACCAAATTCATTATTAATTTCTGCATCATACAATGGAAAAACAAAGAAAGTTAGCCTCAAATTCTATAATCCCGAATCAGAGAAAATCTATCTGTGGGAAGACAAAACAGGTCATCAGCCATATTGCTTTTCAAAAATGGCACCAGAAGATTTAGATTTTCTGTCAGAAAGAGACGATGTAGTAGAAATCAAAACTGTAAAAAAGATTGATACATTAAAAGACAAAGAAATTCCAGTTTCAAAAATTATCGTCACAGACCCATTGGCGATAGGAGGTACACAAACTACACAGAGTATCAGAAATGTAGTAGAAGCATGGGAATCAGATATCAAATATTATGAAACATATCTTTATGATAATTCATTAATTATTGGAAAATACTATAGAATTGAAAATGATACTATAATTCCGCATGACTTTGAGATGTCTGATGAGACCAATTTAGCAATGAAGAGTATGCTTTTTGATAAATTAGCAAATACAGGAATGACAGATACAAAACAATTCCAAGAGGAGGTTTCGAATTGGGCTGAGCTTCTAGACCAGCCTGTACCAAAAATTAAAAGAATGAGTTTAGACATAGAGGTAGAAACAGATGGAAGACTTCCAGATGTCAAAATTGCAGATAAAAAAGTCACAGCCATAGGATTTGAAGCAAGCGATGGAATGAGACGAGTTTTTGTTTTAAAAAGAGATGGAATTGAAGAAGGAGTAAATGATTTAGACAAAAATATCGAAGTGATATTTTATGAAAAAGATCAGGAAAAAAAATTAATTGAAGACGCCTTCGAATTAGTAAAAAAATATCCGGTGCTGATTACATACAATGGAGATGGATTTGATCTTCCTTACTTATACAATCGTGCAAAAAGACTAGGTATTTCTGATGAAATAAATCCGTTATACATGATGAGAGATTCTGCAACTCTAACAAAAGGTGTACATCTTGATTTGTATCGAACATTTTCAAACAAAGCATTTCAGATTTACGTATTTTCACAAAAATATAGTGATTTTTCTCTCAATAGTGTTTCAAAAGGAGTTTTGGGAGAACAGAAAATGGATTATGGTGTAGAAATTGACAATATGACATATTATCAGATTGCAAAATATTGCCAAAATGATGCATACCTAACATACAAGCTAACGAGTTTTAATCAAGATTTACTCATGAATCTTCTAGTTGTAATTACCAGAATTGCAAGAATGCCAATTGATGATATTTCAAGAATGGGCGTTTCACAATGGATTCGTAGTCTCCTATATTATGAACATAGAAAAAATAATTTCCTCATTCCAAGAAGAAATGAAATTGAAGAAAAATCATCAGGGATGGCAAATGATGCAGTAATCAAAGATAAAAAATATCGAGGAGGGCTGGTCATAGAGCCAGTAGAAGGCGTTCATTTTGATGTAACAGTGATGGACTTTGCTAGTCTATATCCAAGCATAATCAAAGTGAATAATCTGTCATATGAAACAGTTAGATGTCCTCATGAAGAATGTAAAAAGAATACAATACCAGGAACAGCTCATTGGAGGTGTACAAAGAAAAATGGATTGACATCATTAATTATAGGATCATTACGTGATTTACGTGTAAATTATTACAAAAGTCTTTCAAAAAAAGAAAACATAACAGATGAACAAAAACAACTGTATACCGTAGTAAGTCAAGCCCTGAAAGTTATTCTTAATGCAAGTTACGGTGTAATGGGCGCAGAAATATTTCCACTATACTTTCTTCCAGCAGCAGAAGCAACTACTGCATTAGGAAGACACATCATTATGAATACAATTGAGAAATGCAAAGGTATGCAATTAGAGGTCCTATACGGAGATACAGATTCACTTTTTGTGAAAAAACCAACCGTACAACAAATCGAAGATGTCATAAAACTGGCAAAAAAAGATCACGGTGTTGAGTTAGAGATTGACAAAGAGTATAGATACGTAGTATTGAGCAATAGGAAGAAAAATTATTTTGGCGTTACAAAAAATGGAAAAGTTGATGTAAAAGGATTAACAGGTAAAAAATCACATACACCTCCATTCATCAAAACATTATTTTATGAATTATTAGACATACTTGCAGAAGTTCAAAATGAAGAAGAATTCGAAAATGCAAAGAAGAAGGTAAGTGATAAAATTGCCATTTATGCAAAAAAAGTTCAAGACAAAAGTATTCCATTAAAAGAATTAACATTTAATGTGACACTCAGTAAGGCCTTATCAGAATATGTAAAAACAATTCCTCAACACATACGAGCAGCAAAACAACTTGAAACCACGAGAGAGATAAAAAAAGGAGATATCATATCATATGTTAAAATACTCAATAAACCGGGCGTAAAACCAGTGGAACTAGCAAGACAAGATGAAATCGACTCTGGAAAATACATGGAGTTTATGGAAAGTACTTTGGAACAAATAACATCATCCATGGATCTAGATTTCGACACCATTCTTGGAAAACCTAAACAAACTGGCTTGGATCAATTTTTCTGGAATTAGATATGTTAGACGAAATTACATTAGGAATAGTTGCAATATTAGCAGGATTTTTTATTCTAATAGGATGGATTCCACAAATAATTCAAGGATATAAAACAAAGAAGCTTGAGGATGTTTCAAAATATCTGGTTATATCGATTTTTGTGGGAGCTGCATTATGGCTTATCTATGGAATTGAAATTGATGACGTATACATCATAGGAGTCAACGTAGCAGCAATGTTTCTAACAATGACAGTTCTCATAATGAAGCTAAAATATGAGAAAGTCTTCGAATCAATTAGGAAATAAAATGTTTATAATAAATTGCAAAAATTATGAGGAGATAGCAGGAGATAAAATTATTAAAATTGCAAAAACTGCTGAAAAGATTTCAAAAAAATATAAAATACCAATTGCAATCGCACCACCACATCATCTAATTCCATTAATTACAAAATTCAATATTACAGTTTTAGCACAACATGTAGACGATAAGAAGATTGGAAGTACGACAGGATTCATAATTCCTGAAATTGTTAAAAAATCAAAAATTAATGGATCTATAATTAATCACAGCGAACATAGAATTTCTGAAAAAGAGATAACATCATTAGTGAAACGTCTAACAAAACTTAAACTGAAATCAATTTTATGTGTAAAAAATGTCAATGAAGTAAAAAAGTATGCAAAATTAAATCCGACATTTATTGCAATTGAACCACCAGAATTAATTGGAACTGGAAGAGCAATTTCTACAGAGAAACCAGCATTGATCACAAATGCAGTACAAGCAGTCAAGTCCGCTAAAAATTCTACAAAACTTTTGTGTGGGGCAGGAATTGTTTCAGGTCAAGATGTTTCAAAAGCAAAAGAATTAGGTTCTAAGGGAATTCTTGTCGCAAGTGGAATTGTCAAAGCAAAAAGCTGGGAAAAAAGTATCTCAGAATTGTGTAAGGGTTTAAAAAGCCAGTAAATCGACAAAATTCTGCATGGTAAAAAACAAGTCAGTTTATGCATTTGAAGAAGCAGATAGTAAAAATAGAATGTTGCTAGGTGGAAAAGGTGCAGGATTAAGTGAAATGACACGCCTAAAACTTCCGGTACCTCCAGGATTTACAATCACAACAGAAGTTTGTAACAACTATTATGGTAATGGAAAAAAACTTCCAAAAGATGTGATGCCACTAGTAATGAAAAATATTGCGAAAATGGAGAAAAAAACAGGTAAAAAATGGAACTCCACAAAAAATCCACTTTTGGTATCAGTTCGTTCTGGTGCTGCAATCTCAATGCCAGGAATGATGGATACAATTTTGAATTTAGGGTTAAATGAAAAAACAGTGGAAGGATTTGCACAACAAACAAAGAATCCAAGATTCTCATGGGACTCATATAGAAGATTCATTCAGTTATTCGGTAAAGTTGTATTTGGAGTAAATGATGAAAAGTTTGATCACGTATTAGATTCTGCAAAAAATAAACAAGGAGTGACTGACGATAGTAAATTAAATGTCGAATCCTTAAAGAAAATTGTTTCAGAATATAAGAAAATTTGTGAAACTCATACAAAAAGAAAATTCCCAGACACACCTAACGAACAGTTAGGATTAGCAATTGAAGCTGTATTCAAAAGCTGGATGGGAGAAAGAGCTGTTGTCTATAGAGAGAAAAATGGAATTACAAAAGACATTGCAAATGGCACTGCAGTAAATGTTGTAACAATGGTCTTCGGAAATATGGGAGATGACAGTGCAACAGGAGTGGTGTTTACAAGAAATGGACATAATGGTAAAAGAGAGATTGAAGGAGAGTATCTAATCAACGCACAAGGAGAAGATGTTGTTGCAGGAGTACGAACAGGAAAGAATGTAGATTTATTGAAAAAAGAAATGCCAAAATCTCATAAAGAATTAAGCAATGCGTGTGCAAGATTAGAAAAACATTTCAGAGAACCGCAAGATATTGAATTCACTATAGAACAAGGAAAATTCTATCTTTTACAAACAAGAACTGCAAAAATGAGTGCAGGTGCACTAGTTAAAACATCAGTAGATATGGTAAAAGAAAAATTAATTGATAAAAATAAAGCATTAACTAGAATTCCAGCACAGCAACTAGAAGCACTACTTCATAGAACTATGGACGAATCAAAAATTAAAGAACATAAAAAATTAGCAAAAGGAATTGCTGCATCACCAGGAGCTGCAAGTGGAATTGCTATTTTTGATGTAAAAAAAGCAATTGAACTTGGTGAGGCTGGAAAAAAGGTAATTCTAGTTAGAAAAGAAACAAAGCCAGAGGATGTACCGGCATTCTTCTCAGCAGAAGGAATTTTGACCAGTCTTGGTGGAAAATCATCACATGCAGCAATAGTATCTAGAGGGATGGGTAAGCCATGTATTGTAGGATGTGCAGAACTCAAAATCAATTATGATAATAACACGTGTAATGCAAACGGAATTACCGTAAAAGAAGGCGAAACAGTAACAATCGACGGCAGTACAGGTACGGTTTTGATGGGAGCAGTTCCAACAGTAGAACCTAAAGTAACAAAAGACTTTCAAACAATTCTCAGTTGGGCACAAAATACAAAACAATTAGGAATTCGTGCTAATGCAGATACTCCAGATGCAGCCAAATTGGCAAGACAGTATGGAGCACAAGGAATTGGATTATGTAGAACAGAGAGAATGTTCAATGAAACAGATAGGATTGGATTATTTGTTGAAATGATTATGGCACAAACGCCAGAAGAGAGGAATCAAGTACTAAAAAAATTACAAGAATTACAGAAAAGTGATTTTATTGGAATCCTAAAAGCAATGGAAGGACACAAGGTTACAATTAGACTATTAGATCCTCCATTACATGAATTTTTACCAAATCCTGAAGAATTAAAGGAAAAAATGAATAAAGAAAATGATAAGAGTGAAAAAACTCAACGAGTTTTAGATAGAGCACGAGAACTAGCAGAAATTAACCCAATGATGGGACATAGAGGAGTAAGAGTAGCAATCACATATCCAGAAATTTACAAAATGCAAATTACAGCAGTGTTTGAAGCAGCAGCAGAACTTTCAAAGAAAAAGGTCAATGCCAAGCCACAGATAATGATTCCACAGGTAGGAAGTTTAGCAGAATTAAACTACATTAAATCGATTTATGATGATGTTAAAAAACAGATGGAGAAAAAATACAAGAAAAAGTTTAAGATAAACTTTGGAACCATGTTAGAGGTAGTACGTGCATGTCTAACATCAGACGAATTAGTCAACACTGCTGAGTTTTTCAGTTTTGGAACAAATGATCTAACACAAGCAGTATTTAGTTTTAGTAGGGAAGATGCAGAAGGAAAATTCCTTCCAGAATATATGGAAAAAGAACTACTAGAAACGAGTCCATTCCAATCAATTGATGTTAACGGAGTAGGACACCTAATGAAAATTGGAATTAAACAAGGAAGAGATATCAAAAAAGACTTGGAGATTGGAATCTGTGGAGAGCATGGAGGAGATCCAAATTCAATCAAATTCTGCCATTCTGCCGACGTCTCATATGTTAGCGCATCACCGCATAGAATTCCTATAGCCATTGTTGCAGCAGCACAAGCTGAGATCGAACAAAAAAAGATAAAAAAATCAAAACCTAAGAAAAAATCAAAGAAATAAAATAATATTCTAAATAATTAGAATTAATCCACAGTATAATTACAATATTACAAGAGAAAATTCATGAAATGGAGATCTTCAACAAAAAAAGAGGGTTCAAGTAATTCACGAAGAGAAACTCTTGAAAGTTATGAACAAAAATATCTTGAAAAATTTAACAAAGTGAAATCTGAAATTCAAAAAATACAGGAAAAACAAAAAGATGTAGAGGTAAAGGAGTTAAAAGATAGAATTGCAAGAAGATTGAAGTTAGAAAAAGAAACAGGAAAAAAATATAAAAAAATAATTTCAAAACCATTAAAATCAGAAACAAAAGTTGAGGCTGAAATAGAAACAAAGGCTAAGGCTGAAACTGAAAGAAAAGTTGAGGCTGAAATAGAAACAAAGGCCGAAATTTTAGCAGATGTTAAATCAACAATTCAAAAAAGAATGTCAAATATGTTCAAAGGTTTCAGCGAATCACAAAGTAAACCATCAACTGTTGCAGAAGATACAAGAAATTTTGTTCGTAAACGTCGTATCGAAAGAGTAGAAACAATTGAAGAAATTCATGAAGAAAAAAATGATGAATCAGTAAATAAACAAATTAAGAAAGAAGAAGAAAGAGAGAGAATCAAAGCAGAGAAATTTTTGAAGGAATCTGAAGAAAAAGACAAAGCAGAGGCAAAGGAAAAAGCTGAGGCTGAAAAGGCACTGAAAGAAGATATAAAGAAAAAGAGAGATGATGAAAAAGAGAAGAATAAGAGATTATTAATTGAAGATGAAGAAAAAGAGAAGAATAAAGTAAGTAAGCCAAAGAAAGGGAAATTAAAAACGGAAAAAGATATAGAATCAAAGATAGCAAAACTTGAAAAGAAATTACAAAAAGAAGAAAAAGCATCATCGAATTTTATCAAATCAACATTAGATACTGCCGTCTCTGAAGGATGGACTAAGACTAAAACCGTTGAAGAGTTAAGAAAATCTAAAGAAAAAATTACCATAAAAAAGGCAAAAGAATTAGTCAGTGAAGCATTTGATGCTAAAACTAAGAAAAATTAGTTAACTGAAAATTATATTTGGTATTTGTCCAACAAACAAAATTACTTGTTCAAATGTATGAATTACAAAATCTTCAGCAGTAAGAAGATCATGTGAATGCATATCCATCAGATCTATGGTAGCATGAGGATGTGCCTCAGCTAAAGAAGTAAAGCCTATAGAAAATATACCCACAGTCAAAATTGCAAGTAATATTAGATTTCTCACATCAAATTATCCAAATACTACTACTTTAAATTTTTCAAAATAATTTGATCAGTTAATGGGAATAATATCTAAAGCAATCATACTTGGAGGAATCTTTGTTATTTTTTATGGAGTATTCACAATTTTAGAGTAAATCAAAGTCACCAGACATCATCAACTTCATCTAATTCTTTGTAGTCAAGAGAACGCTCTTTTTTAACAATCTTCAAACGTGAAATATCCCTTTTAAAAAATAAATCCAAACTCCAATCAAGCCATACACGGAATTTTTTATCAGAACTTCGTATCTTAGAGAGATACAAATTTCTCCATAAAAGATATGCCAAAAATCCGGCAACATTGATCCCAAAAAATGATGCAATGCCCGTTCTTTTCCCTATTATTGCACTTTGACCTTTCCATGAATAATCAAATTTGGATAATGTGCCACCGTTCAGTAATTCCTTTAGATTGGCGGCAGCAATTTTGGCATGAGCCTCAGCAATTTGAGCAGTTGGAGGAAATTTTTTCATTGTCAATTCAGGATCGAATACTGAACAATCACCAATTGCAAAAACTTCAGGGAATTGTGTAACCTGAAGAAATTCATTTACAATAATTCGACCTTTGTATGTATTGAATAATGATTCTTTAATTAGATCAGTAGGAGTTACACCAGCGGTCCAAACAAGTGTTCTAGAAGAAATAGAATTAAGTTCGACTAATTCAGAATGACCTTTCTCTTGTGATGAATCACTAAGTAAAACCTTGTTTGATTTAGAGTTACTTTTCAATAATACTTCTTGTCCATTAAATGATGTTACACCCGCGTCTAGAATTACATCGATTCCTCGTTCCACCAGTTTGTCTTTTGCAAATCCAGCTAGTTTTTGTGGAAATCCAGTTAGAATTTCAGTTGAT
Source organism: Candidatus Nitrosopelagicus sp. (assembly GCA_028345575.1). GTDB lineage: Archaea > Thermoproteota > Nitrososphaeria > Nitrososphaerales > Nitrosopumilaceae > Nitrosopelagicus. The sequence continues at coordinate 12,645 of JAOMDR010000023.1, forward strand.
GCTTCAACTAATGTTACTTTGACATCATGTTCATCAATACTTGGATAATATTCAGATACATCATTAATGAAATCATTTAATTCTCCAGCAGTTTCGACTCCTGCAAAACCACCACCAACTATAACGATTTTTAGTAAAGCCTTTCGGAGAAT
>JAOMDR010000024.1 GCA_028345575.1 Candidatus Nitrosopelagicus sp.
AACAAAATTGGAATTGATCTAGGAGGAACTAAAATTGAAGGAATACTTGTTGATGAAAACTATCAAACAATAATCCGAAAACGCATTCCAACAAATCAAGATAATGGATATAATTCAATTTTAGCATCAATTAAAAATTTAGTTTTAGATCTTTCTCAAGAATCAATCGAAAAAATATCTATAGGCATCTCTACACCTGGAGCATTATCTCTTGATTCGGGTTTGATAAAAAATAGTAACACACAATGCTTGATTGGGAAAAATCTTCAAAATGATTTGAAAAATATTTTACATCATGAAATATTTATTGAAAATGATGCTAATTGTTTTGCATTGGCAGAAGCAAAATTGGGAGCAGGTAAAAATTCTAATCTAGTGTTTGGAATAATAATGGGTACCGGAGTTGGTGGTGGTATAGTAATAAATGGAGAAATTCATCATGGTAAAAACAATATTGCTGGAGAGTGGGGTCACCACTGTCTTCATAAAAATGGTATTACTTGTTATTGTGGTAATTCAGGCTGCGTTGAGACATACATTAGTGGTCCTGCATTAGAAAAGTCTTGGTCTCAATTATCTGGCTTGAATCAGTCATTACCTGAGATTATACAAAATTCCAATAATCCATATTTTAATAATTGGAAAAAAGAACTTCTTGATAATTTTTCATTATCGTTATGTAATGTAATTGATATCTTAGATCCTGATATGATAATTCTAGGAGGTGGGCTTTCTAACATTGATTTTCTTTATGATGAAGGAAAAGACGCTGTTTATGAAAAAGTGTTTAGCGATACCGTTGATACTCCTATTGTAAAAAATATGCTTGGCGATTCAGCAGGTGTATTTGGGGCTTGTTTGTTATAGCCTTATTGAGGTTCAATTGTTGCTGGAGGTTTACTTGAAATTACATATGAAACCCAAGTTACTTCATCTATTTCATTAGTAATTCTATTACTAATTTTTTCTAAAACCCCATTTGGAAGCCTAGTCCAATCTGCAGTCATTGCGTCAATAGAATCTACAACTCTAACTGTAACAATTCTTCCATATCTTCGTTCATCTCCTACAACTCCGACTGCCTTGTCATCTCCAACTGCTGCATATGCTTGCCATACTTTATCATAAATTCCTGCATCCCATAATTCATCTTCAACAATCTTACTTGCTTTTCTACATATTGTTAATTTTGAAGTAGTAATTTCTCCGATAATTCGTACAGACAATCCTGGTCCTGGAAATGGATGTCTTTTTGATAACTTTTCAGGAACGCCTAAAATTTTAGCAATATCTCTTACTTCATCTTTATACAATTCTTTTAATGGTTCTAAAATTTTTAGATCTAACCAATCTGGTAATCCTCCAACATTGTGATGTGATTTTATTACTGCAGCTGGACCTTTTGATACTCCACTTTCAATTATATCTGGATAAAGTGTACCTTGTGCCAACCACTTGAATGGACCGTTCTCTTTTGCAAACTTAGTAAAGACCTGAATAAATTCTTCACCTACAATCTTCCTTTTTTGTTCAGGATCTGTAATCCCTTTTAATTTTGAAAGAAATTCTTCACTTGCATCTATTCTATGGAAATTCAATGAAAAATTGTTCTTGAACATATCTTCTATCTCTTTAGATTCATTCAATCTTAACAATCCATTATCCACAAAAACTCCGGTTAGTCTATTACCAATTGCTTTGTGTATCAGTAATGCAGCAACTGTTGAATCAATTCCTCCACTAACTCCACATAACACATTTCCTTCAATTTCTGAAATTTCTTTTACCGTTTTCTCCACAAAACCCTCCATTGTCCATTCTTGTTTAGCTTTACAAACATTCAAAACAAAATTTTTCAAAATATCGGTTCCACGTTCAGTATGTACTACTTCTGGATGAAACTGTATTCCAAATACCGTTCTATCTGTATTTGCTATTGCAGCTGCATGTGAATTCTCAGTATGGCCTATTACTTCAAAATTGGATGGAATTTCTTCAGCCTCATCTCCGTGACTCATCCATGCACGAATTGATTCACCAATGCCATCTAACAATCCTGAATTCTTATCCATTGATAGAAGGGATGAACCATATTCTTTGTTTGCACGTTTTACTTTTCCTCCAAATTTATTGACAATTAATTGATGACCATAACATATTCCTAACAATGGTAACTCAAAGTTGAATAATTCTTCATCTGGTTTCGGCGCATCTTCATTATAGACGCTTGATGGTCCACCTGAAAAAATTATTCCCTTTGGATTCATCTTCTTTAGTTCTTCAGCTGATATATCGTAGGGAACTAGTTCTGCATAAACTGAAAATTCTCTGATTCTTCTACAAATCAAATGACTATACTGAGACCCAAAATCTAAAACAATTATTTTTTCCATTTTCTTACTTTACTGAATTTTCTAGCATTCTTGTGAGTGACCATGTTGCTGTATTGATTATTTCATCTAGTCTTTCTTTTTGTCTATAATTTTTAATGATTATTTCTCTAATTGCTGGCCCATTTTTATTAATTACACAATCAATTACTGAACCCTGATCAATTTTTCCATTTTTGACATCTGCACTATCTATTTTTTTCATCTCTCCAATAATTCTCTCAATAAAAAATGATTTGAGTGGTGGAATCTCGTCTGTAAGACCAATTCCTTCACTCATTATTATAGAAATTTTTTCAGGAGTAACAAATGCATTGGCAATAACTTCGCCATCTTTATTTTTCTTAATTTGAATTGATTCTGCTGTATCTTCTTTTTTCACTATGGTTTCAACAACTGGCTCTGATTTTCTTGGTAATGATGATGCTTTGGTAAAGCTAGATCCTTTCAAAACCACATCAAGTATGTCCAAATTCTTCTGTAGAAAATCTAGTTCATCTTGATGTTTTGACATCTTATCTACTATGGATTCTTTCAATTCTAACATTTTTTCGATCTGTTCATCAGTATACTGCATGACTATTAGAAAACTCATTCAGTATTAAAACGCATTCTAAAAGTTTTCAATAGACTCTAGGTCAATCAATCTGATAGTTTTGTAACCCTTCATTCTTTTTGTTGAATACAACTCTGCTTTTGATTTTGTTGCAAACCATTCTATAATCATTTTTCCAAATTTCAATTTCTTTATCTTTATTTTACGATTAGTTACTTTATGTTTTGAATATTTTCCAATTTTCTGACCAAAATCCATTCCAATTAAAACAATCTTATTTGCATTGAAATATTCTGCAAGAAATACACATCTATCTCCATCTGTAAATCCTCCAAAATTTTCCAATTTTCCAAATTTCTTTGTTTGTGTAGTGCCCATAACGTTAGAAATATTTTTCACAATTTCCAATTTTTCTGAATTATCTCCATGTGCATGAACTATAATTGGGGTTTGTGTTTTTCCAATTTTTTTAATACTTTCTAAATCCCCATCTAGATCTGTAACTAAAATATCTGGTTTGATATTTTCTTCTAATAATGCCCTAACTGCACCGTCAGCTACGATTTTTATAATATTCTTAGATTTTTTAATATGTTTTAGTGATTTGGATAATGATGGCCCTGCACCAATAATGAAAACTGTTTTGTCTTTAATTATATTTTCAAATTCTTTTTTTGAATTTTTCCTTTTTAATAATAAATTTAATTTTTTAGCAGAAATAAGATCTTCTTTTTCCGAATATCCAAATTCCTTTCTAATTTCATTAAATTTAGTCTTCCATCCATGTATTGTCATATCACTCAAATAGATTACCTTATCATAAATGATATGACAAAATTAGGGAATCTTGTAGTTGGAAGAAAAAATGAAATAACTATTATGGGAATTTTGAACATTAGTCCTGAATCATTTTATAAAAAATCTATAAAATCCACAAAATCGGAAATATCAAAATATGTGTTAGATATGGAAGAAAACGGTGTAAATATTATAGATATTGGAGGAATGTCTACTGCACCATATCTGAAAACAATTGTATCTGAAAAAACTGAATCAGAACGAATAACAAAAACTATCAAAATAATTCAAAATTCATCTAACATTCCAATATCAGTTGATACTTGTAGAGCATCGGTTGCAAAAGATGCTCTTGAATTAGGAATTGATGTAATCAATGATATCTCAGGTTTAAAGTATGATAAGAATATGCCAAAAATCATAGAAAAATACGGTCCTTCTGTAATTTTATGCCCGTACAATAAACAACTTGTAAAAGGTAATCCTATATCTGTAACAAAAAAACTCTTGAATGAAAGTATACTAATTGCAAAGAATGCACAAGTACCTAAAGATAAAATTGTAGTTGATCCTGCAATTGGTTTTTTTAGACGTTCTTCTGATGTAAAAAATAAACTTCCATATACAAAAATTGACTCTGATTGGGCTCAGCGAGACATCGAAATAATTAAAAAATTGAAACTTCTAAAAACAAATTTTCCAATTTTAATCTCCATTTCGAATAAATCCTTTATAGGAAAAATACTTGGAAAAGAAAATCCAACTGATCGAAATACTGGAACTGCAATTGCTGAAATGCTGTCGATAATTAATGGTGTATCAATAATTCGAACCCATAATCCAAAAATCACCTCTGATGTTATCAAACTTACAAAATCCCTCATAAAAAAATCCAAGAAAGGCTTATAACAGATTTTTTCTCTCTGGTAAAAGGTTCATTTGACAATAAGAGAAGGATTCACTTTTGATGATGTTCTCCTTGTACCCAAATTTTCAGATATAACCAGTCGTTCACAAACAAATCTTTCGACAAATTTATCACGAAATATCAAACTCAATATTCCTTTAGTTAGTGCAAATATGGATACTGTAACCGAATCTATGATGGCTACAACAATGGCTAGACAAGGTGGAATTGGAATCCTTCATAGATTTTTAACAATAGAAGAAGAAGCTAATCAAGTTCTAAAAGTTAAACGTTCTGGAAGTGTAATGATTGATAATCCATATCAAATATCTTCCGAAAAATCTATTGAAGAAGCTATAGATTTGATGAGTGAGAAAGAAGTATCTGGATTATTAGTTGTTGATTCTGATTCTAAACTTGTTGGAATTTTAACTGAACGTGATGTACTTTTTGAATCTATCACTTCGAAGAAAATTATATCTGAATTAATGACTAAAGATGTAATATCTTCAAATGAAAATACATCATTAGATGACGCAAAGGATATTTTAAAAAGTCATAGAATTGAAAAATTACCTTTAGTTAATGATAAAAATCAAATTGTTGGTTTGTATACCACACAAGATATAATGAATATTGAGAATTTTCCAAATGCTTCAAAAGATAAGAAAGGTAGACCTCTTGTTGGCGCTGCAGTCGGGGTAAAAGGTGATTTTCTAGATAGAACTGAAGCATTACTTACAGCTGGTGCAGATGCAATTGTTGTTGATATTGCACATGGTCACAGCGAAAATGCAATCAGTACTGTAAAAAATATCAAAAAAGCATTTCCTGATTGTGAACTGATTGCTGGAAATGTAGCTACTGCACAAGGAACTGAAGACTTGATTAAAGCCGGAGTTGATGCTGTAAAAGTTGGTGTTGGTTCTGGTTCTATTTGTATTACTAGAGTAATTACTGGTTCAGGTGTACCTCAATTAACTGCAGTTATGGATTGTGCTGAAATTGGTAAACAATATGATATTCCAATTATATCTGATGGTGGAACAAGGACATCTGGTGATGCCACAAAAGCACTTGCAGCAGGCGCATCTGCTGTAATGTTAGGTGGTATGTTAGGCGGTACTGATGAAAGTCCTGGTTCAACAATTACAAAAAATGGAAAAAGATACAAGTTTTATAGTGGAATGGCATCTTTAGGCGCTGCTAGAAGAAGAAAATCAAAAGAAACTACTCAAAGTGATGATGATGATGATCTAAATGATTATGTTGCTGAAGGTGTGGAAGCAATGGTTCCATACAAAGGAACAGTACTTGATATTCTTGTTCAGATTACTGGAGGAATACGTTCTGGTTTGAGTTATTGTGGTGGTCATGATATTAAACAAATGCAAAATAATGCCGAATTCATTAAAATGTCACGTGCTGGATTTGCAGAAAGTCAACCACACGATGTTGATGTACTATAGCTAATCTTTTATTGATTTAAAATCCAGTTTTTTTATGTTAAATAAGCTCACAATAATTGGCATTATTATCGGAAGCGCAGTTTCATTACTTGGGGCTGCTTCCATGGTTACTTCAATAAATTCTCCAAATGAAATTCAAGAAGATACTGCAACGTTTGGAGTTGGTGATCTAGATAAAATCAACTTCAATGCACCTGAAAATTCATCTCAATCATTAACTGTAACTGGTGATTCTTTTGATATTAAAATCACAACTCCTGACTCAAGTAATGATATTGATGCAAGTTTTAAAGATAAAGCAAATTTATCGTGGACATCAACTACTTCGGGTCAAACAATAATTACAATACAAAATACTGGTGATTCTGAATTTACTGAGAGTTATAAATTTGAATTAGCACGTGATCCCTTATTTTTCACCTATTCAATTTTAGTAATTGTTGCTGGAATTGTGATTATTGGTTTTAGCGCTGGATTTAGTGCAAAGAAACCAAAAGGTTTCTAATCCAAATTTGCAATTGGATATGAACCAATTATCTTAAGAAATGTTGTATTTTCTGAAATTTTATTCAATACTGATTTAATTTTTGAATTTGAATAATGACCTAAGAAATCTACAAAAAAATTGTATTCCCAATTTGTGTTCTTATTTGGTCTAGATTCGATCTTAGTTAAATTGATATCATTATCATTGAACTCTTTCAATATTTGATGTAATGCACCTGGTTCATGTTTCACTGAAAATATGATTGAGGTTTTATCTCCTACTCTCTCAATAGAATTTTCTTTTGAAAATATCAAAAAACGTGTATAATTATTTGGATTATTTTCAATTCCTTGTTTTACAATAGGTATGCTATACAAATTTCCTGCGTCACTACTTGCTATTGCTGCAGAATGTATGTCGTTCATTTCTTTAATAATTTTTACACTTCCTGCTGTATCGTATGTTGGTACAGTTTTCAATTCTGTATTCTTAATGAAATCACTACATTGTCCTAATGCTTGTGGGTGTGAATATACTGTTTTAACATCTTCAACTTTTCCAGTACTGATAAGACAATGTTCGACTTTGAAATATTCTTCACCTATTGCATGTAAATCTGTATGTGTAATTGCATCAATACTCTGTCCTACTGTTCCCTCAATAGAGTTTTCCACAGGAAGAATAGAGTAATCGCTATCTTTGTTCTCAGTTATTTTCAATGCATCTTCAAAACTATTACATGGTACAGTTTCAATTTCATCTTTAAAGAATTTCTTTGCTGCACTTTCACTGTATGCTCCATGTTCACCTTGAAATGATACTTTCTTCATCTTAATTTTGAGTTAAAAATTCAATTTTTCCAAACTCTGAGGATAATTTTCTATCATCAATCCACCCACAATCTTTACATTTTACTGCATCGCGCATTTTTACAACAGTACCGAAACATTTTCTGCACTTTGTGAATAGTACGCCTAGTTCTTGTGAATCAATAGTTGCATGTATTGTTCCATTAATGTGACTGATTATTTCGACTTTAACAACATCTTGTGCTAAAGCTATATTCTTTTTTCTAATATGTCTTGTAACACAAATACATTCCAAATCTGCAACCACCTTCTTTCCATTTACATATTTTATCATTATTGCAATCATTGATGGTAAGTTTGCCTCTACAACACCTATGATGATATCGCCAACTTTTGGAACTGTTATCTGTGTTTGACTATTCACCGAAGCTAATCTTTCAGATGAATCTAAGTTAATTTCTCCAATTGTTGTTGCTCTAATAGAGTCATCATCCTCAAACGTATTATCTCCTGGAAGATATTCTTCAATTGATGCAATCTTCTCACCCGGTATTCTTTGTTTTTCGTCCATGTGTGATTGAATAAAATTTTACTATTAATTGTTTTTAGAGTTTCACATACTTGATAAATCACCTATAATTTACCAGTATATGAGCGAGCAGATATCAAGTAAACTGGTTACATATACTGCTTTTTTAATTACTCTTGGAATAGTTGGAATTAGTATTATTTCAGTTATTTTTCCTGCATTAATAATATCAAATACATACGAATTTCCTAATGAACTAGATCCATTTGAAACAAGCCCATGGACGTTACCTATCATAATCTCAATTACGTCATTACTCTCATTGGGTTTTCTCTATAAAAATGAAAAACTTCCATCTATGCTTAATTCTAGTATAAAATTTATCTTAAATTTTGAAATTTCCAAAAGAGTTGCTATTATTTCTGGTATAATCATTTTAGGATTGTATATTGGATTTTCCACTAGTGAATTATTTCTAGATGAAAAAAATCAATGGCCCGATTATTTTATTTTAGAAGAAGCGTTAGAAATTTGGCCTTCTACTGACCATTGGAATGTCTACATCAAAGAACAAAATACTCGGTATGTGAGAATGATCTTACTTGAAGTCTCACAAGATTTTCTACAAAATATAAAATTACTTCCATTCGCCGCTAGTATCTTAGTTGTAGTATTTACCGCTCTGGTTACAATTCAGATATCCAAAAAAAGATTTGCAGGAATAATTTCTATGATAATATTATTACAAAGTATTACTTTCACCGATTTTGATACTATTGCTGTGTATGAAAATTTTTGGGTATTATTCTATCTTGTATCATTATACTCAATACAAAAAAAATGGTGGCATACATCTCCAATTTTATTCATTCTTGCTGTCTTTTCAAAAGCATTTATTGTAACGTACTTCTGGATGAATTTATTTTATATTTACCGTTCCGACATACCTAAAAAAACTAAATACATGTTATTTACTTCATACGTGGTAGTAATTGGAATAATATATTGGATCTTTCAAAGTGGACAAAGTATCATTTACGATGATGTTGTGAGATTTGAATTTAATGCATTTTTAGATGGTTTTACCGGTTGGGGAAATAATATGCAACTTGATCCTCTTGCAATTTTATGTATTGTGCCATTGGTTGTTGGTCTTTTTATTAAATCTCTTAAGGGAATAAAACAAGCTGATTCTATTCTTATTCTAATTTTAGGAACTCTACTTGCAGGTCCATTGATATCCTTTGTTACTGATTTTTATTTTATTTTGCCATATCGTTTTATTCCATTTGTAGTTGCAATGGCAATTGGGATTGGAGTCTTTTTATCAAAAGAAGATTAGTCACTACGAATTATTGTCCAATAACTAGTTACCGAGTCTAATGGTTTTACAGAATAAGAGTGATTTAGTCCTCTAAATAATTCATATTTCTCACCAATTCCATCAGTAACACCTAGAATTGTAGCAGTTGCTCTATGATACCAATTACATTGTTCTGTATATCCTGCAACATCATATAGTTCCGTCAAACATTTTTCATAATCATAATCTAAAGTAACCTGAGTCATTTCTAAATTCTTTCCATTAAGAATTCCTTTTTTGATAACCGGTAATGTATCAATAAATTCATCAGTAATTGGTTTATCCAAATACCTAGTAGCAGATGTTTTTATCACACTTAGTAATTGTCCATCAGAATCTCTCAAAACACTTATCGCAGTTGCTTTGTATTTTGAATCATTAATTTTTTTTAAATCCCCTGAAGTACCTACCTCCACATCAAGCATTTCTGCATCTGCACTAGTCACAAATACATATCCAAATCCAAAAGCCAAAATCAGTAGAAAAATTATTTTTTTCATATCTATAACCAATGTGGTATCTCTAAATAATTATCTAATTTTTCATTTTTTAACATTTTTAATAATGCATTTGCTTGCGGTGTTGATAACATTGGTTTTTCAAATTCATTATCAGTTGAAATTCTCGGACAAGCAACCTGAATAAAAGCATCAATTCCTGTAAAATTTTTTAATCTATCACTAGTAATGTCGGTTAATGCTAACAATTGAACTTCTTTACCTCTTTCTTCAAGCTCTTTTTTGAATTTCAATGCTGTAACTTTTGCAAATTGACCTTCTTTAAGACCAACAATCACGCCAAAAACTTTTGCCTCTGTTGCCTTGAAAATTTTAAGTGTAGCCTTTTTTTCTAATTTCTCTGCAAAGCTAGTAACATCTCTCACTTCATTGAAATAAGGATCTAAAATGTAAGTTGTTACCTTGGTTGATATCGCAACTCCTGCGGCATGAAAGTTACTTTGTCCTAAAAATAAATTCACATCAACTTGTTCTTTAATTTCCATTGCAGGATAAAATTCGCATCCAAAAACTTGTCCATCATTTAATTGTCCTTTACCTTTTCCAATTTTCACCGTGATTCCTCCCTCTTCAAGCTTTTTTCTGACAGGTTCAACTTGGTGAAGATGTTGGCTATCTGTAATTAATGAAATTGTTTTCCCCTTCAAAATTTCAATTGCTTTTGGTATCACATCATCAAAAGGCACATCATCAAATGCGTCAATCATCATAACATTATCTTGTTCACCTGGAAATGTTTCAAGTTTGTTTGTATGGCCTATATTGAATAAAATTTCTGCACCTAGCACTTTTGCACCGTTTGAATTAAGATCACATGTTCCCCAAGTTGTATCTGCTAAAACAAATGCTGGAATATCAAATTTTTTTGTAATATTTGTAGCAGTTTGTTGGACCTGAGGTAACATTCCATCTGGTGCATTTAATGCAACTGTGACTGGTTTTCTTTGAGATATTATCTCAAAAATTCGCTTTTCGTCAATTATTATCATTTGTTCTAAAAAGTGTCATTTTGAATTTAAACCAAACTCTTTGGCAAATCACTAAAATTCCTATATTTTACAGGTAAGATATGTCTAAACAAATACTCCGTATTGGCATTGATGACACTGATTCACCTAAAGGTATGTGTACTACGTTTTTAGCTTACAAAATTATTAATCGATTAAAAAAAGAAAATGTAGATTTTCTTGATTTTCCAAACCTGGTAAGGTTTAATCCTAATATTCCTTGGAAAACTAGAGGAAATGGTGCTGTTGGTATTAAAATCTCTACGTCTAATCCTAAAAAAATTAAAAATCTAGTAAAAAAATTTGTTAGACAATATTCTGATGTAAAAAATGGAGCAAATCCTGGTCTTGTTTTTTGTCAAGATGAACATATTCCTAATGAATTTTCAAAATTAAGTTCTGATGCAATGTGGAAGTTAATTCATAGAAATGAGGCTAAAAAAATTCTTTCAAAACATAATCTCGATTTTTTTTATCTTGGAAATGGTCAAGGATTAGTTGGTGCTACTAGCGTAATAGGTTATAATTTTGAAGATGAAACATATGAACTACTGTCTTATCGTAAATCATCACAATTTGGAAAAAAACGAATTTTGGATAAATCTAAGGTTAAAGAAATGCAAGAAAAAACATACCCAAATACATTCAATAGTTTTGATTCAAAGAAAAATAAAGTCCTGTTAATGCCTCATGGTCCTGATCCTGTTTTTTATGGAGTTCGTGGAGAGGATTCAACAACATTAATCTCTGCATCAAAAATGATCCAACCAAAAGAGAAACTTGCCGGATATCTTATCTTTAAATCAAATCAAGGAACAGGTGATCATCTAAAAAATGAAATTGATGTAAATAATTTTTTACCTTATACATCTGGAACACTGCGAGGTGTTGTCATCACAAAACCAATTGTTACTAAAGGTGGTCATGTATTTTTTTCAATAATTGTAAATAATATTAAAATTAATTGTGCAGTTTACAAACCAACTCGAATAACTGATGTTGCAAAAGAATTGATTGTAGGAGATATACTCAAAGTTGGCGGTGGTATTAGAAAAGCAACAAAAACACATCCGAGAATTTTAAATCTGGAATTCATTCAAATTATAAAACTTGAAAAAAAATCTAAATTAATAAATCCATTTTGTAACGATTGCCAAAAACATATGAAGTCAAAGGGTAAAAATCAAGGATTTCAATGTGTGAGATGTAAAAAAACATCTAAAAATAAAAACCGTCAATTTATCCCACGATCAATAAAAGAACAAATCTACATACCTGATGTATCTGCACACCGTCACCTCACAAAACCTGTTCAACGTATGAAACAAAAACCAAAATCTGAAAAATTCAATCCAAACTCTTCATGGATCACTAATTTTTAAAATCATAATAGCGGGGAGTAGATTTGAACTACTGATTTTCGGGTTATGAGCCCGACGGGATGACCTGACTTCCCCACCCCGCTGAACAAAAATTCCTTATGAGGTATATACGCGTTTCAAATTCGGAAATGAATAAAAGGATTCTAATCAATTTTTTAATATGCTTAGAAAATTCCAAATTGTTGGTATTGCAGGTGCTCTGATATTTTCTGCTGTAATTTTGACCGATACAATACCTTCAAACCCACCACCGCTTCCTGAACCTATTATTCAAAATGTTTCAACGGACTCTGTAGAAGTTGTAGCAACAAATTTTGAAAAACCATGGTCAATTACATTTGCTGATGAACGAATATTTGTTTCAGAAAAATCTGGAAAAATTAAAATAATTACTTCATCTGGTTTACTTGAAACTCCATTAATCACATTACGTACACCTG
>JAOMDR010000025.1 GCA_028345575.1 Candidatus Nitrosopelagicus sp.
AGTTCAAAATTATGAGAAATAGTTAGTCTAAGAGATTTCTATAGGATCTTAAGCCTCAGTATTCTCAATTGTTTTCATAGAAACAATAGAATCTACTGTATCATTCATGACAACCTCAGATACATCTAAGATGTAATCTAAGATTCGTCTGTTTTGATATATCAAATTTTGATATACGACAGATGCTTCAGAATTTGATTTAGTTGATTTTACCAAGGCGTTTGTCTCATCAATTAGTGCCTCTATTTCTTCAGCATGTTTTTCTGCCTGTGAGTAATTTCTCTCAGATATGAGAATCATGGTTTTATCAAAGAGTTCAATTGTTTTTTGATATGCACTCAAGATGTCTTTTGGGATTTTTGAGATGTTTTTATCCATATCAACAACCAGTTTTGCAATTGTAGTAATATGGTCTGCAATTCTTTCAACACAGTTGATGATTCTTTTGTAGCCGATTGCCTGAGATGTTTTTTCTAATCCCAATGCAGATAAGATGTTGCTATCATCTAAGGCCATAACCAAGTTTCGGGTAAGATAATATGAAAAGCGGTCAATCTCATCATCCATGTGAACGATTTCTTGTGCATATTCAGAATCTCCTTTTTCAATTGCATGCATTGTTTCAGAAAACATGTTTGATGTTGATTTGAACATTCTGTTGAATGCCAACTCTAGTTTCATCTCAGGAGTTGCGGTAAGTACCTTGATTGTTATTGACTCCGAATCAGATTCTATAATTTCTGTTCCTACAAACTTGGTTCGAATTAATTTCATAACCATAGAGCGCACATCTGTTTCAATTTTTGCTCGTGGTGAATTTAATACGATAAAATTGTGCCCAGAGATGTATAATGAGATGATTTTTCGCTTTATTGACTCTACAGAGTCTGTTTTTTTGATTTTAATTTCAGGATATGTTGATGATTCTTCTTGTTTAGTATCGGAAGAGAGTGTTATAGAATTATTTGGATTGTTTACAATTTGCATTGAATCGCCATTTTTTAGATTTAGTCTTTCAATCCATTTTTTTGGAAGTGAGATTACATAAGTAGAGCCTCCGCTAATCTGGATGTTTCTACGTTCAATGTTTTTGGTCTTTGTAGACATCATAACTTTTTCAAAAAATACAGAGGATATAAGGGGGCAACATAGTTCCATGTTGTAATAACAGAGTTATAGAATAAGATACATAGTTGAGAATTGATGATCAGTTGATCATCATTTTTGGTTTTTTATTTTCTATACAAATAGATTTATGATGTAAGTGACCAACGCCCCCAATCCTGCAGCACCGGGAATTGTTATGACCCATGAAAAGATAATTTGTCTACTTACCTTCCACCTTACGGCTCGTATTCTTCGTGCAGACCCTGCACCCATGATTGTACCTGTAATTGCATGAGTTGTACTTGCAGGAATTCCCAATGTTGCAAATACTGCAAGCATTAATCCTCCACTAGTTTCTGCTGCAAATCCTTGATATGGTTTCAATCTAGTAATCTTAACGCCCAATGTTTTGATTACTTTGTATCCTCCAAAGAACGTGCCTAACCCCATTGCTGTTGCCGCCGCAAATATTACCCATAATGGCATTTCAAGTTCGGGGATTAAATCTGCAGCAAATAAAATTAAAACTATAATTCCCATAGTTTTTTGCCCATCATTTGCTCCATGTGTTAGTGCAAACCATGCTGATGAAATAATTTGTAATCTTCCAAATGTTTTGTTTACTATAGCGGGTTTTCTTCTTGCAAAAAAGAATATGATGAGCCCTGTCACTGCAACTCCAAAAAGCACTCCTCCAATAGGTGCAACAATTATTCCTGTAAACACTTTGCCTAATCCATCATAAACTAATTTTTCAAATCCTAATCCTGCAATTCCTGCCCCCATTATGCCTCCAATTAATGAATGGCTGTTTGAAATTGGCAGTCCAAAGTATGTGCATAAGGAACTCCATGCAATTGCACCTAATAATCCTCCAATAATCATGTAAACTGTAATGTCATCGGGACTAACGATTCCTTTTGCTATGGTTGTTGCAACTGCAACTCCAAAAATGAATGGTCCTACAAAGTTTGCAACTGCTGAAATTGCAACTGCATGAATTGGTTTTAAAACACGTGTGCCAATTACCGTGGCTACCGAGTTTGCTGAATCATTAAAGCCATTAACAAAATCGAACACCAAAGCGATGACAATTCCTATAATCGCTATTTCTAACATAATTTTTTCCTAGGTATATTTTAAAACAATATCTTCAATTACATCTGCCACATCAACACATCGGTCTGATGCAGTTTCCATAGTTTCATAGATATCTTTTAGTTTGATTATGTGTATTGCATCATTACTTTCAAAGAGTTCAGTTATTGCAGTTCTGTACAAATCATCAATTTTATGCTCAATTGCACTTGTGTTTCTACAATGTTCAATCATTGATTTAGGATTCTTAACATTGCTTAATTTTGATACCATATATTCAACCTCTTTTGTAGCTTTTACCAGTTCTTCTGCCATTTCCAGTGCATGCGGAGGAGATGTAGTAATTTTGTAACTCAAGAATCTCGCACCTATTCCATCCATAAAATCAATAATATCATCTATCTTTGATGCAACCCTTTGCATATCTTCTCTATCTAATGGTGTGATGAAAGTTCTGTTTAGTTCTGAAAAAATATCTCTTGTTAGAACATCTGCCTCAGTTTCAATTCTTGACACTTCTTTTATTTTTTCAACATTAGTTGGGTCTTGTAATAATTCGTATACAGCTTCAGATGCTTCCACTGCTTTTTTTGCTAAACCATCTAAAATCACTAACAGTTCTTTTTCATTTGATTTTACCCAAGAAAACCATTGTCCCATAACAAATAAAATAAAATTTTGAAGTTAACAATGATCTACGTGTACTATATGGCAACTATATAGCAGACGTATCACACGATCAAAAGATTTTGTTTATCAATCATCCATAAGAGTTTGATTTGATAACTTTAGAACAAGATCTTAGAATAACAATTTGATTTATGTTAGAAAAGAAGTTCAAACGAACATGAAACAAATATCTGAAATTGAGAGTGAAGTAGAAGAAGAACTTCCAATTTTCATTTGCGATGCTGACGAACACATGTTGGACCCATTAGAGACTATCAAATATTCACTAAATGAGATTCAGCTCACATATGGCTCCGTAGTGAAAGTTCGAGATGCACCTTAATCATGAAAACAAAAAATACAATACCAGAAAATAAGATTGACGAATTAAAAGCGCTCATCGCAAGAAGTATTTTGATTCGCATAGAACAAAAAAAGATTGAAGCAAAATTACACGAGATTGCAAAATATTATGATGAAGAATCACTCAAATCGATTTATGAACCAATTGGAGAATCTATGATGAGTGTAGTGGGATTAGATTTACCAAGAAAACATCCAAAAGAATCACAAAAACCAAAATCCAAATAATTTCTAAAAAAAAGGAAATTAGGAAATTTCCAGTTTGTCTAGTATGTCTTCGATGTCTTGTTCGTCTTTTGCTTCATCAGTTACCAAGTCTAGTGCGAGATGGTATGTTATGTGGTCTTTTCCTTGAGTGCTACTTGCAAGTTCGTTATAATGTTCTATTGCAGTTCTTTCGAATTCAAGTGCATATTCTAATGCACTTCGCAATGTAACATGGTTACCAGGTTCCAAGTTTCCTAGTCCAGAAACTTCTGCCCAGTCTTGTGGATTGTCGGTTGCTTTTGCTCCCAACTGATCCAATCTCAATGCAACTTTTTTTGCATGTTCTAACTCGTCGTTAGCACTTTCTGAATAGAAATCACTGTGCAAGAATCCCAATCCTTCTGCATACTGATCAATGTAAAACCAGTAATGAAATGCGGACATTTCTAATGCATATGCTTTTTTTAGCATTTCGATTGTTCCTTCTGCAGCTCCAGCAATTTCAATATTCTTTTTGCCCATAAGCCGATAACGTAATACTAGTATATACGACTGATCTGTTTTGTTAAACGCCGTAATATGACACAGAAATTTATTATCCGTAAGATTCGAATTTAACTTCGTAACTACCATCTTCGCGTTTGTTTCTCTCTGTTACAAACTCTTTATTTCCAAGATAATCCAAGGTTCCATCAATTGTTCCTTGCCATCCACAAATGTAAAACATGGTATTTTCTTGTGTAATTTTTTCACCAACTAATTCTTCTAATGGAGATATTTGTCCAGGTCTTGCTCTTAGAAATTGTTCTACTCTTCCCACCTGTCCAGTCCAAGAACGATTTAGCCATTCTTGTGGTCTACTAATTGCTGCTCGATATTTGAAATTCCATTTGTCCGTACCTCTATCAATACTTTCAAGTTCTAAATCCGTCAAACGTTCTCTGTAACTTAGTTCATCAACGTAACTTGCTCCGTGTAAAACAACAAGTTCACGCTTATCTCCTACATCATGAAGATGTTGGGCAAAACTAACAAACGGTGCCAATCCGGTTCCACCCCCGATACAGACAATTCTTCGTTTGTCAGGTTCACCGTTTGGTAATTTGTCATTAATTGTAAGAGTGCCATTAGCTTTTCTCCATTGAATTGGATCACCTTCTTTTAGATTAAACATTGCAGTGGTTAATCTTCCAGGATATGGTTTTCTTACCCACCGAATGACAAACTCGATATATTTTTTATTTTCAGGATGAGATGCAATTGAATATGCACGATTGATTACACGATTATTTTCACTTTTTACAGGTAGTCCTAAAGTGAGAAACTGACCTGCTTTGTATTCAGGAAAAGGACCTTCAGGAACCACTCGAAATATAGCTAAATCTTCTCGTAGTAATTGAATATAACTAACAGTAGCGTTTTCCAAATTATTAATTCTCCCATGGAGGAATTACAGAAATGATTGCTTGTATCATTTCATGATAATGTATAGTTGGCTGAGTACTGATTAGTAATAATTTTCCATCATATGGAATTGAAATTAAAGTTACATGTTCATATTCAGTTAGTGTGAGTTTTTCATGACCTAAACGAAATGAAAGATTTTGTGCTTTTCTCCATCTTTCCAATGAGTAATTTATTGAAATTTTTATTTCATCATCATCCAAAAGTGGATCTAAATCTTTTTTTTGAACACTGTGTATTAAATCAGATTTATTATTTACCAAACCTACAAAACGAACACTTTCATTTGAATAAAGTACATCACTACAAAGTTTTTCATAAGATTGTGTAGTTACTATTTCTTCAGCCATTCCCATTCAGGTCTCTCTTCGTATTCTTTATCGTCATCCATCAGACATCAAGCGTCAGATTTCTTTTTTGATGATTCTAATTTTTCATCAAGGCTTAACTTGAACTCTTCTTCATCAGAGTAAGCTTGTTCTGCATGTTCACTGATATCCAAACCAACGTCTTCTTGTTCTGGTTCGACACGTATACCAATAAGATGTTTGATTAACTGTAAAAGTAGCCATGTTCCACCAAAGCCCATAGCAGCAGCAACTGCAATTCCAACACCCTGTATCCAGATTTGATCCAGACTTCCAGAAATGAGCAAGCCGTCAACACCTGCAGGATTAATCAAAGTGCTTGCGAATATTCCAATTCCAAGTGCACCTACAATTCCTGCAATACCGTGAACGGAACTTACATCAAGTGAATCATCAATTTTTAATTTATCTCTAATTAGTACGACTCCTCCGTATGATAAGATACCAATTGCTATTGCAAGAACAAATGCATGTTCTACGCTGACAAAGCCTGATGCAGGGGTAATTCCTGCAAGACCAGCAATAGCGCCGTTTATTGTAGCAACGATAGATGGTTTTCCTGTACGCATCCAAGACAATCCAGCCCAGATTAGAGCAGATACAGAAGATGCCAAGTGAGTTACAATTACAGTATTTCCTGCTACACCGCCAGATGCGAGTGCGCTTCCTGCGTTAAATCCGAACCATCCTAGCCATAATAATGAAGATCCTAATACTGCAAGAGGAATGCTGTGAGGGATGTTTATGGCAGGGCCAAATCCTCTTCTTTTTCCAAGTACTAAAGCGGCTGCAAGTGCTGCCATTCCTACAGTAGTGTGAATAACGATACCACCAGCAAAGTCAACTACACCAAGTTCTGCTAACCATCCACCACCCCAAACCATGTGAACGATTGGGTAATAGATGAGCATTGACCATGCAGATATGAATATGATAAAAGAGCTGAACTTCATTCTTTCAGCGATAGTTCCAGTTAGTAGTAAAGGTGTGATACATGCAAACATCAATTGGAACTTTACAAATAATACACCAGGAATTGTTGGCGCGTACTGTTCAAGAGGTGCATCCCAAGGAATTCCTTTCAAAAATGTCCAATCAAGATTACCAATAATACCCTGTGTTGATGGACCAAATGATAGACTGAATCCGAAGACAAACCACATTACACTTAGGAGTGACATTCCAAAGAAGATCTGCATGAAAATCGAAACCACATTTTTCTTTCGCAAAAGACCCGACTCGAATAATCCAAGTGCTGGGATCATTAACAGAACCAAGCATCCTGCTATTAACATCCATGCTGTGTCTCCGGTATCTATCATTAAAAATTTTGAAAGTTTTTTTCATTTAACAGTTTACCAATTTGGTTATCAGTGATAATCAAAAGATGTACAATTTCTAAATTATTAATTACTTTGACAGATAAAATAATTCATGTTAAAACTTGAAGTCATACTTGCAGAAAACGACGTGATGGAAATCAGTGAAGGATTAAAAGAAATTGACGTTGGCGGACTAACAATTATCAAAGTTAGAGGTCGAGGTGCAAAAACTGAACCTGAAATTCACACATCAAAAGGTATGGAAGTGTTTACACCTCATTTTGGCGACAAATATAGAATGATGGTAGTAGTTCCAGAGTCAAAAGAAGAAAAAACCGTAGACATTATCAAGAAGAACGCAAGAAATGGTAAAATTTTCATCTCACAAATGTTACGGGCAATTGATATCAAATCCGGAAACGAAGGGGAAGAAGTTATCTAAAATGAAATTATCACTCGATAGAAGTAAATTCTCAAAATTAACCAAATTAGACTATCTAAAATGCACAATTATAGGCGTAATA
>JAOMDR010000026.1 GCA_028345575.1 Candidatus Nitrosopelagicus sp.
TAACTAACAATTTCTGTGGTAGATGAAATATTGAATATTATAGTAGGAATTCCAGCATTTAATGAAGAAAAGAATATTGCAGAAATTTTATCTAAAATCAAGAAAATCACAAATACGATAATTGTTTGTGATGATGGTTCAACTGATTCAACATCCAAAATCGCCAATAATCACGGTGCATTAGTAATTAATCATGAAAAAAATTTAGGATATGGTGCTGCAATTAGAAGTATTTTTTTTGAAAGCAAAAGAAATGAGTGGAGATATTTTAGTTACTTTTGATGCAGATGGACAACATAGAGTTGAAGATATTTCTAAAGTAATTGAACCCCTCCAAGACAAAAAAGCAGATGTTGTGATAGGCTCAAGATTTCTTTCTGAAGATATTAGTGAAGTTCCAGAATATAGGAAATTTGGAATTAAGATTATAACTAAAATTACAAATGCATCGATTAAGGAAAATCTTACTGATTCTCAAAGTGGTTTTAGAGCATATTCAAAAAAAATTCTTTCAGATATCACACCAATAGAAAAAGGGATGGGAGTTTCAACTGAGATTTTAATCAAAGCTAGTACAAAAGGTATGAAACTGTGGTAAGTGGGATGTTATACAAAATAAATGCGGATGCAATGAATCATGCATCAAGTGTTTGAGTGATAAAAATGGATGATTTTTCAGAAATAATTAATTGGAATAATGTTTTTACACAATCTAAAAATTTCCAAACAAGTAAACCATGTAAATTTGCATTTATAGAAAATTTTTTTCATGAAGATTTTTATAAAAAACTCCATGATTCATATCCAAAATTTGATGATAATTGGGACCATATTACCACTTATGATAAAAATCATTGGAGTAGAAAGTGGGCCGGAACAACAACTCACGGTGTTGTACGTGATGGAGATGATAATTCATTAAGTTCTGAATGGAATATTCTAAAAAAATATGCATCAACAAAAGAATTTTCAGATAATTTTAAAAAATTTACCAATGTAGCTGTAGAAAAATTAAAGCATTTTCATTTTATTGGTATGTCTCAAGGTGGATTTCAATTACCACATGCACATAACATTGGACCTAGTACTCTGGTAATGATGTTATATTTCTCAAAAGATTGGAACAAAGGTGATCCTGGTGCAACATACATTGCATCAGACTTGGATGAATCATCGATAATATTTGAACCTTATAATTTAGATAATACGCTTGTAATTTTTCAAGATTCCAAATATGCGATTCATGGTGCTAGATATCTTGAAAAAGATGTTAAAAGAAAAGCATTACAAATAACACTGGAAGGTTGGTCACACACATCAGGTTGGTCTGGTGGTGATCCTGATAAGATTATTGAAGAAAGAAGTAAAAACTTAGTTGAATTATGATGAAAATAGCAATTACAGGTGGTTCAGGTTTTATTGGTACACATTTGGTAAATTTATTAAAAAAAGAACATGATATACTTATTCTAGATAGAACGCCATCAAAAATTCATGATGTGGATTTCATTGAATGTGATTTATTGGAATCAGAAAAAATATCTAACGCTTTAGAAAATACTGATATTGTTATTCATCTTGCAGCCGCAGTTGGGGTAAAGTTAACCGAAGAAAATCCTTTACACACTCTAAATCTCAATATTCAAGGAACTCAAAATATACTGGAATCGTCAAAAAAAAATAATGTAAAAAAAATTATTTTTGCATCATCGTCTGAAATTTATGGTGAAGCTGTACATGTTCCAATTAAAGAAACTGATCCCCCGATGCCAATAACAAATTATGGTGTTAGTAAAATAACTGGAGAAGAATATGTAAAAGCATTTTCAAAAATATCATCAATGAAATATTCTATACTCAGATTTTTTAATGCATATGGACCAGGTCAATCAAGTTCATTTGTTATGTCCGAATTTGTTTCTAAAGCTGTATCAAATAAGCCCATCACTATTCATGGTAGTGGAGAACAATTGCGGGCTTTTTGTCATATTCATGATATTGTAAATGGAATTAATCTATGTTTATCAAATGGTGATAACCAAATTTTCAATATAGGTAATAACAAAGAACCCATAACAATATTTGATCTAGCAAAAAATATTAAAAGTATTACCGAGTCTGACAGTGAAATTACTTTTCTACCTTTTGAAAATACTGAAAGAAAAAGAACATCAGAAATTATGAAACGTATTCCGGATATACAAAAAGCACATGATATTCTTGGTTACAATCCACAAATTTCTTTAAATGAGGGTATTAAATCAATTTTTAAGTGAAGAGAATTGTATTTCCAAACTATCGATGAAATTAAAAAAAGAGTTGTAGACTGTAATGTTAAAATCTGTGTAATTGGTGTAGGAACAATCGGTTTACCACTAGCAACATTTCTTGCAAAAAAAGGGTTTAAGGTTAATGGATTAGATATAAGTCAACGAAGGGTAGATCAAATCAACAATGCAACTGTGATTTATGAATATCAAGACATGTTAAGAGATGTAACAAAAAATAAAAATCTTCTTGCAACTACAGATCCAGAAAATGCATTAAATGATGTAGAAGTAATTTTTGTATGTGTTCCTACTCCCTTAAATAAGAATAATGAAATGGATATTGTAAATCTTAATGATGTGGCAAAAAGAATTTCTCCTTTCTTAAAAAAAGGAATGATTTTAATTTTTGAAAGTTCTGTTGCTATTGGAACTACTAAGCAAATTTCTGAAACTATTGAATCTCTCACTAATCTAAAATTTGGAGACGATTTAGGTCTGGCATATTGTCCTGAAAGATATAATCCAACTCCTATGAAAAAACAAACTCAAGATACCGAATTTAATATTCATTCACGCGGAGAAAATTTTACCGTTGACAAAATTAGTAGAGTCGTAGGTGGAATTAATGAAAAAAGTACTGAAATTGCTCAATTATTTTATTCACAATTTATTACAACAGGAGTTACAAAACTATCATCTATTGAAGCAGCTGAAGCAACAAAATTACTAGAAAATATTTTTCGTGATGTTAATATTGCATTAGTAAATGAATTAGCAAAGATTTTTCCAAAATTTGGCTTGGATGTTTTTGAAATAATTAATGCAGCAAAAACAAAACCTTTTGCATTTATGCCACATTTTCCTGGAGCAGGTGTTGGTGGTGAATGTATACCTGTTGATACTTGGTACTTAATTAGCCAAGCAGAAGAATTGGGAATTGATACAAAATTAATGAAAGTTGCAAGAAGTGTCAACGATTCCATGCCAGATCATGTTGTATCAATGTTAGAAGATGAACTTAATAAAATTGGAAAAAAACTTGAATCATCACAAGTAACAATTCTAGGATTATGTTACAAAAAAAATATACCTGATGTTAGATTAAGTCCAACATTTCCATTGATAGAAAAACTTACTTCAAAAAATGTGAATACAATTGTATGTGATCCTGTTTATGAAAAAATTAATTCACCAGTTAAATTAACGCCAATTATTGATTCATTTAAGAAATCTGATGCTATTTTATTAATCACTGATCATGATGATTTTCAAAATCTTAATTTTGAAAAAATCAGTACTGAAATGAATACAAAGATAGTCATAGATGGCAGAAATTTCTTTAATCATGATAATCTCGATAAATTTGGTTTTACTTATAGAGCAATTGGAAAACCAGAATAATTAGTCATCTTCTAAAAATAACTAATCATCACTGATAGATTTTTTGTAACCTTCAAATGGATCTACATGACTGTTGATTTTTAGTAAATCAGGTTCATTTTCTATAATTTTTAGAATATCATCCATTAAGATTGGTCTTTTTTTAGTTCTCTCTATTATTGATTTAACAAATTCAAAATCTTCAATTCTATCTACTGTCCAATGGAACTCTGATAAATTTTCTAGATTTTTAACACATCCTATTTCAAACTTATCTGGATTGTTGTATATGAAAGGTGTAACATGTTCTTTTTCAGATGATTTTTTTGCAAATTTCCAACACTGTTCTAAGACTTCAAATGAAAAAATTTCAATCTCAGTACCTATAGGGAATGTTCTTTCAAAGAAATTATTTACATAATCAAAATTATTTTTTGTATAATATTCAATAGTTTTGTCTACTATTTGTGGATCAATCATTGGCGCATCGCTACTAATTCTTACAATTGTTTTTAGATCAAAAAATTTTGCACACTTATAATATCTATCTAAAACATTTGATGAATCTCCTCTGAAATATTCCATATTTAGCTTATCCGCAATATTCACAATCTCATTATCAATCTCTTCTTTTGTGGTTGCAATAATTTTTTTATCAAGTCTTTTTGAAAATGACAACTGTAATGATAAATGTTCAATTAAATTCATATCTTGAATTTGAAGAAGAAGTTTTCTTGGTAATCTAGTAGAAGATAATCTAGCTTGAATAATTGCGGCAATCATTATTATTTTTTATTCTTAGTTTCTTTCTCAAAAATTAATGTTTTTAGTTTGTACCCAGCTTTCTCAAAGCTTTTGATGCTTGAAATATTTTCAACTTTAATTACTCCAATTAATTTTCTGGGAATTGACGACTGTTTTCCAAGTTTTCGTAACGCTTTTGTTCCAAAACCCTTGCCCTGAAATTCTTCTTTTAATAAAATTGAAACATCCTCTTCTAAAATTCTAATGTATCCTATATCCTTATTACGTTCTGTGATAATCCATTGCCAAAATTTTTCATTTTTTACCTGTGTCTTCATATATTTTTCATGTTCCTTTAGTTTAATTGGAGAATTCTGTTTATGAAAATTTTTAAAAAGACTATTTCTTAATTCTAAAATAAATTCCCAATCATCTCTTTTCACTTTTCGAAAATCCATAGCTCATTAAATTACTATTTGTATAATATATTTTCTATAAAATAATCATATCAAACGATAATACGATTAATATACATTGATCCATTTTTTAGAATAATGAAAATTTTAGTTATTGCAGCTCATCCTGATGATGAAATCTTAGGCATGGGTGGAACCATATTACGACATCGTTCAAAAAAGGATGTAGTCAATGTTGCTTACCTTGCTAGTGGGATTACCTCAAGAAAAAGGTCCATTGATAATTTTGATTCAGAATTAGAAAAAAATGAAAAAAAATGGAAAAAACAAATTTCTGAATTAAGAAAAAATGCACTATCCGCATCAAAATTACTAAAAGTAAATAATACTGATTTTTTTGATTTTCCAGATAATGCTTTGGATTCTATTCCACTCCTAAAAATTATCAAAGTAATTGAAAATTTAATTAAAAAGTATAAACCAGATCGAATTTACACAAATCATTATAATGATCTTAACATTGATCATAGAACTGTTTACAATGCAACCTTGACTGCCTGTAGGCCACTAAATAATATTGTAAAAGAATTATTCTGCTTTGAAGTTTTGTCATCAACAGAATGGAATTATCCTTATAGGTTTAATCCAAATTATTTTGTGAATATAAAAAATCATTTAGATAAGAAGATTCAAGCCATGAAATTCTTTAAAACTGAAATTCAAAAATTTCCTCATCCTCGTTCAGCGGAAAATATTAAATCAGTTGCAAAACGTTGGGGAACAGTGTCTGGGTTTAATGCTGCAGAGGCATTTGAGATGATTAGAAAAATTGAAAAATAAACAACAATCATTCAAAATAGGAAAGAGATCTATAGGAAAAAACCATACTGCATTCATTATTGCTGAAGCTGGAATAAATCATAATGGAAATCTGAAAATTGCTAAAAAATTAATTAAATCTGCAAAACAATGTGGTGTAGATGCAATAAAATTCCAAACTTTCAAGGCTGATGATTTTACATCTGTATCCTCTCCATACTACAAATTATTTAAGAAAGTTGAATTAGATGATTCTGATTTTGGAGAACTCGTAGATTATGCAAAACAACACAATGTAGAATTCTTATCAACACCGTTCAGTAACAATGCTGTTGATCTTTTATCAAAATTGAAAATTTCATGTTTTAAAATATCATCAGGAG
Organism: Candidatus Nitrosopelagicus sp.; assembly: GCA_028345575.1. Lineage (GTDB taxonomy): Archaea > Thermoproteota > Nitrososphaeria > Nitrososphaerales > Nitrosopumilaceae > Nitrosopelagicus. Next base: position 6,013 of record JAOMDR010000026.1, read on the forward strand.
ATCTAACCAATTTACCATTGATCAAATATTCTGCATCAAAAAATAAACCAATTTTAATTTCTACTGGAATGGGGGAAATTAATGAAATCAACGAATCAGTAAATGAAGTATTGAAAACAAATAATAAAAAAATAGGTCTATTTCACTCAGTTTCTGCGTATCCTACGCCTTATGATCAAACCAATATGTTAGCAATGCAAACAATGATGAAACACTTTCCTTTTCCGATAGGATATTCAGACAATGGTCCAGACATGATTGTGCCTGAAGTTGCGATATCATTGGGTGCTAAATTATTAGAAAAACATTTCACTTTAGATAAAAAAATGAATGGTCCAGATCATAACCTGTCTGCAAATCCAATACAAATGAAAGAACTAGTCAAGCGAATTAGAAAAATTGAAGAAATTGTTGGTGATGGTATAAAAGAACCACAAAAATGTG
>JAOMDR010000027.1 GCA_028345575.1 Candidatus Nitrosopelagicus sp.
TATGTTGTCTCTAATGGAATTGGTTGGAACAAAATTCCCTCCATCTCTACTTTAATCTGGTGTTCACCGTTTGATGTAAACTCTACCGGAATTTTTACTGTACCGATAGATGTGTGTGTAAGTGGAATTGGCCCAAATGTATTTTGACCATCTTTGATAACTGTAATTCTATAATCAATATGTTCTTGAATTTTGTTGAATCCTGGTTTTATCCATCCAATGTGTAGTTTTGAAACTTCATTTGCTTTTGCTGGTGGATCAACTGTTAATCCAATGTTGAGTGTTCCATTTTCTGATGGTAAAATTTGCTCATAATCTTCTGGACTCTCTGCAAAGGCTGGTGCTAGCAATAAAGGAATTAACATTAGTCCTAGAAGGTATTTCATAGTGAAAATCCATCTGAATATAATAAAAATGATCTCGTGATAATTATTGAAATTCATCGAATCATTAATAGGTGATTCAAGGCAAAAAATGGTAATTGTACTACAAAAGTTTCTTACTCATTGCAGCTGTCTGTGTAACTTTACCATTTCTAAGTGAAGATGCTTTTGGTCATGGTTTAGGTGGTGACGCTGCTCCTCCAATTAGTTTTGAAGGTATGGAGGTTACAATTTTCACACAATTAGATCCTGCTGATATGACCGCAGGTGAAGTTGATTCAGCAAATATCGCAATTCGTTTCTATGATATGTTAACTGATGAAAACTTGGAACAAGTAACATATCGTGTTGAAGTTTGGAGAAGCGGTGATCTTTTAGCTAGAAATTATTTCTATGATGATGATGGTGAACTAAATGTCGAGGTTAGACCAAAAGGTGATTGTTACGAAGCAAAGCCTTGGAAATGTACCGAATATTATGGTGAGGTACATGGAACCGCAGGTGGATTATTTGCAAGAGGTGACGGTCGCCCACTCATTGATGGACCAATCTTTGAAAAAGGTGGATTATACAATGTCAAAGTATCAATTGAAGGAGCAACTAGTCCTAGATCATTAGTTGCACAACCACTAAACTTTGATACATTTGTTAGTGTTGCACAAGACCAAAGTTTCTTTATTAAAACTGCAGAAGCTGCAGAAGTTCCTGTCACAGTGAAAACCTATTATGATGATGTAGAAAATTTTTCATTTAATCAAGCTAATAATGCAATATCATTTGACATGCCTTTTGATTGGGATCCTGAATATATTGAACTAGTTCAAATGGTTCATGAAGAGATTCGTGTACCTAAATCATTTGATCCATACAACCCTGAAACATCATTCAAGGGTTACGTAGATGGTGTTGAAGTTGATCAAAGAGTTCTAGTAATGGATCCATATTCATCTGAGACTGAAAACATTGTTCACTTTTTAGTTACAGGAACTGAATTACAAAGAATTAATGAACTCTTAGGAGAATCTCACTATTCATCTAAATCAATGAGTTTTGAATTAGTTCCCGAAGGAACTGTTGAGAAAAATTCGTTTGACATGAGATTTGATAATGGTTACAAAGCAATCATAGCTTGGGATTCTAAATATGGTGCAGGAGATGAAATTCCATTTGAGTTTTCATTCTTTGATAATAACAATGGTTTAGTAAAAGATGTAATCTATGCATTTGGTTTGGTAAATACACAAGGTGAACAATTCAATTTGGTTACTGGAGATAATCCTGAGCTATTTGTAGGTACAAAGTCAGTAGAGGGAATTGCTACTCATATGATAACCATACCTGATGATAATATGTACACCTTGAATTTGGTATTAACCGGTGAAGGTTTCTCTAACTATGATGAATTTTTCCAGTCATCTCAAATGTTTGAGGTAGGAGTATCTACTAGTAGTTCATTTGTACCAACTCCATCAACACAACAATCTGTTAGCATTCCTGATTGGGTAAAAAATAATGCAAAGTGGTGGTCTGATGGCGAAATTGATGATAATACATTTGCATCTGGAATTGAGTTTATGATAAAACAAGGAATTATCTCTGTACCAACTACTTCAAGTGGTGCACAAAATGATAATGCAACTATTCCTGATTGGGTAAGAAATAATGCAGCATGGTGGGCTAATGGTGAAATTGATGATAATACATTTGCATCTGGAATTCAATTCCTAGTTAAAGAAGGAATTATCTCAGTTTAGACTTACCTGAAAATTCTTATACAAACCAAACAAACTTTGATTGATTCATGCTTCCATTAAGAGATGAAAATCCACATCCACCAGGATTTAAACCAAAACTAACCATTGCACTAATCATTATCAATGTCATAGTATTTGGAATTGAGGTCACAATAACTGGTCAATTCATAGAGTTTTCAAATCGTGAAGCAATGAACATGTTTTTGACTTGGGGTGCTGTTCCTGGATGTGTTACAGGTCAGATTGATGGAATCAATACCGGTGCTGAAATTATTAATTGTCCTGCAATTCCTGAACTGACTTTGATTACTTCAACGTTCATGCATGGAGGAATAATGCACCTTGGAGGAAACATGTTGTTTCTCTGGATCTTTGGTGATAATATTGAAGCCAAATTTGGTCGAGTAAAGTACATTGGAATTTATTTAATGTGGGGAGTCGGCGCGGGATTAATTCACATTTATGGTGATGCAGGTAGTGGAATTCCTGCAGTTGGTGCATCCGGTGCGATTGCTGGAATTTTAGGTGCGTACCTAGTAATGTTCCCACGTGCTAAAGTAATGACGTTTGTAATGTTAGGATTCTTCTGGCGCATGATGCATATTCCTGCAAAATTCTTTTTACCATTTTGGTTAATCTTCCAAAATCTACTACCATTCTTCATAGGAGGTTTTGGTGTTGCAGGCGGCGGTGTTGCATTTTTGGCACACATTGGTGGATTCTTTTTAGGATTGGGTGTTGGATATTTCTATAAGAAGACAAACCGGTCTGAGACTTATGGTTCTAGGTACGGGTATGGAGACGACTGGCGTTAATTTAATCAATTAAATTATCATTCTTACAATTCCAATTCATGCCATACGTACACGTATCACTATATCCTGGTCGTTCTGAAGAACAAAAACAGGAATTTGCAAAGGCTGTCACTGAATCTGCAGTTGAGATTCTAAAAACAAAGAAAGAACATGTGATTATAGTCTTTGACGAAAACCCAAAAGAGAACTGGTTTCTTGCAGGAGATCAACTCTAAACTATCTTTTTATTTTCATAATTTTTAGATTAATCATGTCAAAAATTGCACTAGTTCAATTCAAAGCATCAACTGAAAAAGAAAAAAATCTTCCAAAAATTTTAGATTACATAAAACAAGCAGCAAAAAATGGTGCTGACATGTGTACCTTTCCTGAATACATGATGTTTTACACTACATCAAAACAAACAGCGAGACAAGTAGCACAAGAGGCTGAAACAATTAACGGTGAATTTGTATCTGCTGTTGCAGAATCTGCAAAAGATAACTCAATTGGTATAGTTGGTACAATGTATGAGAAGAGTAGAAAAAAAGACCGTGTGTACGATACATCATTTATCATAAACAAAAAAGGAGAAGTAACTGGAAAATATAGAAAAATCCACCTCTATGATGCTTTAGGTTTTAAAGAATCTGATAAGATGTCATCTGGTACAGAAATACCATTACCAACAAAAACTTCTGTTGGAAAAATGGGAATGCTAATCTGTTATGATTTACGATTTCCTGAAATGTCAAGAACGTTAGCATCATCTGGTACAGAAATTTTAGTTGTACCGTCTGCATGGGTGAATGGTCCTATGAAAGAGGAACATTGGTTAACATTAAACAAATCACGTGCAATTGAAAATGGATGTTACGTGATAGCGCCAGATCATTTAGGTCATGTATATTCTGGACGAAGTTTAGCAGTTGATCCTTATGGTCGTATCTTGTTAGATATGAAAAAACGACAAGGAATTGGTTATGTTAACATCTCTTTAGATAAAGTTCATGAGATTAGAAAGAAACTTCCATTACTAAAGAATAGAAGAACAGACATTTACTCTGATTTTAAGATCTAGTTTTACATTTCATGTTAGCACACTGTCTTCTCCACTCTTGTTTTCTTGTATATCTAAAAATTACAGTAGGCCATTGACACTCTGGACATTTAGTTTTTAGAACCTTTAGCATTGCTTTTTGTAAAAGTG
>JAOMDR010000028.1 GCA_028345575.1 Candidatus Nitrosopelagicus sp.
GCTGTTGTAATTTCTGAGAAAATTAATTAATTTTCTTTTTGATTTTTTTACTTAATTTTGTTAGTATAGAGTTAAATGTTAAGTTCATTGATTGTTGTGAGACATTTGTTGGTACAAATATTTCATCTGGAAAATTTTTGATTAATTCTGTATCAGAAATAATTTTTAGATTTTCTAATTCATGATATTTTTTTTCTATAAATTGTTTATTTTTACGAATGTCTAATTCCGCTTTAATTTTTGCACCTAAAAATCCTTTTGACAAATAGAATGCCCAGACAAAAAGATCTACTAACATTAATGATGATTTCATTTTTGCATATGTGGTTTTAGAATAATGTGTTTGTAGACAATATTTTCTATTTCGTTCTAACCAATAGAATTTTTTTGCAGACCACTTTAACGAATAACTTTCTACATGAAAAATTTTTGATTTGGGAACGTAATACGAATTTATTCCAATTTGTGCAGCTCTCCAACCCAAATCTAGATCATCATGATATAGAAAAAGAAATTCGTCTAACAAACCAATTTTATTAATTACTTTTCTAGATGTAAAAAGGCATGTTCCAGATGCATAACCAATTTTTTCAATATCTTCTTTATTATTACTAAGTTTTTTTCCTTTATCACGTGCAAATCCAAAACCAAATACATGAATCATATTTCCAGTACTTTGAATAATATTTTCTTCATTTAATGAGAGTATTTTTGGTTGATACAATCCGTCTCCAAATTTTTTATATGCAAAGATTAATTCTTCAACCCAATTAGTTTCTACTATAGTATCAGGATTCAATATTACAATAAATTCTCCTTTAGCTTGTTTTATTCCAATATTATTACCACCACAATAACCAAGATTTTCATTATTTTGAATAAGTTTGATATCAGGAAATTTTTCTTTACATTTTTTCTGACTTCCATCTGACGATATATTATCGACTACCAAAATCTCTAAGTTTTGATATGTAGATTTTTTTAAAGAATTAATGCAATTTAGTAATAATTCCCCTGCATTATAATTTAAAATAATAACACTGACTACTGGCGAATTACTCATATCTCAAACAAAATGAATTGGATATTTACTGTTACTAATCAAAAAATTTTCTCAAAGAGAAATTTTCGAACCTTCACCAAGTAGAAATATTTTTTCTGTACCTGAACCATCTTTTATCTCGGAATTATTTGCAATAATACTATCTTTAATCTCAGTTGTAGAATCTATTTTACAATTTTCCATGATAATTGAATTTTGTATCAGAGATACGGAAATAATTGAATTATCACCAATACTAGCATTAGGACCTATTGTAGATTTTTCTAGAATTTTACAATTATTTCCAATTATAACTGGACCCTGTATTGTTACATTTGAACCAAATTCACAATTTTTACCAAGTATTACGTTATCAATTATTTTTAGATTTTTTACATTTAGAGAATTATCCGTAATATGCTGGTTTATGAATTTGGGGTGTTTGTTAATTATCTCACCATTAGCATGTAGAATATCATCTGGCGTTCCAGTATCTTTCCAATAATCCGTAATTTTTTCATAACTAATATTATTATTTTGTTTTAACAATTCATCTAAAGCATCTGTTATTTCTAGCTCATTACGCCATGATGGTTTAAGTTCATCGATAATTTCAAAAATCTTAGGAGTTAAAAAGTAGATTCCAGTTACTGCCAAATTTGATTTTGGATCTTTAGGTTTTTCCGTAATTTTGATGATTTTTTCATTTTCAACATCTGCAATTCCAAATCGTGATGGATTATCTACTTCGCATAACAAAACAGTTGCATCATAATTCGAATTTTTGAAAGTTTCCGCAAAATTGTTTATAGATTTTTGTATAATATTATCTCCTAAAAAAACAAGGAATTTTTGATTTTCAATAAAATTTTTGCATAATCTAATTGCATGGGCAATTCCTCTAGGTTCATCTTGTTCAATATACGTAATCTTTACTCCAAAATTAGATCCATCTCCATAAAATTCACGTACCTTATTTGCACCAATACCGCCAACAATTATTGCAATTTCAGTAATTCCTGTTTCTGCAATTGTATCTAAACAGTATTGAGACATTGGTTTATTAGCAATCGGTAAAAGTTGTTTTGGACCTGTGTGAGTTAAAGGTCTTAAACGAGTTCCATGTCCACCATGAAGAATTATTCCTTTCATTTTCTATAATTATACACCTTCAAGTTAATTAGAATTTTTCCATGGAGTTGATTCTAATGCATTTGACATAGTATTCAAAATTTCAGGATTATTTTCATACCATTGAATAGTTTTCTGCAAACCTTCTTCAAAATTTGATTTTAGATTCCAGTTAAGATTTTTAATTATTTTATTAGAATCCATGCTGTATCTCAAATCATGTCCAGGTCTATCTTCAACAAAATCTATTAGATCCTCTGATTTGTTCATCATGTCAAGAATTTTTTTTATTACGGTTAGATTATCGATTTCATTATCAGCTGAAATATTATAAGATTCTCCAGACTTTCCATTCTTAAGAACAAGATCAATTGCGTCACAATGATCATCAACAAATATCCAGTCTCGTATATTTTTACCATTTCCATAAACTGGTATTTTTTTGTTATTATGCGCTAATACAATAGTTTTCGGAATTAATTTTTCTAAAAATTGTCTAGGCCCATAATTATTTGTGCAACGAGTAATAACAACATCAGAACCATAAGTAATACAATAGGAGTTTATTAGAAGTTCAGCGGCAGCTTTAGTTGCAGCATATGGACTGGAAGGATTAAATTTTGAATTTTCTTGTGCTGTTCCTGTCAATAAACTTCCAAACACTTCATCAGTTGAGATCTGAATCATACGCTTATTTTGTTTTGTAATTATATCTAAAATTGTAAATGTACCTCGAATGTTAGATACCAAAAATGGATTTGCGTCATTAATACTTCTATCAACATGTGATTCTGCAGCAAAATTGACTACAAGATCACATTTGTCAATTTGTTTCTCCATTAATTTTTTATTTGAAATATTACCTTTAACGAAATTATACCTATCAGAATTTTTGAGTTGCAAAAGATTTCTATGATCTGAGCCATATAATTCAGCATCAACGTTGGTTATGGTGATATCATTATCATGTGCTAGTGATTTTAAAATAAAATTACTTCCAATAAATCCAAGACCTCCAGTAACTAATAATTTCATATAATGACAAATTTTTCAATCCTAATAAAATATTGTATAATTTGCTTAGTAGCATTAAATCCAAACTTTTATTGGTTAAAATCATTATTTTTTTCAAATGGAAAGAGAAAATTTCTCAGTATTGGACTTAGAAAAACACCAAACTAAAGATATCAATGACTCACACATTAATGGAGAATTAGCAGTAGTCTGGAGAAATTGGGACAACTTGATAAATAATCCTGAGATGATTTATGTTAATTCAGTTAATCCCAGAGAAATAAAAGGACCGCATATTCATAAAAAAAGAACTAGTTATTTTTACTGCATTTCTGGAAAAATGGTCATAATTGTGAGAGATGGAGACGGAAAATATCACGAGATAGATACTGATTCTTCAGAATCAAAATTAATTTGTATTCCAAACCAAATAGCTGCGGCCATAGTAAATCCTTCAGACAAAATTTCAAAAATTTTAGTAATGGCAGATATTGCATGGAGACCAAATGATGATGAAATGATCAATACAGAATTTCATGGTTATAACTGGGAAAAATGGAAAAAAGAATAAGAAAATATGGAACATTCACTTGCAACCACGTTAGAACAGACAAAATTAGGACGTAAAGAAATCATATTTGCAGATTTAAATTCAAATTTTAATGAAATCAAAAAGAAAGTTAATGAAAATAAAAATATTCTGATAATTTCATTTGATTATAAATCACATAAAATATTAAATGATAAAAAATTGAAACATGAAATTTCTGATAAATTTATCAGCGATATAGAATACAAAAGCAT
>JAOMDR010000029.1 GCA_028345575.1 Candidatus Nitrosopelagicus sp.
ATCTATACGTGATTTATTCAAGGATGATCTCGAGCAAATCTACTCCAAAACTAATGAAATCATCGAAATGAAGCCAGAACAAAGACGGGAAATAGCCCGAGGAAAAACTTTGGGATATCTTTTCTTTGAACCAAGTACTAGAACTAGACTTAGCTTTCAATCTGCCATGGCTTTGATTGGGGGGACATCATTTGGAATTGCAGATGCAACATCTTCTTCTGTTCAAAAAGGTGAAAGTTTAGCTGATACTGTAAGAATAATGGCTGGATATGCTGACGCAATTGTTTTACGCCATTCTCTAGATGGCTCCAGTAAATTTGCAGCAGAAGTATCAACAAAACCTGTAATTAATGCAGGTAGTGGAACAGAAGAACATCCTACACAAGCAATTCAAGATTTGTATACGATAAAAAAAGAATTAGGCAAAATTGATGGAAAAAATATTGGAATAGTTGGTGATTTGAAATATGGAAGAACAGTTTACTCTTTGTTGTATGGATTAAGCAATTATGATGTTAATGTACACCTGATATCTCCTGAATCATTAAAAATTAGAACTGATTCTACATACAATCTTAAAGAAAATTTATCATATACTGAATCTGAAAATCTTGATGAGTACATAGAAGATCTAGATGTTTTGTATGTAACAAGAATTCAAAAAGAAAGATTCCCTGATGAAGAAGAATATGTTAAAGTCAAGGGTAGTTATGTAATAGGTCAGGATGTCGTAAATAAAATGAAAGAAGATTCCATATTATTACATCCTCTACCAAGAATTGATGAAATTTCTACAGATGTTGATTCTACAAAACAAGCAAAATATTTCCAACAAGCTGAATACGGGAAATTTACTCGTGCAGCAATCCTCAGTCTACTCTTAAAATAAGAAAACAATAGTCATACTTGATCTATATACCCAAGTCTGATTAAATACAAACTTTGCAATAAGATATGGAAATGTCACTTTACGACTACAAAAAAGGAAATCTCCTAATTTGCTTTGAGTGTGGTGAAGACTCTAATCAATGCAAATGTACAAAATCAAAAGTTGAAGAATCTAGTTTTGTTTCAGCTTTTGAGTAACTAGATTTTTCTAATTTATTCTTATAATTCCATCTTTGATCAAATATTCAATTCCATCAATGAATGCAGAGTCTGGAATTCGTCCATCAGCCCACCATCCCGCATTATTTTTTATCCACTCTGGAATTCCATCTGCTTGTGATTCACTCTGTTTTGCATTTGAAACAACAATAATTCCATCTTTGATCAAATATTCAATTCCATCAATGAATGCAGAGTCTGGTATCTGTCCATCAGCCCACCATCCCGCATTATTTTTTACCCATTCAGGAACTGATGATGATTTTGATTCTGTTTGTCCGCCTACTACAAACGCAAATTCTGTTTGCTGTCCACTACCTGAAATATTTGAAAATCTGGCAACCGTTAATCCTGTTTGTTCTTCTGTAAATGTAAAGTCTGTAAAGTCTGCACCAATTTTTGCAAATCTGTCTTCAGAAAAAATTGTTTTACCATCTTGTAATATTGTAAATGTGTAATCAGAATCTCTAATTGGACCCAAGTCTGTTGTATCTCTGAATGTATAGATGAACTTGACTTTCTCTCCAGGAATGATAACTTTAGGATCCCATGATAAATCAACTTGATATTCTTCACTAAGTGTTAAGGTTCGTAATGGAAATTCTATTTCTTTTCCTTTATTGAGCACTAAATCAATTGAATTAGGTAATACTACAGATGAACTATCTACATCCATCTTTTTTAATTGATTCTTGATGTGTCTTAGATGATCTGGCAGTAGTACAAAATGAACTATACGATTATCTTCTTCAGAATAATCGTCGATAAATATTGATGATTTGAACAGTTCTACACCATTACCTGTCCCTGAATAATTTGGTGAAAGAAACTCAAGTGTATTTTTTGGAAACATTATTTCTGTATGTATTACATTTGTATGTGAAATGTTTGTTTCAGAAAAATCAAATGGAAAACTAATCTTTGCAACGTTTTCCTTTGCATCATACTCGAAACTGCTAATTTTATCATAGTATGATTTTACTCTAAATTCTGTATCTTTTTGGCCTGTATTTTCTTGATAATATGATACATCAGTTACGCTTACTTGTACTTCAAACTCAACATTACTGATTATTCCAATCTCGTCTTGTGCATCAAGTATAATCTTGAATGTGTATATTCCACCTTTGTCAAAAATCGGCCCAGTTACAATTAATGGTGTTGTATCTGTTTTTTCCCATAATCCAAAATCATTTTTCTCTCCAGAAATCTCAATAGTATCCCTACTTGTTACGATTACATCTGGATCAACTTTTAAAATTAAATTTCCATCTTGTGTGTAAAACCATTCATCTAACAATAATTGATTGTCATTGAAAATTTGAACTTTGAAACTAGCATTTGTAATGGTTTCACGGTTTGTATGGTCATACGCATCAATCTTGATTATTTTCTCATCTGATTTGTAAAAATCTACTGGAAGTAATTCTACTGTAACCTTGATTTGTCTATCATTTGTAAAAATTAGTGGTGATGCTTCAATACCTGCACCATGACCATATGCTGTTCCAATCGAAAATGTAACAAAAAAAGCTAATAGTATTCCGAATATGATCTTCATATTGTAAAATTATTCTTACTCTTATTTTACTTAGTGGAAATTAACTCGTCAATTTTTCTCTTATCTCTTATACTCTTAACATAAAACAACGATGTTGCAATAATTCCTGCTGCAATAATTGGAGCTACTAATTCTACATACATTATACTTTGAGATGTTTCTTCTTGAACTGTTACTATCTGACTAGGTACTGCACTGATTGAAACTTTACCAAGTTTTCCTCCTCGTTGTTCTACAAACCAAATATCTCCATTATCGTCTGCAACAACAAATTGTGTGAATGAACCTTCAGTTGGTATAGCAATTTCAATAATTTGATTACTGCTTTGATCATACACAACTAAACTGTCTATCACATGTTGTGCCACCCACATGTTATCATATTTATCAAAAGCCATTCCAAATGGCAATGAGTCTGGATTTGAAATTTTTATCTGCTCAAAATCTTCTAAAATTGGATTGAATTTTGTTATTGCAGGACCAATATGTTCTGCAATCCAAACATTTTCTTCCTTGTCAATCATTAATGCAAACGGTTCTGCCATCGGTTCTATTTGAGGGGTAAATTCAGTTACCTCTTTTGTATTTGCATCAATTTTACCAAGTTTTCCTACTAGTGATTCGGCAAACCACACGTTGTTTGAACTATCAATCTCAATTGCAGTTGGACCTGCTTCAGGTGTAATTGTATTTACTATTTTGAATTTTTTTGTAGATTGATTATACTCTAACAATAATGATTGATCAATTACTGCCACCCAAACATCATTGTCATTATCAACTGCTACTGATGTTGGAAGTGATTTTTTTATGGCCAAATTGAATTGCGGTAATTGAATTGTTTCAAATTTTTCTGTTTTAGGATCAAAACTTCCAATTTTTGAATTAGGTGTATCTGTAAACCAAATTTTACCATCTTTACCGATATCCATGAAAATTGTTGTTAATCCATCAAATGTGTATGGGGTAAATTGTTCATCTTCTATTGAAAATTTCCAAAGTCGTGGTTTTTGTGCATCAGAAATCCAAATATTTTCTCCATCATAAACTGGGAATAACGGTGCTACCTCGTCTGCCGGGAAATCATATTCAGTAATCTCAGTTCTAATATCATTTAACGATGGTTTTATCTGAAGATTGAATATTGCATTTTCATTAGAGTTTTCTGTTCTTTGGGCTTCTAACTCAATTTGCCAATTTCCTGCAAATCCAAATGTTGCATCTCCTGAATACTTTGTAATTGAATCTTGTATGTTCTCGGTAACATCAGCTTCTATTGGTGAAA
>JAOMDR010000003.1 GCA_028345575.1 Candidatus Nitrosopelagicus sp.
TTTTTTTGGCTTTATAAAAGAATGCCCTAAAACTATCTAAAATGTTGCCATCCTTCATCTCTGATAATAAACGAATCATCACCATCATCAAAAAATACTCCTTTTCCTTTTGATACACGACCAATCTCAAAAATACTAATTTTATTCTTTTTTGCTAATACGTGGATTTTTTTTAAATTTTTAGGAGATACTGTGAAAACTAATTCAAATTCTTCACCACCATCGAACACTAATCTATTCAAATCAATTTTATTTTTTTCTGAAAATTCCATCACATCTTTATTTGTTGGAATTTTTGTGATCAGAAATTTTTTCCTACTCTGATTAGATAATTCATTTAAACATGATGATAAACCATCACTGGAGTCTATGGATGATGTGATATAATTTATTGATTCTTGACCAAATTTTAGTCGTGGTTTAGGTTTAAAAAAAAGATTTTTTGATTTTGTTGAAAAAGTTCTAACAAATTTTCTTTTATTCATAATTATTTCTAATGCTGATGCTGTATACCCAAATGGTCCTGTAGTACAAATGACATCTTTTACTTTAGCGCCATTTCTTTTTACAAGATTTCTTGCACGCCCAAATAATACTACGTGTATTGAAATTTCCTTACCTTGATTTGTATCACCTCCTAGCAATTGAATTTTAAATTCTTTACATGCATTTGAAAAACCCTTAGATAGATCTTCAACTTGTTTTTCTGATATCGTTTTAGGTAATGTCAATGACACAATACAAAATTTTGGTATTGCTCCTTTTGCTGCAAAATCACTTAAGCTTGAAATTACACTTTTCCTTGAAATATCTGACAATTTTGAACATTTTGGTATGTCCGTACTTTCAACTAATGTATCAACACATACTACGCACTTCTCATCTCCAAGCTTAAAAATTTCAACATCTTCTGGACGATTTTTTTTCTTATTCATTAATTGAATAATTTTTTTCTCACTTAATTTCTTCATAACAACACTCTACTTTTTTTATCATTTCACTTTGTATTTTCTTTAATAATTGCTTATTGTTAGATTCTGTTGAAACTCTAATGATATCCTCTGTATTTGATTTTCTAATTAATGACCACGTATCATCATTTATGTTAATTTTAATGCCATCTAGTTGATTAATTTCATACTTTTTCTTCATTTCTTTTGCTATCATTGTTATCACTTTATCATGTAAACTAGATTCTATAGAAATTTTACTTCTACTCTGTGAAAAACTCTCAAAAAATTCAATATCTTTTTGAATAGTTTCATCATCAATCATAGATGCTATTAGTCCGCTAGTCAATAATCCATCTCTACACATATTGAATTTTTTTAAAATAAATCCTCCGCTACTTCCTTCCCCTCCTGCATCTGCATTATTTTCTATCATCATCTGTATGACGTTTGCTTCGCCAACTTTGGATCTCCAAACTTGTCCGCCATGTTTGATAATGTATTTCTCAACTGCTAAACTACTATCGATACTTAAAACAAATTTTTTAATTCCTAGTTTAATTGCTCTTACAACTCCTAATCCTAATGTAATGTCTGATGATTTCTTTTCACCATTCATTACCAAAATTACTCTATCTGAATCTAAATCAAAAGCAAAACCAACATTTTTTGTTTTACTAATCAATTCTGTAAGTTTATCTGAAGTTGGATCTGGACCTCTTGAACATTCATCTAAATTCTCGTTTATTGTTTCAACCTGACATCCAATTTCCTCTAATAATCTTGGAGCAATTTCTTTTGCAGATCCCCCACCAATATCCACTGTAACTTGTTGAGGTTTTTTTAATTTTCCAATAATATTTACTGCGTCAAAAATATAATCTGATTCTACAGTAATTTCATTACCAATATTTATCCTATCTGAGTTTTTTTCATTTTTTACTATCTCTAACTCTTCTTGTGTAATTCCTCTTCCCTCGATAATGAATTTTAAACCATTCCATTCTAATGGATTGTGTGATGATGTTATGATTATGCCTGAACCCATCTCTTTTGCTTTTCTAAACACAACTGGCGTTGGAATAATTCCTAAATTGTAAACATCAATTCCTCTTTCTAACATTGTGGCAGAAACTAATTTCTCTATCATTTCTCCTGTATTTCTTGTGTCTCTTCCTATGACACATTTCCCAGTTTTAATTAATTTAGAAAAGCCATTGCAGTATTTTATCACATCTTCTGGAACGAAATCTTTTCCATATACGCCTCTTATTCCTGATATTGAAATTTTCACTTCTTTAAACCAGAAACGCTTTTTATAAACTCTGAGAAGAAATCGTTCGTGCCTCGATAGCTCAGTCTGGTAGAGCGTTTCACTCGTAATGAAAAGGTCGTGGGTTCGGATCCCACTCGAGGCTTTAATTTCTTAATGAGTAATTATCTCTTATCTCATAATTGGTTTCATAAGGTGGGCTATTAGGATCGAGTTCCAATTTTATTTTACAAATTATTTTGTTAAGTAAATCTTGTTCAAAACAGCTATCACTGTATGTTTCATTGATATTTATTTTATCCATTTTTGCATCTTTAAAATAAGAATTTTGAATTTTTGTATTTTTAAAATTTACATTTGTTAAATCAGCTCCGCCTAAATCTGTATTTATCAAACTCACATTTGTTAAATTCGCATTTCTAAAATTTGCAGAATTAAGATATGCTGAATCAAAACTTGCATTTGTTAAATCGGAGTTTTCAAAATTAGAATCTTTTAAAACTGCATTCTCAAAATTAACCCCTGTTAAATCCAATCCTTTAAAATTTTGTCCTGGCATATGAATTCCACTAAAATCTGCATTTCGCAAATCCATATCTTCCAAAATAACTCTTATCATGTATGCACCACTAAAGTTTGCACCTTTAATGTCCACTTTTTTCAAACTGACATCTTCCAAATATGCACCTGTTAAATCTGCTCCGTATAATTTTGAATTATCTAAAACTGCATCTTTCAAATTTGCACCCGATAAATTTGCACCCGATAAATTTGCACCCGATAAATTAACCCCAACTAGATTCACTCCAGATAGATTTGAACCTATTAACTCGACATTTGTTAAATTAGCATGTGATAAATCAGACCCTTCAAAGTCAACATGTGCCATTTTGTTATTAGACATATCTGAGTTTGAAAAATTTATTTTATGAAATTTTGACTCTGAAATATCGATATTACTTATATTTGAATTTGAAAAATTTTCTTTTTCAAGATTAGAATATTTTTGTAATATTTTAATATCGGATTTTTCATAAAATTTGTTAATTTCTGTTTTATCTGCATTATCAATTTTTGCTCCATTAATTTTGACTGTGGTGAAATCAACGCCAAAAATTTTTGCATTAGTTAAATCAGCATTTTCTAAACTTGCATTTCTTAAATCCACATTTTGTAGATTTGCTTCAGTTAAATTCGAATCTTTTAGATTGACTGAATACAGGTTACTTCCTTGAAAATTAACTTTTTTTAGTGAATTTCCTGAAAAATCTGATCCGATTAAATTTGATTCTTCAAAGTTAGTTTCATACAAAATTGCAGTTCCTAAATACGTATATTGCATTTTTGTATGTGCTAAATTTGCACCACTCAGATTTGTATTATGAAAAATTTTTTTAGTTAAATCTTGACCACAAAAATTCGCATAGGATGCATCAACATTTGTAAATTCTGTATTTGCAAGAATTGTTTTGTAGATGTACGCATGTTTTAAAGATGCATTATTCAGATTCACATCTTCCATTATGGTGTCTCTTAAATCGGCTCCGTCTAAATTTGCATTTTCTAAATTGGCTTGATACAAATCAGCTTGTCTCAAATCAGATCCAAATAACTTAGCATAACTCAAATCAGCACCTATCAAATTAACCCCTGTTAAATCAGCTCCAGATAAATCTGCATAACTCAAATCAGCATTTTCTAGTAAAACATGTCTTAGTATAACTCCCGTTAGATCACATCCTGACCAGTCTATATCCACTTGAGATGAAATGGTCATGTATGTTTCAAATGAATTATTTGCTTTGGAATTTTCACACTCGCTTATTTTTTTCAGTGTTTCTTGATTCTCAATTCCTTTCAAACTTGAAAATGAAGTGTCTGTTCCACTCCAAATTGCAAATACCACTAAGATAATTCCTAAAATAACAAACGAGATATTATTTATTTTTCTCAATTACTGATAGTTGTTGATAATTTATTATAAAAATTAGGATCTAATTGTCATCAATTGTAATTTCGATGTCTGCTTGAAGTTCTTCTCCAAGTCCTTTCCACCATTCGATCTTATCTGTCATACTCCCCAGAAATTTGTCTCTCTAGTCCTTTATAGATCTGCCGGTGCAGTTTTGATTGAGCTACTGATCTATTTTGATAAATTTTGGTCTTGTTTTTTTCTTTGACGTTTTCTATAAAATATAATTGCAAGTGCACCAATTGCACAACCCCAAAAAACTGGCCAACGTAACTCTGAATCACCCATTCCAACAAATGAAATGATCGTTCCTCCAATCAATGCAAAACCTATCAACTCTAACGATTTAGACATCAATCATGATAAAACAGATAAATGATTTAATCATTTGGTATTATTATGAATAAATATCTCATGGTGATCATGTGCTGCATGTTGATAGGTATACCTATTGCATATGTTGATCCAACTGAAGGTGGATTACGTGAGGAACCATACACTGGTTTATTTTTTGTATCAATAGGTGGTGCAATTGTGATTATACTTTACAGTTCTATGCAGACTCGTAAAGAACAACAAAAACTTAGACGTGAAAGAAGAAAGAAATTTAGAAAATAAAATTATAAATCTAATCCGAAAGTTCCTGCTAGATCTGAGAATTTTTGATAAGACTCTAAGTATTGTCTACCTTTTTCAGTAATGACAAACGTATGTCTTCCATCAAATTCTATTTTATTCATCAATCCTGCACCGGTCAAATTCTTTACAAATTTCTCTAATCTTGAATGTGAAAGATTAGCTTTTGTAAGAAGTGATGTAGTTTTGATGCCTTCCTGACCAGTTTGTTCTGTAACTGTTAGTACATCTGCTACAATTTGCATACTGGTTCTATAGGTCATTATACAACAAATCGCCTAATGAGATATAAGAGTATTACTCAATCTCTGATGAGATAAATAGGCAAAATTTGTTTGTTAAACGTGTCTGAAAACCCTTCGATCTCCTGGTATGATGATTTTCTCGGTGTTGCATATCGCTATTTTGACATTAGAATGAATGTAGTTTTAATGTTTAAGGAAAGTAAACCCTCTCGAGATCTATGGTATGAAACCATGCATTGGTGGAACGATCATACGATTAAGATTAGATTTGTTGAAACTGGAGATGACTATTGGTTTGTAATGGGTGCAGATTCTAGACGTCCTGATACTAACAAATACTTCTACAAAATTTTAGAAAAATCCGCAAATTATGAGCGTTTCAAAAAAGGTCATCAAGGAAGTGCATACATGAGATTTGGAATTTACGCTAAAAAAACAGTTGATGAGGTAAAAAATGATGCATTATGTGATTGTGGACATCGAAAAGACGATCATGATGTAGATTCCCACTCTTGTCTTTATGAGATATGTGATTGTACGAACTTTGACACCTTTCAACTAAACATACTAAAAAAGAAAAAAGTTGTAACTAATATCAAATTCTTATCTGAAGATGATGTGAAAGATGATGCATTAGCATGGAATTGTCTTAACAGGAATAAATATTCAAAAACTGATTAATCATTCTCGGTTAATCGATTAACTCTGATATGTTTGCCTGGATAATGTTCTTCAAGTTTCCTTGAATAACACTTTCCACATAAGGGTGCTTTCATCTTCCAACCTTCCATTGGATTGTAAGGTGTTTCTCCAACATCTTCATCACATTCTGTACATTTAGTCATACAATTTCACCGAGCAGATTTGGCTATAAAATCATTTGCCGGAAAAATAACGTAAATACTACTATTCCGTACTATGATCGGTAATAGTCTGGTCAATGTAACCTCCTGCAAGATTTTACACTGGCCGGATTGTTACCTTGTTCTAAATTCCAAAAATTGTTTTCTTGATGAATGCAATGTCTTCTGTTTCTTGACTAATTTTCCTATCAATAATTTTGAGCATATCATTTCCATATACTTGATTTGAGAAAAAGTTATGGGCCGTATTTGATTCTTCAATCTTTGTTTCAACTGCTGAATCTTCTAGGAATTTTGTAACTACTTTGTCTGCCACATTCAAAATCTTTTCACATAATCTAAAATTCTGCATTATTTTTTCTAATTCTATAATATCAGTTTTGAAATCATCATGTTTTACAAGAATATTTTTATGAATTATTCTTGCTGTAACTGCAACAAATAGGCTTTGAGCATATCTCTTATTCTTATTTTGACTACTTTTTCTGTCATAACCTAAATTATTCTTAGCAAATTCTCGAATCAAATGTGGAAATAAGAAATATCTATAATCGCATTCTAAATCATCATTAAAGACATTTTCATACTTTGCTCCATTTGGAAGATATTTTGCAATTCCTCCGTAGACCTCATTTGGTTTTTGAATAAAATATGATACAAATGATGCAATAGCTGAATCATCTTTTATTCTACATCTATCTTTTGCATCAGGAAGGTATTTGTTGTATATGTCATTTCCTTGAAACTTTGCTTTTTCCGCTACAGAAAGATTTAGCCATAAACCTTGTTGATGTTCAAAACAATAATCTAATCTTGTTGCTAACATATGATGAATTGATACAAAGTAATCTTGCAATGATACGTAATCTTTACCTTTAACCGCATTTTGTGAATTTCTGTATTTTGTAATCTTTCTTTGATGTTCTTCATCTTTTGTTTTAATTATGGTGACTAATACCTCGGCATCAACGTTGTTTGCTTTCTTTTTCTTATCTAGAATACTTTTTGATGTTTGTGCTCCATTAACAATCTGAGCACCTTTTAGATATACTTCATTTTTCTTTATTGAAACATCGTCTACTGTTATGGTAATTCCATTATTCCACTCAAAGAAATTATGTGGATCATCTTCTAATGTAGATGAGATTTTTTTATTTATTGAGCCTTTTCCACCCAAATGTTTCCTAATATTTGATTCAAAAATATAATGTTCATTTTTCTCTACTAATTCTGCTAAATCAAAAGCAGATACTACGCAAACTTTGGAATTTTTATGCTCAAGTGGTTGTCCAAGAATTTTTAAACTTGCGTTTTGACCCTTTGCAGGTTTCTTGATACGTTCCCATAATGTTTGATATACTTGCTGTCTTCCCATAACTCTGACTTTGTCATTTTGATAATCATCTACACATTGGTCCGTTATGTAGACTAAATCCACCTTCATTTTCTTATCATTAAGAATTTTCCAGAGATATTGTAACTCATCTCTCTTTAGTTTCGATTGTTCTTTTTCTTTTAATCGAAATACATCTTGAACAAATTGATCAATTGCTCCTATAGAATGAGCAGAACCATACTTTGATTGGAATAATCTGATTCTCTTTTCATCTGGATCAACTAGATACGCATCTATTCCTTCATCATATCCTCCATCAATTATTGCATTTTCTGCAATGTCTTGCAAAACCTCTTCAACATTAATCAAATGCCATAAGAGATAATCTCGACCTTTCTCAACTGTAGTGTTTGAATCTTTCATGAACTCACTAATACTTACATCAACTGAATGTGTGGCAAATCCTTCTAATGGTGCGCTAGAAAATTTTGAAAGAATATCACGTCCTTGTTCACTATATTCTAAGAGATTTGCTCCTTTAGGTGGCATTTTTGTTATTTTGTTTTGTTTATCCTTAAGAAGAATAGGGTGATTATAACATAACCTTACTAAGAAACATAAAGAAATAAGAACAATTCAGATTATGAATAAGAAAATTGCCATTATTCCTATTTTAATAATTATTGCCATAATCGGAGCAATTTCTCAAATGAATGTCGAAGAAACTACTGAAACAGAAACTCTTGAAATTGAAACAATTGAAGAAGTTGAGGCCATGATTACAATTCCTGTAAAAGCTGCAAGACCTGCATGTGGACCACATCCTGAATGCTATATTCCATCATACTATGTTACTAAACTTGACGAACCTGTAGTTTGGAAAAATGAAGATTCTGCATTTCACAGTGTAACTAGTGGTAGTTATGGAGAACCTGATGGAATGTTTGATAGTGGGCATATGGATCCTTATGGAACTTTTTCATACAAATTTGAAGAGACTGGAATGCATCCTTACTACTGTACCTTACATCCTTGGATGGCAGGAAATATCAAAGTAGAAAGGTGACGAGGGGAGTCGAACCCCTTTAGATAAGCTTTGCAGGCTCACGCATAACCGCTCTGCCACATCACCAATGAAAAAAATGAATATTTGCAATTAAACTCTTTACTTCAAATCTTTCCTGATGTTTTTGATGCCAATTTGACATCTTCAGCTTTGACTGTTTTCCTACCTGCATGTTTACTCATATCCACGGCATTTTTGGCAATCTCTATCGCAATATCTTCTAAAACCCGTCTCAATTCTTCAGCTGATTCATCACTGACTCTGTCGGCACCAGCTTTTTTCAAAATTCTGTACATCGCTGAAACTCCCAAATCAGATGTTTTCATACTATTATGAGTAAAATTGGCGATAAAATACTTTTAGTGAAATAATCTAACACATGACATGAGCTGGATTTACGATGCGCATATCCATTTATCAGATCCTGAATACAAATCTGATATTGATATGATTCTAAATTACATGGATTTGTTAAAAATCAAAGCATGTTGTGTCTCAATGGATATTGAAACTTCTAATGAAACCTTAACTTTACATGAAAAATCAAAAAATGTTCTACCTTTCATCGGAATTCATCCCGAAATGGCTCAAAAAGATCCTTTACCTGTTTATGATCTGATTGAAAAAAATTATGAAACTATTACTGGTGTTGGTGAGATTGGACTAGATAGAACTTACATTGATTCTGAAGATGAATGGAAAGTACAAAAAAATATTTTCTCAAAACAACTATCTTTAGCAGAGAAATTTAACAAACCTGTATCTATTCATTCACGAAAAACATTACCTGATATTTTTGAAATTTTACCTTCTTACAAAATACCTGGAATCTTACTTCATTGGTTTGATGGAAATAAATCTCAATTAAAAACTGCCATGGACAATCAATATTTTGTATCATATGGCCCTTTACTGGTTTATGCAAACGATAAACAAGTATTACTTACAAAAACAGATCCTTCTAGGCTTTTGGTTGAGACTGATGGTCCTGTCAAATTTTCTCACTGTTTTGAATACAAAACTACTGAAATCATGTTTGTACCAAGCGTAATTTTCTGTGCCTCAAAAATCCTTCATACATCGTATGAAAGTTTACTAGCCCAAATAGAAGATAATTCGAAGAAATTTTTAGGAATTTGATGGTACATATATAAAAAACTAAAAAATCAAACTCCTAGTGGATAGAATAAAGCGTATTTCAAATGAAGTTATGAATGAATATTCTGAACGTTTCGGAACTGATTTTGCAGCTAACAAACAGTCATTGAACGAAATTTCCATTGTACGTTCAAAAGGTTTGAAAAATAAAATTGCTGGTTATATTACCAAAATTCTTCAAAGAAAAGCCAAATTTGATGAACGAAAACAAATGTTAATTGATAATGAAAAGAAATCTCAAGAACGTAAACAATCAAGGTCAAAAAAACCTGAAGTAGAATCTGAAGAAGATACTGCATCTATTGAAATTGTTGGTGGTGTCGAAGATCCTCATACTGACGAAGGAATAAGACATGTTACTGAAGAACCAGGCTCAGAAACTGAAACTACCGCATCTGAAGAAAAATCCACTGCTGAAGAAATTGTTGATGAATCAAAATCTGAATAACAAAATCAATTAATTTACCAAAAATAACCAATCCTTATGATTACTGTTAATTTCATAGGTGGCGCACGAAAATCTTTTCAAACTGATTCATTAGAAATAACTCAAAATATTGACACTATTTCTGAGATGATATCTCATCTTATTTCAAAAAAACCAGAAAATACTCCTGACTTTGATGGAAAAAATTTATTGATTGCAGTCAATGGAGTTGATTCTTCAGCGCTTGCTGGTAACAACACTCATCTAAATTCTGGTGATGTTGTAAATATCATACCGATAATTCATGGTGGTTCAAAAACAAATGTTACATTTACAATAAAAAATAATCAGATTCAATTATTTGAAATTAAAAAATTATGCGCGAATAAGGAATATCTTGTATCTTTAAGAAAGAAATTTCCCAAATTATATTTACAAGCAATCTCATCAAAATTTATACTTGATAGGGAACATGCAAAAAAAATTATAACTATTTCTATAACCCAAAAATTAAATGATCAATTACTTTCTGATAAAATTGAAACTGATTTACTTCTGAGATTTTCAAATACCACTCAAATTAAAGATGCAATAAAAAATGTTGGATTATCTGAATCTGAAAATTTTATTTTAATATCTATAGGTGCAAAATCTCATCTAACTAAACTAAATGAATCTATATCTCATGATCAAGATGTAATTTTTACCAAAAACCATTCTGTTTTTATCAAAAAATATTTTAAAATATCTTCTAAAACTCTAAATTCAATTGAATCTAAAACACCTCTTGTTGATTTACTTGTTGAAAAAGCATCAATACTAATCTAATTCAACACGTTTTTGTCTATTCACACTTAAAATTGTATTTGGTGGAATTATGCTAATACCTGTCTTGTTTCTTAACACTTGAATAATTATTTCCCAATCTGAATTTTCTAATGAAACTTTATTTGATAATGAATCTGCAATATTAGAAATAATTTCACTGGTATGTAATGATGATTGTCGTTTTTCTACTGTAATTCTGTATGTATCATTTTTTTTAATCATATTTGATAATCCAATCACTTTATCTCTAATCTCATCTAATTTTGATTCACATTCTGCTTGAATAGGAATTATTCTCGAACAGTATTTGATCAACCATGGTTCATCTTCGATCACTCCTTTGAAATCCTCCAAAACTTTCATTATATCCAATTCAGTCTCAACCTGAATTATTCCTGAAAAAATAGTTTTTTCAACAATTGGTCCTGTATCTCCAAATCTTTCTAACATATTTTGTATTTCCAAAATAGTTGGTTCTTCAAGATTTCTCTGACATGTAATAATCAGATTCATAATATTTTCTCTATGTCCTGTTTTGAAATTGAACCTTCTCTAATCACTTTCAATTGATCACCAATAAAATCAATGATGGTTGATTCACCTAAACTAGTAATTTTTCCACCATTCACTAAAATATCTATTTCAGGTAGCTTTGTTTTACATTCGTCCGAATCTAGAATTGATTTTTCACCTGAAATATTTGCACTAGTCCCAACAATTAATTTACATTTTTCTAAAATTGATAGTACACATTCATTATTTGGAACTCTCACAGCTAACTTTCCATTATTACTAATTCTATGAGTTATTTCCTTTCTAATTGGAAGTAACATAGTGATTTGTCCTGGCCAAAATTCTTCCGAAATTTTTTCTGCAATTGTGTTAAATTGAACAATTTTCTCTAATTCTTTCTTTGAAAATCCTAAAATTGGAAATCTCTTTTCACCTTCTCTGTTTTTTATATCATAAATTTTAGAAACACTATCTTTATTGAAAGGATTACATCCTATGCCATAAACTGTATCTGTTGGATAGGCGATAATCTGTCCATTTTCATACGCATTTGCAATTTTATCTATTCCATTTTCGTCGCAGTTTACTATATTCACAATGTAAATCTAAACTTCACAAATAATTATGTTGTTTGATTTTCCTAAATTGTCAAACCAAAATTATCTGTAAATTCAGAAAACCTCTTGAATTCTCTTAAAAATTCCTTTCCAGATACACTAATTTTATATTTACAAGCTCGTTTGGAATCAACTTGTTCTAATAATCCTTGTGAAACTAAATTTGTTAAAATTTTTGAAATTCTACTATGGGAGATATTTGCTTTTTGAATTAATTTGGTAATTGATGCTCCCTCTTGATCAATAGTAAGTTCTTCTGCGGCATCTAAAATATCTCCGACAATTTGTATCTGTTTTCTATATGTGCTCATTTAAGAAAATTCTACTTGATTCTGCTATGATCTTATTCAATCTATTGAATGAACAAAGAGGATAAACTTTTTTGACTCTGAAAACTTTCATGCCTATTTTCCAAATTCTTCATCTTCTTCATCTTCTAAATCATCAAATTTTATTTTTCTTAATGGCAATCTCGAAATTGGTAAAAATAACGAAATCAATCCAGATATTTTCAATAAAATTGAAATTGAATAAAGAATTGATTCTGGGAAAACTAGCGAATACCATGCAATAAATTCACCAAATGCTAACAATGCAAGTCCGGTACCAACTGCTAATGCACCTTTTTGTTTTCCTTCCAAAAATGAAACAAATGTCTCAATTGCTCCATAAACAAGTAAAATAAATGAAAATGATCTGATAATATGTTCTATGTTCATTGCTGATAGTGCAAATAATGGTAAAATTCCAACTGATCTAAAGTATCGTGATTTTGGGAAAAATGATTTTATTGTATGTGAAAATGCAATGAAAAAATAACCGATCGTTTGTGTTCCTAAACCTAAAGCTTGTAATCCTCGATTAATTTTTCCTTCTTGTAAAACTAAATCATCAATCACATATCCTCCCCAAATTATTCCGAAACCAATTCCAATCGCAAAGAATGCAATTGTTAATCTAAATAAAACTGGGCTTCCCGTATTTTTATAACCCACATATGCAAAAGTACCTATGATTATTCCTATAATGAATCCTACAAGATTCAAAATATTTTCTAATAAGAACTCCATTTCAATTATTTGCCTATTACTAAATTAATTAAGTCTTGTAGAAAATTGATTCATAACCTGATTAATTCTGTTTAATCTTCCCATTCGTCTAACGTTCCAGCTGTTTCTCCTTCTGTTGTTCCTGTATAATCTCCTAAAATATCCGAATATTGTGCTTCATTATGTGCTACAAACCTTACGTATTCTCCATAACTCATATCCAAACCACATTTTTTACATTCTACATATGAAAAATCTGGAGCTAATTCTGCATCCTCTTTACATTTTGGACACTTGATCTTCATATTCTATTTTTATTTGTAGAGTATTATTGCTTTTATCAAGAAGAGATAAATTGAAATAAAATTTCTAACTGATATTGAGTAAAATCTGTACAAAATGTAAAGAAGAAATTTCCGATAATGATGTATTGGAATCACAGGCAGAGAAATATCCTGTATGTTCAAAATGTTGGGCTGAGTGGAAAGAGATGAAAATCATGGTCATAAATGAAATGCATCTTGATCTATCTCTATCAGATCATCGAAAGGTACTCCGAAAACATGAAAAAATATTTGCCGGTGTAATGACTCCTGAGGGTGATTATGTTGACTTTCAAAATGAAGATAATAGAAATCCTGAAGAAAAACCAGCTTAGAAGTTAAATAATTTTTTAGCAGAATCTGGAGCTAACAAATTCATCTTCCTCTTAGATTCTTCATCCAATCTATCAAAAACTATCTTTATTGATGTTATCAAAATCTGCTGTTTTTGACTATCTACTTGCAAAAATATCTCAAAAATTGCATCTAAATTAAAAAGAATGATCTTATCTGGTGATGCTAGTATATGTTTAAAGTAATTTGAAAACATATCTTCCCTATTTTCACTATTAATTGTTGAAAGTACCTCTAACCATGTTCTGAATAATTTTGAGAAATTGGGGAATGGAATAGTTGGACCTGCGTTAAGTGCATTGATTATGATCTCTGCTTTTTCATCATCATTCTTTGAGAAAAACTCTGTCATTCTTTTTTTGAGAATTGGTGTTCTTAGAAAATCTGGTAAACTAGCAAGATTTACAATAATATTTCCAGCAAAATTAGGTTCTGACACACTATCAAATTTAGAGACTTGATATTAACCGTAATGCACTTTAGCTTAAATATGTGATTTGAAAATTTGTGTTATGGGTGCAAGTATAGTTGTTGGAGGTTTTTTTGGAGATGAAGGTAAAGGCAAAATTATATCATATTTGGCACAAAAAGATAATCCTTCAATAGTTGTTAGAGGTGGCGCTGGTCCAAACGCTGGTCATACAATCAAAGATGGCGAAAAAACTTACAAAGTTAGAATGTTACCAAGTGGATTTCTAAATAAAAATTCTAAAGTCATGATTGGACCTGGCGTGGTTGTAAATCCTGATGTTTTTCTAAAAGAAATAAATGATTTTGGAACTGATGGAAGATCGTTTCTTGATAATAACTGTGGAATAATTGAAAAGCATCATCTTGAAGCTGATTCACAAGGTAGATTAAAAGAAAAAATTGGTAGTACTGGTTCTGGAACCGGTCCTGCAAATGCTGAGCGTGCAATGAGAACTTTAAAAATGGCAAAAGAGATTACATCATTACAAAAATACATTGTTGATGTTCCTCTAGAAATTAATAATGCTTTAGACAAAAATGAGAATGTTTTGATAGAAGGAACTCAAGGTACTCACTTATCACTTTGGCACGGAACATATCCTTTTGTAACCACAAAAGATGTAACTGCATCTGGAATTTGTGCTGATGTGGGAGTGGGTCCAAAAAGAATTGATGACGTAATAGTAGTTTTTAAATCATATCTGACTAGAGTTGGCACTGGTCCAATGGAGGGTGAACTTAGTCCTGAAGAAACATCTGAAAAAGGTTGGGAAGAATTTGGAACTGTAACTGGAAGATTAAGACGTGCAGCTGAATTTGATTTCACTCTTGCCAGTCGTGCAATTATGCTTAGTAGTGCAAATCAAATTTCAATTACAAAATTAGATGTAAGATTCCCTGAATGCGCAGGGGCACAATCTATTGATGACTTAGGCTCAGAACCAAAACTATTCATAAAAAATATTGAAGAAAAATTAGGCGTGCCTGTCACATTAATTGGAACTGGAGCAGGCGTGAATGATATTATTGATTTACGCACATAATTTTTTTCAGTAAGCTTTAATTTAGAATTTTAAAAAAAATAATCAATGGCAACTCTACCAAATTATGTACAATTAGATTCACCTTTAGAATTTACACGTTTGGTATGTGCTCTAGAACGTTCTCCGCGCGTATCATTTCTTCATGAACATAACGGAAAAAAAGTTTTGTCTGTTCAAATGGATTTACTAAAAGAAAAACCTGTAATTTATTTCACACCAATTGAAAATATTGGTCACTATCTCTGTTATGGATTTAATTCTGGTCAGGAAAAACTTGAATTAGTAGACACCACTCTAGATAATTCTAAACTTTATTCTCCAATAATTAAAATAAAATCTCTTCCTGCATCTCTAAAACCTGATATTGAAGCTTCCAAAGAAAAATACCAACCAATTGAATTAGAAGATCTTTCCAGTTTAGCTAAACTCAGCTTTGGATACGAAGAAGCACCATTTCCATTATTTGCTTTTAAGCAAAGAGACAAGTGGTTCTTGGGTGTCTTTCTTAATTTTAACGAAGATGGACCTTCATATTTCTGTCATGTTAGTTTAGATGATGAACCAACAAAACCGTTTTTGAAATATACTACATCTAAAAAATCAGAGCCTGAATTTGTAACTCATACTGGTGAACATGGTTATTCTTACATCAAAATAATAAAGTTAAAAGACTCACATCCATTGGTCGATTATGACCAAATTCAGTGATAGAATAAAAAAATCTGCAAAAACATCTCCGATCATTTTAGCAAATGATTATGATCCAAAAATAACTAATATGGAAGCAAAGACATTACGTAACATTAAACTTCTAAACAATTACTTATGTGGGATAAAAATCAACTTTCATCTTCTTTTACAATTAGATAAAAAACAAATCTCAAAAATTAATAAAACTGCACATGATTATGGATTACAATGTATTGCTGATATAAAATTAAATGATATAGGAAATACAAATTTCATTACTGCTGAAAATTTGTGGAACATGGGATTTGATGCAGTAATTGTCAATCCAATTATGGGGAAAAAAAGTCTAAAAAATTTAGTAGAATTATCTCATAAGAAAAACAAAGGAGTAATTTCACTATGTCATATGAGTGCGCCGGAAGCAAAACTTTCTTATGAATTAGAAATTAAAAATAACTCAAAAAAACAACAACTCTATCAATTATTTTTAGATTGGGCATTGACTAGTCATGTAGATGGAATAATTGTTGGTGCTACTTACCCAAAAATTATATCTTATTGTAAGAAATCTGTGCGTGGAAAATTATCATTGTTCTCTCCAGGAATAGGTATCCAAGGTGGAAGTGCATCAAAAGCAAAAAAACTTGGTTCTGACTATCTTATTGTTGGACGAACTATTCTGAATTCAAAGAATCCTATTGAAACTACAAAAAACTTGGTTACTGATTCAATAATTTAAAAATTTTTTAGATTTTTTTAAAAGATCTTTTGCATTTTTGTATGTAATTTTATTTAAGGCATTACTATAATCTAGCCAGATAAAATCTAAATGTTCATGTGATAAAATTATATCTAGAGTCTTTGTTTTTCCTAGGAAAAATATAACTTTCTTATGAATATCTTGATTATCTGCACGAAAATAATATTCAATCTCTTCTTTAAAACCTTCTAAAAATTCTATATCTGATATTCCTGTTTCTTCATTAGTTTCTCTAAGTGCTGTTTCATGAGGTGTTTCCCCTTCCTCCATTTTGCCTTTGACAAAGTCCCAATGTTTAGATGGATAATTTAATAACAAAAATTTTCTATTTCCGTTATCATTAAATAAAATAATTCCTGATGACACTTCTTCCTTCATTTTATTTTCCTATCCTTCGTTTTCTTTTTTGAAATGTTCTGATTGCTCTCATTAAATCAATTTTTCTAAACTCTGGCCAGAAAATATCTAAAAATACTAATTCACTATATGCACTTTGCCATAATAGGAATCCACTCATTCGTTTTTCACCTGATGTCCTTAAAATCATGTCTGGAGATGATTGTGGTAGGTGTGATGTATACAAATTGGATTCTATGACTTCTTTGTTGATATCTTCTGCATCTAATTCACCATCTCTAATCTGTGTTCCAATCTTTTTTACTGCATCAACTAACTCATCTTGCCCTCCATATGCAATTGCAATATTTAGAAAATGTTTATTGTAATCTTTTGTAATTTTATCTAGTCTACTAAGAACATCTTTAATTGATTCTGGCAATAATTCGATAGTTCCAATTGCTTTCACTCTCATTTTATTTTTGTGTAATCTAGGATCATCATGTAATTTTTCTAATCTCTTATGAATTAATTCATAAAGATAATCCAATTCTTCATTTTTTCTATCAAGATTTTCTGCTGATAATACGTATAATGTAATAATTTTGATATCAAATTCTTCGCACCAATCTAATAAATTTTCAACTGCATCTGCACCTTTAAAATGACCTTTTTCTTGAATTGTTAAATTTCTTTTTGCCCATCTTCTATTACCATCTAGAATTATTGCTATATGATTAGGCATATCCCCTTGAAGAATATCATTTTCTAGTCTCTTGGAATAGATTGAATAAAATCCTGAAAGATATAATGCTGCGTCTTTTATTCCGTTAATAATTTGCCACCTCGTTTCCTGTATCTACGGAAAAGTAGTGTGGCTGATATCAGTGTTATTGCTGCTCCTGCTAACAATGGTGGAATTAATGAGAATGAACTCTCATTAGTAGTTAGTATGTTTGTAAATTGTGCAACGGTTGGATAAATTGCTGCTAATACAATTATTCTTAATACATCGCTAATGTGTTTCAATTTTCTATTTAGCCAATTACTAATTAAAATTCCAGCTGCAATTGTACCGAGTCCCATCCATAAAAATGGAAACAAACCTTGAAGAAACTGTCCAATTACTATTTGATTTGATAATGATTGTGAGAAATCCATTCCATTTTCAAATAATTGTGAATCAACATTTGTAACACCTGCAGGCACTGATGCAAGAATTAGAATTAATCCTGTCACAAGTGCAAATATTCTAATGAATCCTGTCGGCGTTGCTTTTGTCCAATTAGACCATGATTTGTCTATGTCAAATGCACGAATAAGAAATGCACCACCTAAAATACTAACTAAAACTGCAAAAATCTCTGCAGTATACCCTACTACTGTACCAATACCTCCAATTAATAATAGAATTCCTGGAACTCCTAAAAAAAATTTTGAATATGTCTTATCATACATTGCAGTCTTCAAAAACTTTCCAAATACTGCATAGGAATGTTCAATTGTTCTACTAACTTGCATAACAACTCTTTGAACTGATACAACTGGTATTACATTTTGAATAACTGGTATTACCATTTCATCATCTTCACCATCTGAAACAATTACTGCACCATTTGCTGAAAATGTTTGTAAAACTGATTTGATTTCATTAACAATTTTTTCATCTGCTTGAACTCCTCTCTTATCTACTCCTGCTACTACAACAACTTCAACATTGTATCCTTTGCTGACTAAATCTTCATAAGTTTTTACAGCATAAAATATAGAATTTGAGTCTGCATCCTCTGGATCCTCTAAAGCAAGTCTTTGTGCCGCATTGATACATGAATCTCTTCCTACTACTGGAGTTGTAATTCCAGCTTTTTTTCCAACGTCATCGTCTCTATCTACACAAATTACAAGTAATTTTGAAGCAACTGTAGACTCTATATCTCTCTCTAATTTTTTATTCTCTGACATTATGACTAATTATTGCAAAATTACCTTTTAATGATTTCCAACTAATGAATATAGTATTTTTTGTATTTACTCACGGTTTTGAGGAGTTTGCCATATTGCCATATTGAATTGACTCTTCTTTTAATTTCTCTATGTTGTTCAAAATTTCAGTTCTTTGTTCAACCTCTCCATCATTATTGATTAGATTTGCCATGACCATAGTTTCTATGATGTATGCTTCAAATGATTTTAATGATGCAATTCGATTAATGTAACTTTCTTGCCATTCTTCTGGTGCATCACTATATGCTAATTCCATTAGTAAAGCATTATTCTGTGATGAAGAAACTTCTGCAATTCTAACATATTCGTCAGCTGAAATTTCTTCTTTAATTAATTCTAAAAATGACGTTTCAACTGCATTTGAAATAATTTTATGTCTTTCTGTAATACCTTCTTGATGATTCTGAAAATCAGTAACCACAATTGTCATTTCGGTATTTGTTGAACTATTTACCATCCAAACTGAAAAACTTGCAATTGTTATTGCAACTAATATTGCTATTGTGATTGCAACACCTTTCTTAGAACCCATGTCCATATCCAATTCTTTATCATTATAATACTGATCTATTTTATTTCAATTTTAGCCATTTTTTAAAAAAATTCAAGATTTTTAATCAAATTAATAAAATTTTCAAAATTAGTTAATAAAAAAGATCCCTCACGTCTAGCCTAAAGTGAAATAATATTCACATTCTCTTTTCAAATAGAAGATTGTTTTGGGTTTGATATATGACTGAAGCATATTGCGTAAAATGCAGACAAAAAAGAGAAATTCAAAACCCAGAAGAGACTAAATTGAAAAATGGACGTCCAGCTGTAAAAGGCGTGTGTGGCGAATGCGGAACTAAAGTTTTCCGAATAGGTAAACCTTAGACTCTCCTTTCCTTTTTCTAACTAAACCCATATAGGGGATTTGAACAACTGTTAGTTATGACAAAGTCTGACTATGAGAATTTACTTAAAAGAATTGAAAAAAATATTTCAAACACATCTTCATCTGGTAAACGTTTTGAGTTACCACCAATCGATATTACTTGGGAAGGAAAAAAAACAATTCTTAGAAATTTTGCAGACTTTCCAAAAGCACTAAGACGAGAGCCTAACATCATTTTACAATATTTATCAAAAGAATTTGCTGTACCTGCTGACCGTGTAGGTGAAAAAGCAATTTTTGTTGGTAAACGTGATCCGGATGATTTTACTAGATTGTTTGGAATTTATCTGAAAGATTATGTTGAATGTCCAACATGTCAAAGCCCCGATACCAAAGTGGAAAAAGAAAATCGAATCTCTTTTCTAATTTGTGAGGCATGTGGAGCAAAATCTACAATTAAAGGTAAATACGCATAATGCTTTTTTCTACAAAAGTTATTAGCGCTAGTGGAAATTTAATGTTAAATATTTGTGACCCTGAATTAGTAGGTAAAACCGTTAATGATGGAAACACAAAAATCAAAATTAATTCAAATTATTATTCTGAAAGAGACGTTGATGAACATGAAGCAAAAAATCTATTAACAAAATGCAATTCTATCAATATGGTTGGCGAAAAAACAATTTCACTTGCAATAAGTCTGGGAATTGGTTCTGAAAAAAGTATTAGACGTATAGACCGTGTACCGTTTTTAATAGTATTCAAGATGTAACACCACAATTATATACAAAATTTACATATTTTTTGCGTGGGAAAACGTAAAGTACTCAATGAAAGTGCCTTAAAAGAAATTAGGCTAGCTGAAGAAGGTGAAATGTATGGTAGAGTAATCAAGCTTTTAGGAAGTGATCAAGTTCTTGTAAAATGCACAGATGATATTACTAGAAGAGGAAGAATTAGAGGAAAACTAAAACGAAGAATTTGGATAAGAGATAATGATGTGGTGGTAATTGCACCTTGGGATTTTAAAGAAGATGAACGTGGTGATATAGTCTGGAGATTTACTTTACCTCAAGTTGACTGGTTAAAAGATAACGATCATATTCCAAAAGACTTTTGATTTTAGAAATGATTTTTTATTTGTAGATATAATATAAGACATGTCTAATAATTCTGAAAAAAAAATTGAATCAAAAATAAAATCTAAACTTGAACAAAAGAAGAAAAAGAAGACATTAGATGATGGGTTTAAAAAAAATAAAGTGATCAATGAAGTCTTAGATAAAATCACTGTCATGCAACTCTATGATCTAATTACCTCGAAAATAATTTCTTATGTTAATGGTGTTGTAAAAGCTGGGAAGGAATCTGTAGTATTCTGGGCAAAAGATCCTGAAGATAATGATATCGCATTAAAAATTTATTTGGTTACTACATCTAATTTTAAAAAAAGGAGTCAATATGTTATGGGTGATCCTAGATTTTCAAATATTAAAAAAGGAACAAAAAATTTGGTTTATCTCTGGGCTAGAAAAGAATTCCAAAATATTTCAAAATGTTATGATTGTGGTATATCTGTAGTAAAGCCTAGACATGTATCAAAGAATATCCTGATAATGGATTTTGAGGGAAAGAATGGAAAACCTGAGAATACTCTATTAGAATCTGAAGTTAATGAAAATGACTACCATCAATCAATTGCTCTAATTTCTGATTTATTCAAAAAAGCAAAATTGGTACATGGTGATTTTTCGGAATATAATATTTTTAAAACAAAAAATGGTCTAAAATTGTTTGATCTGGGATCTGCAGTTGATACAACACACCCCAATACAATGAATTTTTTGAAAAGAGACATTAATAACATAACCAACTTCTTTGTAAAACGAGGATTAACAGTAGAAAACCCTGCTGATATTCTTGAAAGGATAACAAAATGAGCTTTGAAAAATTAATTAGAATTCCCATTGAAAGAATTGGTGTTATTATAGGAAAATCTGGAAACACCAAACGTCAAATTGAAAAAAAATGTCATGTTAATTTGAATATTGATAGTGAAACTGGTGAGGTCATGATTACTAGTGATAAAATTGATGGTAACATTAGTCCATTCAAATCTGTTGAAATAGTTTCAGCAATCGGTAGAGGTTTTTCTCCAGAAAATTCATTTCGACTTTTACGTGGAGAAAATAGTTTACATGTTATAGATTTACGTGAGTTTGGTGGTAAATCTCCTGATCAAATTGAACGAATTAAAGGAAGAATTATTGGTGAAAATGGAACTGCTAGAGTAAACATGGAAAATTTAACTGGTGCAACAATTTCTGTTTATGGTAGAACTGTTGGAATAATTGGAGAACCAAATCAATTACGACCAGCAGTTGATGCAATCGCTTCACTTTGTAGTGGGAGCATGCATGGTCCAGTTTACAGTAAATTAGAATCTGCTAGAAGACGTGAAAAAGCTGATAAAGCATTATTGTGGGAAAATCAAGATGTCTTCTAACGAACAATTCAATCAAATTTCTCCTAGTGAGTTTTTTTATCGTAATCGTGATCTTGCTGGATTTAGTAATCCTACTCGTTCATTATACACTGCAGTACGTGAATTTGTAGAAAATTCACTTGATGCATGTGATCATAGTGGAATCTTACCTAATATCCATATGACAATTAAAGCAGTAGATCCGGAAAAACCTGATCCAAAACAATACATCTTAACTGTAAAAGACAATGGTCCTGGAATTCCTTCAAAACACGTCCCTCTAGCATTTGGAACTGTTTTGTATGGTTCAAAATTCGGTCTTAAACAAGCACGTGGAATGTTTGGATTGGGTGCAACTATGGCTATACTATATGGACAAATTACTACAAACAAATCTGTAAAAGTTAAAAGTAATGCAGATGGAAAAACTCGTTTTGATTTTGAAATGTTACTAGATATTCAAAAAAATAAACCTGTCATAGTAAAAAAACAAGAAACACCTAGTTCTGAAAAAGGATTAAGTGTAAGTATTTGTTTAGATGGTGATTATTCCAAAGCAGGTACAAAAATTCGTGATTATGTTTATCAAACTTCTTTGATTACGCCCTATGCAACAATCTCTTTTGATGATCCTAAAGGTGAAAAATTTCATCATAAAGCAATCATTCGTTCAATGCCACCTGCACCAACAATCATTGCACCTCATCCTTATGGAATTGATGTTGAAACAATCCGTCGAATGCTTGTTGACACACATTACCAAATACCAAATGTTGATGATAAAATGATTGAAAAAGTTAGAAAAGAACTTGGAATGTCAAAAAAGAAATTCACATATGATGAAATTATGAAAAAGACCGAGAAGAAATGGAAATCACTTTCCAGACCTGTGCGTGTTGTGATATCTCTAATGTCATTTCTTGAAGCGGATTTCGAAAAATTACAAAGAATTAGAATTGAAGATGTTGATCTTCGAAATAATAAATTAGTTTATTGGGATTATAGTACTTCTCAAACCCTTGTAGCAGAAATGGATGTTGAAAGTCATTACTATAAACAATTAGCAAATACTGTTCAAGGTGAATCTCTTACCCACTTTTTATCAAAAAGATTTCAAAGAGTAGGACCAACTGCTGCATTAGAATTTTGTAAATTTGCCAAGTTTAAACCCGAAACTAGAGTTGGAAATATGACTGACCAAGAATTAGTAAAATTAAGTGATGCATTGCAAACATATGAAGGATTTAGATCTCCTGATCCTACATGCTTAGCACCGCTTGGTGATGGTCCACTTGAAAAAGGAATTGAAAGACGATTTGAACCTGATTTCATGGCCGTAGTTCAAAGAACTGCATCCGCATATTCTGGATTTCCATTTGTTATAGAAATGGGAATTGCATATGGAGGTAAAATTGAAACACGTGGTACTACTGTATACAGATTTGCAAATAGAATTCCATTGTTATACGATGAAGGTAGTGATGTTGTACTAAAGGTTGTAAAAGATACTGATTGGAATCGTTATAAAGTGAAAAATGATTCTGCACCTATGATTATTGTTTCTCATATTTGTTCAACTAGGGTACCATACAAAACAGTAGGAAAAGAAAATGTTGCAGACAGACCTGAAATTGAAAAAGAACTCAGATTGGCACTTCAATTTTTATCAAGAAAACTTTCTGGATATATGTCTAAAAAAGGCCAAGCAGAAATGGCAAAAAAACGTGCAAATCTGTATTCTAAATATCTGCCACTTGTAGCACAATTTTGTACTGAATTATCTGGAAACAAAAAAGAACCAAACTATAAAGAAATGATAAAAGAAGAAACTGCATTGACTAATTCAGAAGGATCACTAGAAGAGGTAAAAAAGAATGGTTAAAAAACAGACTAAAAAAGAAACCAAAAAACAGACTAAAAAAGATAAAATCGATAAATCAAAAAATTTGATTAGTCTTCTCAAAAAACATGGTGCTCAAGTGTATGAAGATCTTGAAAATGGTGAATTTCCAAAATTCTCGATCCCGAATCGTTCCATCAGCAATATCATTTATGATAAAAAATTAAGGCAGTATGTACTTGGAACTAATACTTCCTTAAGAAGTTCAAGAAATAGCTCACAATTACGTTCATTCACTCAATTATTGTGGCTTGCATTTTTCGCTAACAAATTAACACATGAAAAAAAATCATCTACTCTTCGAGATGTTTACTATTCTTCTCAAGCATTTGCTGTGGATTTTGAAGACCAAGGTGAATCTGATAACATCATAGTTGATCTGGAAGCTGTTTTGTCTCAACCTAGAGAGGATTTCTATGTATTTCCTGAAGAAAGAAGTAGTATTTTTGGTGACTTGACAATTGAATACACAATTCCTGGATATGAAGGAAAAACACAAAATCTTTCTAGTCATCCTGATGGATATGCAATTGGTCCAAGCATGACTTCTGCGGAGTTGGTTGATACAAGTGCTGAACTTGTAATTGCTATAGAAAAAGGTGGTTTGTTCACTAGATTTGTAGAAGAACAAGTTGATAAAAAATTCAAATCAATAATTATCAATACTGGAGGTCAAGCTCCTCGTTCAACTCGTACTTTGTTAAAACGATTGCATGATGAAATGGGTTTGCCTGTTGTAATTTTAACTGACGGCGATGTGTATGGTGAACACATTGCAATGGTTATAAAATCTGGTTCTGCAAACGCAGCTCATCTAAAAGGATTAACTGTGCCGGATGCAAAATGGATGGGTGTATGGGCTACAGATATTGATAAATTCAAACTTCCCACAATACCAATGACTGAATCTGATATCAAACGTTGCTATGATTTATTGAAAGATCCTAGATATCAAGAAGGATTATGGAAAAGAGAACTTGAAGTGTTCATAAAGATTAAGAGAAAAGCAGAACTGGAGGCATTTTCTAAATATGGTCTTAATAATATCACTGAGAAGTATCTGCCAAAAAAATTAGAAGAATCAAAGAGCTTCTGATGTTTTAATTCTTAATGTTAATACACCATTTCTATATTTGAAATCACCAATTTCCATTTCTTTTGGTCCTTCGATTTGGACTTCTTTTGAAAATCCTTGTGATCCTCTGATGTATAAAATACCATCAATTAATCTGACGGCAATTTTGTCTTCTGGTCCTGGAACTTCTGCAACAAAAACTGTTTCGTTATCTCCTTTGATTAAATCATATACCCAGTTTTTGGTTTCTTGTTCTCTTGCAGTAAATTTCGGTTTTTGAGTAATGACCATTTTTTTAATTACTTTAGTCCAGTAAACTATTGTCACTAGAGCGATTCCGATTAATATGAAACTAACAAATCCATTATCTGCTCGTAATGACATTGCATACACTAATCCAAAAAAAACTAGTAAAATTATAGGTATTACATAATTTAGCGATTTTTCAGTTGGTTGTGTCGCATTTGCATATTTACTCAATACACAAAAATTAGTTTTACCAAATATAAAGCATCTTTGATTTTTATAGGCAGAATCCCATCTGAAACTGTTGACTGATAACCCAGCAAAAAAAGTAACATCGAAGGATCTAATCACTAAAGGTTCGTTAGTTGCAATAATTATCGCTGTTCCTACATTAATTGTATTTTTTGTTATATGGACTATAACGAATGATCTAATTTTTGGTGGTGTTGCTGGATTGATTACTAATTTTATCACATTGGGCATTTCATTTAAAATTGTAACTAAAAAATTTGTTAAAAAACCAAAAGATGATTTTGAATTATAATTAATAAAATGAATCTTTCACAAATAATTAAAACTCTAGTATCTGAAATAAAATTAACAGAAATTCAAGCAAAAATTTTCTTACATATTGTAATTCATGGCAAAATGAATACGTCTAAAATTTCAAGTGATCTAAATATCTCTCTTGATGATGCAACTCAAAACTCAAAAAAACTAGTAGAGTTAGGAGGATTCATTGATATGCCTAATGATGAGTTTGAGGCAATGCATCCTAGATTTACTGCAGTCAATATGTATAGAAAAATGTGCGAACGAGAACAAAAAGAATTTAAGAAAAACTTGAACATCGATAACATTGGTGTTGCATTGGAAGTATCTTATGATGATGCAAGGACTAAATATAACAAATAAAATGAAAAAATATGAGTGAATCTGATGCTCCTTCTGGAAAACCTCAAAGTTATACTAGAAAAACTCTAGGTGACTCTGAAGACAAACCAAAAGCTCCTGAAATTTACAAATGTTGTAATAATCCTCAGATAACTTATCTTGCTCCTGTAAACATCAACATTGATGAAAGAACAATCGGATCAGTTGATGTTTGGAGATGTGCTGCATGCATGAAAGCATTTTGTGAAGAAAAAACATTAGGAATTGATTCTATTTCGGATATTGTTGGAATGCCACGAATTGAAGATAATGAAAAATGGGCTGTTGTTGTAAGTAAATTGCAGAAAGGAAAAGACAAATGGAAATTAGTTAAATTAAAAGAAACTGGAATGATAAAATTTGAAACATCTGATGAAAAACTCATTGACCTAAAAATTCAAGATTTTAAAATTGTAGATGATTTTCATTCAAGTTTTCTTGTATTAGATCATATACACACTGCAGTTGAAATTTAATCTTGAAAATTACTGTTAACGTTCAAGAAATTACTGGTACTCAAATGGCTGCAAAAATTGTTGGTAATTTTATTGTAGATGAAAATTCATTTCCTTTCACTGGAATTGCATTTGGAAGAATTGGAGGCCAAAATATAGGCGTAAAACTTTCTGATGATGTTGAAAAAAACATCAAAGACTTGGGCTATGATCTTGATGTCGTAATTGATACTCTACAAAAAAATCTAATTCAAGGTGATCTTACTCTTCCTGAAGGATTACAAAGAGAATCTTTTGCTGACGATTAAAATTCTGCTTCTTCTAATGCCTTTTCACACGAACATGATTTTGAAACTGGAATCTTATCAATTAATACAGTGAGAAGTTTTTTTGTTAATTCAACATTTTTTGATAGTGTTTCAATAACTTCTTTTGCAGTAACAGGTTTTTCTGCCCATACATCATAATCGGTTACTGTTGAAATTGATGCATAACAAATTTGTGCTTCTCTTGCTAATTGACATTCAGGAACAAGTGTCATGCCTATAATCTCTGCTCCTGTACTTTTATAAAATTTTGATTCTGCTTTGGTTGAAAATCTTGGTCCTTCGATACAGACATAGGTTGCTTCCTTGTGAATTTTTAGTTCTTGTTCGCTCGCTACATCCAAAATTGCATTTTGTAATTCTGGACAGAATGGATCTGCAACTGAAATATGTATCACTCTTCCATCTTCAGAAAATGAACCTTTTCTTGATTTTGTAAAATCTAAAAATTGTGTTGGTAATGCAAAATCGCGTGGAGCGAACTCTTCTTTTAAACTTCCCACTGCTGATGGAGCGATGATTCTTTTTACACCTAATTCTTTGAATGCCCAAATATTTGCTCTATAATTTATCATGTGTGGCGGAACTGTATGTTTTTTTCCGTGTCTTGGTAAAAATGCAATTTTTCTTCCGTTAAACTCACCAATTGTTATTGAATCTGAAGGTTTTCCGTATGGTGTGTCTATTGAAATTTCTCTTGGTTCTTTTAATAATCCTGAATCATAAATTCCTGTACCGCCAAAAATTCCAATTTCTGCAGACTCTTCCATTAATATTCCACCAATGATTCTGATCTATATTCTTTAATCTTTTCTCGTCCTTTAAGATCAAGTAATTCTATAATGAATGCAAATCCTACCACTGTACCATCAATTTTTTCAATTAATTTTGCAGCTGCTTTAGCAGTTCCACCTGTTGCAAGTAAATCGTCACAAATGAGAACTCGCTGTCCTTCTTGAATGACATCTTTCTGAACTTCCAATGTCGCTTTACCATACTCTAGCGTATATGATGTCTTAACAATTTTACCAGGTAATTTTCCTGCCTTTCGTACAAGGATCATTCCTTTGTTGTATTTCAATGCCAGTGCACATGCTATAATGAATCCTCTGGATTCAATTCCTGCAAAAACATCTACGTCATTAGGATGAAATTTCTTTGAAAATTCCTCTACCATAAATGATAGTGCTGATGGGTCACCTAAGATTGGTGAAAAATCTCTAAACAAAATTCCTTTTTTAGGAAAATTTGGATAATCTGCAATCTTATCTTTTAGATTCATAAACTTACACGAAAAATTGAGAAATAAAAACCGTTAGTTGATCAATTGATGGTGAATTTTACGGATGTATTCGATGCGCCGTCATCTGCAGTCATCTCATATTCTCCGATTTCCAAATCTGCTGGAATCTGCCATATTGTCAGGTACTCTCCATTACTTTTTGCAGTAATATTCAGCTCATCTATTTTGACTCCATTTAGGTCAAACATCTTAATTGTAACTGTTGCAGACAATCTTGCTCCTGAACCTGAAATGTCCATTAATTCATTTGTACTATAATTATTCTTATCTGTGAATATTACTAATTCTTTATTTTCTCCAGAAACTGAAAATTCAACATTTTTAAAATTTCCGCCACTCTTTGCATTAACTGTCCAAGTTCCTAACTCTCCATCTAATGGGATTCTAAAATTATCTACTTTGAATACTCCAAATCTATCTGAGAATGTTTCAATTTTTTTAATTACTTTTCCATCTGGATCACTAATTGTAATATCTAATAATATATTGATTGCACCGGTATTACCGAGAATCAAAATCTGCTCTCCTTGTTTATATTCGTCTCTGGTTGTCTGAATTGAAATTGCACCTGAACCTGTGGATAATCCTATAGTAAATACTGTTGAACCTGTACTCTCACCTCTTTTTGCATTTAATGTATATGCGCCTGTAGGTAATTCCCCTGATTTAATTTTGTACATTTCTTTTCCATCAGGT
This sequence comes from Candidatus Nitrosopelagicus sp., assembly GCA_028345575.1. GTDB lineage: Archaea > Thermoproteota > Nitrososphaeria > Nitrososphaerales > Nitrosopumilaceae > Nitrosopelagicus. Next base: position 29,211 of record JAOMDR010000003.1, read on the forward strand.
CCTAAATTCAATGTGTCTGAAAATTTTTCTCTATCTGCTGCATCAATCAAAATAATTGCAACTTGTGCATTAGCTGGACCTTGAATTTCAATATTGATTTCTTCCACTCCTGAAAAATTCAACTTTATCGGTCTAACAATTAAAATTGGTTCTGGTTCTTGACCAACACCAAATACTGCAACGCCTGATTCATCTCCTTGGAATGCTGATATGATGTAAGTACCTTCAACTGAACCTCTTGGTATTTCTACATTAAAATTAACAATTCCTGATTCTGAAACAGATACAGTTCTAGAAAAAATTTCTGTACCTATCGAATCTTCAATAATTACTGACATTTCTTGATTTGGAATTGCACTACCTTCAAAGACAACAATGTCACCTGCTTCAATACTTGTTTCTGTACTTGCTAGATTGATTAGTTTTGCACTAATCACTTCGATATTCCTTAATGCCTTACTTTTACCATCATCGATCTCAATGGAAATTATTCCTAAATCTAAGTCTGGAGCAAACAAATTATCATAAGTCCATTTCCCATCAAATCTTACTTGAATGGTGTCTATGGCAAGAATATCCCCATTCGTATCTTTTGATGTAATTGTCAATGTTGTATTTGGCGTTGACATTCCTTCAAGTGTAATTACATCCCCACGTTTTACTTCTTGTGGTGTATTGCCAAGTGATAATTTTATGACATCTGCAATCTCTCTGTTTTCCAATTGTGGAATTCTAATACTGAGACTTTTTTCATTTCCACCAGAATCTCGTAAAATAAATTCCGTCCTTTCATCATTTAGAATAACTGGTACTTTTGCAGTGAATAATATTTTTCCGTCTTCATCAACTTTAATTGATTTTTGTAATTTATCTGAAATATAGAAATCAAGTGTTTGATTTGGAACAAACTCTTCCCCTACCACTCTAAAGTCAGAATTTGATGCTGGTTTTTCTGGAATGAATCTGAAGTTTGAGTTTTCTTTTATTGTAACAATTTTTGGTTGATTTAATTCAGGTTTATCTTGAGATATTCCTGAATTTGTAATTGTTGTACTTGCAGAACTAATTATTTCACCGCTTGAATCTAATGCCTTCCAATTTATCACTGGATTATTTTCTACAGTTTTAATTCCAAATTTGACAGATTGACCAGGAGATATCTCATTTTGAGATGTGAAAATAATCACTCCTTGAGGTGTATTTTTGCCCATCCATCCTTCTTCAGTTTTGAAAGATTTGAATTCATTATCTCCACTTAACCAAATCCTTACTGTATCGATATCTGCAGTATTCCCTCTACTATTTTTTAATTCAAGTATAGTTGAATGTTCAAAACCTGTACTTGTGGCAATGACTTCATCCGCAAAACTAGTCTCAAAATTTGATACAAAAATAATTGATGAAATCAATAACAACGAAAAAACTAAAATTGAATATGACTTCATCATAGTGATGTTCTATTATCTACAATTAAATCTTAATGAGAATTGATTCATCAAATTCCGTATTATGCAATCTGGGTAGCTTTTAATTCATATGGATTTTCTGACCACCATTTTGTATACAATTGGTCAATCTCTTTCATATCTGAATTATTCAGATATTTTCCATCTGCCATATCTGAAAATGTCTGAATCTCTTCTTCACTAATTACTGTTGGAAAAACTGAAGAAATCCCTTGTTTTGATAAGATGAATTTAATTGCTAATTCTTTAATGGTCAATCCATTTCTATCGGCAATTGGTCTTAATTCTTCAACTTTTTTCAATGAAGCCTTAATCCATTCGCCTTTTCTCACAGAACGATGATCTTTTTCATCAATCTTTGTATCCGCATTTACTTTTCCGGTTAAAATCCCTGATGCATCTGGAACTCTAACTAGAATTCCTACATCATTTTCTATACCTGAATTTAATAATTCGTTTCCGGGTGTTTGTTCTAAAATATTAAAGACAGTTTGAACTGCAGTCACATTTTTTCTTTTCATCGATTCTAATCCTTCTTTTGTCCATCCTATTGCAGGTCCTAAGGCAATCTGATATGTTCTTATTTTTTCTTCTTCAATCATACTATCCAATGTATTAAAAATAGAATTATCCTTAATGTGATGCATTTTTGGATTATGTAATCCATACATGTCGACATAATCTGTTTTCAATCTATCCAAACTATTGTTCAATGCTTTACGTGTAAACTCTTCATCAAATTGTTGTGGTAATTCTGTATGTCCAATTTGTTTAACTTGTTCAAAATCATAACCATATTTTGTTGAAATTATGACTTCATCTCTCATATCTTTGAAAGTTTCTCCAATCAATCGTTCACTCTTACCTTTTCCGTACATGTCTCCTGTTTCGAAGAAATTTATCCCACAATCATATGCTTTTTTTAACATTCTTTTAGCTTCATCTTCATCAATTTCTTTTCCCCACCAATTCAATGCAATAGTCCATGCTCCAAATCCAATCTCAGAAACTTCTATCCCGCTTTTTCCTAATTTGTTATATTTCATTTAACAATCTCCTTGAATTTTTGTAATTTTGCATCAATTTCATTATCTTTCAAAGCCGATTCACCTTCTTGAAAATTAGAATTTAATTCTATCCAAGATTTGCATCCTGAAAATTCTGATTTTAACGGTAAATTGAATTCTGGAATTTTTATTGTTTTTAAGAATACTGCTTTCATTGGTTTTTCTGGTTTCCAATTTCTTCTTTCTTGAATGTATGAATCGCTCCAAACATGAAATGATGATAATTCATTAATTACATCATTAGATACTATATCTTTTTCAAACAAAACTTCTGCATATGACGAAATTTTGTTAAATCCTTCATCTGGTTTTTTGTTTAATACTTGATTTAAGAAATCATGAAACTCAGGTTTCACATGTTTTGTCTCTTGATGTTCCCATGTTGGAAATAAAAAAAATTTTTTAGATTCAACATTAAATCCAGATGCTGTTTCTAAAATTCCACCTTTTCTCAAAATTACAGTTTGTTTTCCTTGTTCTAGAGCTTTTACAACTGTAGCCCATTCTTTTAATCCCTCCATCATCCAAGACTCGTAATTATAGGAACTATATCTTTTTTCACACAGACTATCATTGGTGTGTCTTCTTTGACAAATGCTGAAACCTTGGTACCTCTAAGTTCCATAATCATATCTTGGAAAATATTTAGATCATCTGATTCAAATGCTAACATGAAATCTTGGTCATGTATGCCGAAGGAATATGTTGTGTTCAGTTCTACTTGTGGATACTTTTGACTAACTTTGATGTGTTCATCCATCATCATCTTTCGTTGTTCAAGAGGAAGAAGATACCATTCTCTTGTTTTCAAAAAAGGATAAACAACTGCATATTTTTTTGCCTCTAACCCTCCTACAAATGAATGAATTCTATCTGTTTGTGCATATATTGATGGACGTGTTGATGAAAAATATACTATAGATGGTATAATGTATTTCCCAACAACTGTCAGATATATTTTTGAAATTGTTTCTTGAATGTCCTCTATTGATTCAGACATGAACCAAATTAAAAAATCAGCATCATCTCTTAATCCTAATGTAGAATAAGTTCTAGTTTTCACTGGAGCATTTTCTAAAATATTTTCTAACTCTTTTGCTGATTCTTCTTTTGCTAAATCTGCCATCCATCTCCATTTTGGATCTATTTTGAAAAATGAGAAATTAAAATAATATCTTTTATTTTCCTCAGACATGTTCACTCATTTGTTGCCTAATATTTAAAATAATTTCTAACTCTATTGTTTGGCTTCTTCTAAAACCCAATCATAACCACGTTTTTCAAGTTCTTGTGCAAGAGATGCATCTCCACTTTTTAAAACTCTACCATCTGCAAATACATGAACGTGATCCAATCTATCTAAGAAATTTAGAATTCTTGCATAATGTGTAATTACAATTGTTGTTGAATCTTTATCTGATACTTGACTAATTGCTTTTGCAACTGATTGTACTGCGTCAATATCTAATCCAGAATCTGGTTCATCTAAAATTGAAATTTTTGGTTTTAAAACTGCCATTTGTAATACTTCTGCACGTTTTTTCTCTCCACCTGAAAAACCTTCATTCAAATATCTTGAAAGAAATTCTTCTTTTAATCCCACAGAATTGATATTTTCTTTAAGATAGTTTTGAAATTCTCTTACTGTAATGAATACTTCTCTATCTTCTCCTTTCATTGCTTTACTGAGCGCATTGTAAGATGTTCTAAGAAAATGTGAGAAACCTACTCCTGAAACTTCTGTTGGATATTGAAATCCTAAAAATAATCCTTTTTTTGCTCTTTCATCAGCTGTTAATTCTAGAATACTTTCGCCATCTAGAAGTATGTCTCCTTTGGTAACCTCATATTTTGGATGTGCTAAGAGTGTGTATGATAATGTACTTTTTCCAGAACCGTTAGGACCCATAATTGCATGAACCTCTCCCGGACCTGTTTTCAAATTCACTCCTTTGAGAATTTCTTTACCTTCTCTTGTAACATGTAAATCCTTTATTTCTAATACTGCCATTGAGTTTATTTTTTGATCTTCGTATATAATCTCGACGAATTTTAGCTAATCCTAATGTAAAATAAAGAAGAAAAGGGGGGGATTATTTTTTGGCTAAAATAGGTCTTAATGTCAAAGTCATCTTATGTGTTGAAAGAATCTCTTTGACTCTATTTCTGATTGTTACTTCTGTGATGCCCGAAACTGAAGATACGTCTCTTTGAAGAACATTTTGTCCTAACAATACTGAAGATACATACAGATATGCTGAGGCTATTCCGTTTGGAGCCTTGCCATCTGTAATATTCTTTGTTTCTGTTTTTGCAGCAATCTCTAAAGCAAGTCGCTCAACTCTTACATCTGTTTTAGTTAGATTTGCGATCTTTGAGATATATTTGTCCATGGTAACTACTGGAGTTACAACATTTCCTATCTCTAAAACAAGATTTCTGTAGTATTTTGCAGCTAACTTTGTTTTTGCTTTTACATCTTTTGGTGCACAAACATTTTTACAAATTTCATCTAATGATCTGACTATTCCGCATTGTTTGCATGCCATATACACTACTGCGACAGTAATGCTTATGACTGATTTACCCTTAACCTCTATATTTTTTCCATCTAGGCTACGATAAATCATGGATGCTGTCTCAACCACGTTTTTTGGAAGATTACAACTAACACAAGTTTCAGAAATTTTTCCTAAAACGTTAGTCAATCGTCTCTCACGTGGAGATGTAACACGAACTCTTTGTTGCCATTTTCTTAGATTTTGCATTTGATTGGAAACTGTACTTGAGAGTTTTTTACCACTGAAATCTGTGGATGAAATTGAGATGTCGGTAGCAATTCCCATATCATGTTGTGCAAGTGTTGTTTGTCCAGTTGCTCTTGCCAATCTCATCTTATCTTCAAGATTGGATGTTTTTGTTTCTGGACCCATATCAGCCATTTGTTCATCAACGACAATGCCGCATCCGGAACAAATTCTCTCACCATTATGAATGTCATCTACTACTGGAGATTTACATTCATTACAGCAAGATTGTATTTCTACTGTACTCATCTATATTTTCTCCTGCTTTTTTTCTTTGCAGGAGCTTGATCAAGGGCAAAAACTTTTTTTCCATTAATTTTTTTCAAGTTATTTGTTAATGGTATGGCTGACGCAAAGGGACTTGATACTGGTCCAATTAACTCTGTAACTTTTGCAATTTTTTGATTATTGCTATCACAAAGAATTTGACCTTCAGGTACCTCTGAGTTGAGTCGTACAATGACTCTGCCACTATTGGCTAAGTGCATAACTTCACCTACCTCCTGCAATTACAATTCATACGTTTTGATAGTTTTCATTGAGTTCTGTCAACAAAACTTTAGTTTGTAGCTATTTTCGTTACTTCTTTGATTGTTTTGCTCGTTTGGAAACCAGTTTTTGAGAAATTTTTTCAAGTATTGTTGTCTTTTTTTCTGTTTTTGGCAGAACAATGTAACCTGACCTAACGTATGGTCTTTTTGGAAATCTTACTTGTTCTTCAGTTTCATTTGGTTGTAAACCTGCAGCATTTGATGCATCAATTAATTCTTTTAATGATGGGTCAAAAACACATTTTTCTTTTGATAATCTTCTGCCTTTGTTACGTGGTAATGTCTTGTTAAAATAATCAAGCCAGATTACGACATGTTCGTAATCTTTCATATCTCTACTTTACTAAAATTCCACTAACGGTTCCGCTCTGACCTGGTCTTGATACAATCCTACATTTTCCATCTTCTGTCTCAACAATTGCACCTTTTGTAATAATTCCACGTCTTTGGTAATCGTTGTTTGTTTGATTTTCTAAAACTTTGATAATCTTTGATTTCTTTACTTTAGAATCTCCCATTACTAAATTCACAAAACTTGCAATCTTCAAACCTGTTTTTCTATTATTCCCTCTAGTCTTTCTTGTTACAGTTTGTTGTTCTTCGCCCATTTCAGCTTCGTTTGGGTATCTGTCAGTTTCAAATTTTTGTCTAGTTTTTAATGGGTGTCTAAGACCTCCAGTGATTTTACTAGTCTTAAGATTCTCTACAGATTTCTTCATGGAATGTTTTTGAATTACTCTAATTTATACAAAACGCAAGAATTGAGAATTTTTACGTGTATTATTCTAGTTGACCGTACTCGGCATGGTATTTCTTGTACGTACTTTTTTGAATAATTTTTGTCTCAACGTATCATCATCCCCTTGAATTCCAAAATATTTCTTAAATTTCTCAGTTGTTGTAAAAATTTTGTATCTTCCAACAGTCTGATGTTCTATGAAATCAAGTTGTGTTAGTTCTTTCAAATGTGAGTAAACTCCTGTACCTCTGACTTCTACTAGCTGTTTACTGGAAATTGGTTGTTCGTATGCAATGTAAGATAATGTTTTTTGAGTTGCTCTGGCTAACATTGGTCTCGATGCATATTTTCTTCCAATCGTTGAACTGTATTCTGGTTTCAGTTGGAAGACATATGAGCCATCTGGCAAATTTGTAATCTCAATTGCTTTGAAGGATGATTTTGTTTTTTGGATTAGTTTTGTAAGTAAATTCAGTGTTTTTACCCTTGATTCTGTTCCTGATGCTCTAATAATATCTTCTATACTTAGAGGTCTTCCTGCAGAATATAGCGCAGCTTCTATTCGTGCAGTTGCTTCATTGTCATTATCAACCTTGACCATGATTACCTCTCTCTTGAAATTGACTTAAAATCATCCTTTTCATATCGTTGATCAAATTGTAAATTATTATTTGATTAGGGTGACCCTAATCTCTTCTTCTCCTTCTTCTTGCAGAATGTCTATTTTTTCATCTCTTGCCAAAAATAAGATTGCAAAAAAGCATCTAATGGAATCTGTTGTATCTAATTCTTCCACAATTTTTTCAAGTAAAAGTGAGCCATTTGCTTGAAGTTTTCTTAATACTAAGTCTTGGTATTCTCCTATAATATTCTCAAGATTATTGAAAATCTTCTTAAAATCTGGTGGTTCAATTGGTTCAAATCTTAATTTATTGCCTTTTCGTTCTCTTGGATTTGCAATTGTTCCAATTAGGTTTTCAAGCAAATCCAATAATTCATCTAAACTAACAGGATAAGTTGATTCATGTCTATATGGAAACTCAAGAATATCTATATCTACGTCAGTTCTTTGACGTAGTGGTTTTTTCTCCATGGCTGCTTTTTGTAATGCGAAGATACTCTCAACTTTTAATTTGTAAATTAAAGATGATGACAATGCCGCCATTCCTGCTACTCTAAGATCTTTTTTGTCTGTTTTTTCTAGAATTTTTAATAACATTGATAAAATCTGAATAAGATCTATGTCCCAAACGTCTCTTTTTTGAATTCCTTCTGGATTAAATAATACGTTAATTGGAACTTTAGAGATAAGTGATTTTGTTTCTTCCTGACTCACAAACTCCTCACATTCTAATTGAATAATATCTATCGACTCTATTTTCTTTTCATCATCAGTCAACTCTTATATTATAAAATGAAAAATCCATTTTGTGAAAGCCGCACGGATTATGGAGCCAGATAAGCCATTAGAACTAAATCAAGTTGAAATTTCTGACCCTACTGGAACACAAGTGCTACTCAAAGTAGTCTCCACTGGTGTTTGTCATAGTGATTTGCATCTTTGGGAAGGTGGATACGATACAGGTGATGGATTTATGAAAGTCACAGACAGAGGTGTAAAATTCCCTGTAACTCCTGGTCATGAGGTTGTTGGCAATATTGAAAAAATTGGTGAATCTGTAAAAGATGTACAAATTGGCGATACAGTTTTAGTTTATCCTTGGATTGGATGTGATGCATGTTCAACTTGTAAAAAAGGTGACACAAATCTCTGTGAAACCCCAAAATCATTAGGTGTCTTTCAAGATGGTGGGTATGCAGAGAAAGTTATTGTTCCTGATTATAAATTCCTAGCAAACATCGGAGATGTTAATCCAGATTCCGCATCATCATTAGCATGTTCTGGATTAACTGCTTACACTGCAGTCAAAAAAGCATTAGTAAATAATCCTGAATCAATTTTAATTGTTGGTGCAGGTGGTCTGGGTTTGATGGGTGTTCAGATAGCAAGCCATATGGCAAAATGTAAAATTATTTGTGCAGATCTTGATGATGAAAAATTAAAGACTGCAAAAGAATTAGGTGCAACTGACACAGTTAATACAAAAGAAAGTAATGCATCACAAAAAATAATGTCTATTTGTAATGAAAAAGGTGTTGATAGTATAATTGACTTTGTAAATGCACCGCCAACTGTAAAACTGGATCTATCTGTAATTAGAAAACGTGGAAATATAATTTTAGTTGGTTTGTTTGGTGGTTCTGTAGAATTGCCTTTAGTATCTGTGCCGTTAAAGGCAATAACAATCCAGGGTGCTTATACTGGAAACTACAAAGACATGGTCGAATTAATTGAACTTGCCAAAAAAGGTGTTATCAATCCAATTGTATCAAAACATTATACTTTAGATGAAGCAACTGGTGCTTTAGATGATCTAAAAAATAGAAAAATTTTGGGACGAGCAGTAATTAATCCTTAATTAAAAATTATGGTCCCCACTGAAGGATTTGAGCCTTCGACAACCCGATTTCTGTATGCCTAGTAGACTACTGTTATTCAGCCCTAAGCCGACAACTACAGTCGGAAGCTCTACCAGGCTGAGCTAAGTGGGGACATCTTTTTTGATATTTTTTTTATTTATTAATTATTAGTTTTGAGCCTTTTTGAACAAATTTAATTACTTTCATTAATTTTGAGATTCATGAGTAATAATTCTCAAACCTCTAGTGGTTATGTCTGTGCACCATACCTTCATGATCATGATTCAATAGAACTCAAGGATAGTTGGGTTTCATCCAAAAATATAGAATCTCTATATTTTGTTACTGCTACCTTTTCTGAAGATAGCAAACCGTACTTTTTGACCTCATCAAATCATTACATATTGGCAAAATTCAAAAATCATGAAAAAATTTCAAAAGAAATCCTCTCTCAAGATACAGACAAGCCGTCATTTCTCTTTAAAATAGACGATACTATATTTGAAAGACCACTAATTGAAAAAACAAATTTTGTTTCAATTTATTATCTGGAATATGGTGATTCAAAAGAAGATCTTAGAGATGTATCTGCACATGTTGCTAGACGAGAAAAAGTATATCGTGCTGGATTTGGAAATATGAAATTATTATCTAAAGAATCTCCAAAATTCGCATTTCCATATAGCGATCATATTGTAATGTTGGAAATTTCAAGTGACAAGAGTCATCAAAGTGATAACAAATATTGTGAACAAACTAGACGTGATATTTGTAGAAAAGGAATTGTTATGAATAATCTTGTAAGTCTCTCAATTCTTGAAACAATGAAATAAAAAAAGGTAAATACCCCTCAGAAATTATTTTGTTATGAGCAAACCTTCTGATCTAGGATCATTAAAAATTGGTTCTTACATCTTATTGCCTGTTGGTGATCAACCTACTGGTGAGCCATGTAGAATATCTGAATATGATACAAGTAAACCTGGAAAACATGGTGCAGCAAAAGCACGAATTGTTGGAGTGGGTGTTTTTGATGGTGCAAAACGTCCACATGTAGGTCCTGTAAGTATGCAAATTCATGTACCACTTATCGATAAACGAGTTGGCCAAATCATTTCAATGACTGGTTCTGAAATCCAAGTTATGGATGGAGAGACGTTTGAAACCGTTGACATTCAGATGGTTGACGAAGAAGTTGACGGAAAATTAGAACAAGGGCAAGATATTGAATATTGGAATGTTATGGGAAGAACTAAAATCATGCGAATTAAAACATCCTAAATTGGATGCTAATGATGATTGGAAAAGCCAACTGATTTCTGATGAAGATTATGAGTATTGAGGCATCCTATTTTTTATTTTAAAATGAAATTAGCTGCATTATTTTCTGGTGGAAAAGATAGCACATATGCAATTTATCTTGCAAAAAAATTATTTCATTCAGTTGATGTATTATTAACATTATATCCCCATTCTAATGAAAGCCACTTACTACACCACCCAAACATAAAATTCACTTCTTTACAATCTGAATCTATGAAAATACCTCAACTAGTCGAAGAAATTTCATCCACTGATGCTAAGGCTGAATCTCAAAAACTTGACAAATTGATTACTATTGCAAAAGAAAATTATTCTATTGAAGGGATCGTACATGGTGGTATTCTCAGTAAATACCAAAAGGATAATTTTTCCTTAATCTGCAAAAAAAATAATTTAGAAATTTTATCGCCTTTATGGAATAAAAAACCTGAATCTTACATGAAAGAATTATTGGAAGAAAATTTTGAATATATTATTTCTAGTGTGAGTTCTGATGGTTTGAATGATTCTTGGCTTGGAAAAATAATTGATAAAAATGGATTAGAAGATCTCAAAAAATTACAAAAAAAATTTGGATTTAATCTTAATTTTGAAGGGGGTGAGGCTGAAACTTTTGTAATAAATTGTCCTTTATTTGAAAAATCATTATTTATTCAAGATTCAAGTACTGAATGGGATGGTTATAGGGGAAGATTTGAAATATTGGAGGCAAAATTAAAAGATAATGCTTGATAATCTGAAAGATGGTCTACGAACCGCAATTAAAAAAATTGTTAGCTCTTCTGGAATCGACGAAGAATTAATTAAAGAATTAGCAAAGGATGTACAACGTTCGCTTTTACAATCTGATGTAAATGTGAAATTAGTTCTTGAAATTACAAAAAATCTTCAAGAACGTTGCATCAACGAAACTCCACCACCTGGATTATCGAGAAAAGATCATATTGTAAAAATCCTGTACGATGAATTATCCAAATTATTAGGAAATGATACTGAGTTTCACTTCAAATCTGGAAAAATTAACAAAGTTTTGATGCTTGGAATTCAAGGAAGCGGTAAAACTACTGTATCCTCAAAACTAGCAAAATTTCTTACCAAACAAGGATACCGTGTTGGTGCAATTGGTGCTGATACCTATAGACCTGGTGCATTGGTTCAATTAAGAACAAATTGTGAAAAATCTAATGTTGAAGTTTACGGTGAAGAAAATAACAAAGATTCTGCTCAAATAGTCAAAAACGGTTTGAAACATTTTGAAAATTCAAATGTAGATGTAGTATTGATTGATACCGCTGGACGTCATAAAGAAGAAAAAGATCTTTTAGATGAAATGACTGAAATTTCTAAAGTATCTAATCCTGATTTAGCATTATTAATTATTGATGGTACAATTGGTCAACAGTGTTTTTCTCAAGCAGAGGCATTTAACAAAATTGTTCCTGTTGGAGGCATAGTAATCACTAAACTTGATAGTTCAGCAAAAGGTGGTGGAGCTTTAGCGGCATCTGCGGCAACTGGTGCGCAAGTAATGTATGTTGGAACTGGTGAACGAATTGATGATCTAGAACAATTTTCACCTACTAGATTTGTTGGTAGACTCTTAGGTATGGGTGATGTTCAAGCTGTACTTGATCTTGCAAAAAGACTTGGTAATGAAGCAGATGAAGTTCGTATGAAAAGAATTACAAGTGGTAAAATGAATATGGAAGATTTCTTTTATCAATTAGAAGAAGTAACCAAAGTCGGTTCTCTTCAAAGTTTAATGGAAACAATGCCTGGATTGTCAGGAATGGTAAAAGAAGATCAACTTGAAGTGATGGAAAAAAGAATGGACAAATGGCGATATATCATCCAAAGTATGAATACAAAAGAAAAAGCTGATCCTGATTTACTTAATTCATCTAGAATCAAAAGAATTGCACGTGGTTCTGGTTGGCCTGAGCATGAAGTTAAAGAATTAATAAAAAACTACAAAAACTCAAAAACAATGATGAAAGCATCTAAAGGTAGACAAATGCAAGGTATGCTTCGTAAACTTGGAATGGGTTAACTAGAAAAACTTCTAATGTATACGCATTGTTCATAAGGAATTATCATTTCTTCAGAAATAATTTGTCTGTTTGTCAATTCACATTCTGAATCTCTGATAATTGCTATTGGATGCAGATCATTTCCTTCTCCCATCTTATGATTTGCAATTGATGCTAAATTATCGGCAGTCGCTTGAAATGTAACTTTTAGTGGATTTCCATCCAAATCCTTCTCTCCACGTAAATCTTTAGTGGGTTCTATTCCTGCACATGCTATTGCAACTCCTGTCGTACCAATTCTTGCAGGCATTAATCTACTATCTACTATGATTATACCAACATGTAAATTTAGTTCAAGAAAAATTTTCCTTTTTAATTCTTCAGCAAATTTGTATGGTTCATTGGGATACAAAATAATTTTTGTTCCCTTGGAATTTGATTTGTCAATTCCAGCGTTAGGTGCCAATATTCCATTTGTGGTGGCCATGGCAAACCCTGCAACTCCCCCTACAATTTTGTCTGATTCTCTAAAAACAATCTCCATAAATTTTTCATTAGTATTGAATTTTTTTGCAATTTTTCTTGCTTTTTCACAAACCTTTGATTTTTCTATTTTTAAAATTCGTCCTTGTGAATTGGAAATAAATTTACTTGATATTATTAAAACATCTCCTTCTTTGATTACAACCCTGCTATTTTCAACTATTTTCTGTAGTTCTTCAAAAAAGCAAAATTTACCATCTTTTTTCTCTGAGGTTAATGGAATTACTGTCAAATTCATAGATATTTTAGATATTATTCTCTAATTATTGTTCTGAAAAGCTTTTAATCTCAATCGATGGCATTGTCGTTTATGAACATAACTGAAAAAATACTAGCTCGTGCTTCTGGTAAAAGTACCGTTTCCCCAGACGATATTGTTTTCGCCAAGGTCGATAAAGTTATGGTTCACGATGTTTCTGGACCTGGAGTCTTGAAAGTTTTTGATAAATTACAAAAACAAGGAATTGATACATCCAAATTACATGATCCAACAAAAGTTTGGATTGCAGAAGATCATTTTGTTCCATCTGCAGAAAAAATTTCTGCAGAAAATATTGTAAAATTATCTAATTTTTCAAAAAAATATGATATCAAAAAACATTTCAAATATGGAATGGGGCAATATGGAATATGTCATACATTATCTCATGAAGAAGCATTGGTTAATCCTGGGGATGTTTATGTTGGAGGTGATTCTCATACTAATACTACTGGCGCATTGGGTGCATTTGCCTGTGGATTAGGTCATACTGATGTTGCATATGTATTACTAAATGGTGAAATTTGGTTCAAAGTACCTGAAACATATTACTTCAAACTTAATGGAAAATTACCTCCGCACGTAATGGCTAAAGATTTCATACTCAACATTATTGGTGATATTGGAAATGATGGTGGTGCATATAATACCATGCAATTTGGTGGAACAGGAATTGATGAAATGTCTGTAGAAAGTAGATTGACATTAGCCAACATGACCACTGAAGCTGGTGCAAAAAATGGTATTATTGAATCTGATAAAAAAACAGTTGAATATCTAAATCAAAGAGGCGCAACAAATGTTTCTGAATTTCATGGAGATGCCGATGCAGATTATTCTAAAATTCTTGAGTACGAAGCATCTGAATTGGAACCTACTGTTGCAAAACCATTTTCTCCTGACAACATTACTGTTGCAAGGGAATTATCTTCTACTGAATTAGATAAATCATACATTGGTTCTTGCACTGGTGCAAAATATGAAGATCTTCTAGCAGCTGCTAAAATTCTTAAGGGAAGACAAGTAAAAATACGAACTGAAGTGTTACCTGCAGCAATTTCAATATACAAAAGAGCGGTAAAAGATGGATTAATTGAAATATTTTTAGATGCTGGTGCTACTGTAGGTCCGCCTACATGTGGTGCATGTTGTGGTGCTCATATGGGAGTATTGGCAAAAGATGAAATTTGTGTTAGTACTACAAATAGAAACTTCCCAGGCAGGATGGGGCATGTAGAATCTCAGACATATCTTGCATCACCACAAGTTGCAGCTGCATCTGCTGTAACTGGAAAATTAACTGATCCGAGGGATTTGAATTGATTGGTAATGTAATAAAATATGAACAGGATAATATTGATACTGATGTCATAATCCCTGGAACATATTTGAAAATTCATGATTATAATGAATTAGCAACACATGCAATGGAAGGACTTGATCCTGAATTTCCATCAAAAGTCAAAGATGGTGATTTCATTGTTGCAGGAAAAAATTTTGGTTGTGGCTCTTCAAGAGAACATGCACCAATCGCACTCTCGACATGTGGAATAAAAGCCGTAATTGCTACCTCTTTTGCAAGAATATTTTATAGAAACTCTGTAGATGGTGCATTTTTACTTCCAATAGAAGTTGATGATGAAACATATCAAAAAATATCAAATTCTGATAAACTAGAAATCAATATTGAAAAAAATGAGATAAAAAATATTACAAAAAATGAAACCTATACTATGAAACCTTTCTCAGAAATAATAGCAAAAATTATAGCTGCTGGCGGTCTTTTCAAATATAAAAAGTGAATATAATAAATGACTGAAACATTATTTGAGAAAATCTGGAATTCTCATGTTGTAGTTGAAAAAGAAAATGAACCTTCTTTAATTTACATTGATCGTCATTTAATTCATGAAGTAACATCACCTCAGGCTTTTGATGGATTACGTGCTAATCACAGAGATGTTAGACGTAGAGATCTAACTGTGGCTACCATTGATCATAATGTTCCTACTACTGATAGAAGCTTACCAATGATTGATGAAACTTCTTCAACACAAATAAAAACTTTGGAAAAAAATTGTAAGGATTTCGGAATAAAGCTATTTGGAATTAATGATCCGAATCAGGGAATTGTGCATGTAATAGGACCTCAGTTAGGAATTACTTTACCAGGTAGTACAATAGTATGTGGTGATAGTCATACATCAACACAAGGTGCATTTGGTGCATTTGCATTTGGTATTGGAACAAGTGAAGTTGAACATACTCTTGCAACTCAAACACTCTGGCTTGAAAAACCAAAAACATTTGAAATTTTAGCCACCGGTAAGCGGAAAAACTCATTTGCAATAACCTCTAAGGATATAATTCTAAGTATTATCAAACAGATTGGAACTGATGGTGGTACTGGTCATGTATTAGAATATCGTGGTGATGCAATTAGTGATCTATCGATGGAACAACGAATGACTATTTGTAATATGTCTATTGAGGCTGGTTCTAGAGCTGGTCTAATTGCACCTGACGAAAAAACATTTGATTATCTTAATCATAGAAAGTATACTCCAAAAAATTATGATGAATTAGTTGACGATTGGAAAAATAATCTTATGTCTGATGCTAATTCAAAATTTGATAAAAGTTTCACAATTGATGTGGATAAAATTGAACCACAAGTAAGTTGGGGAACAAATCCTGCAATGGTGTCTGACATAACCGGAAAAATTCCTACTCCTGAAGAATTTGGTCAGAATAATGAAATACAAATTGAAAGTGCAAAAAAAGCATTGTTGTATATGGATCTAAAACCTGATACTCCAATTATAGAAATTCCAATTGATAGAGTTTTCATTGGTTCTTGTACAAATGCACGTTTAGAAGATTTGAAAGATGCGGCAGAAATTGTAAATGGTAAAACAGTTAATGCTGATGTTGATGCAATGGTTGTTCCAGGTTCACAAATGGTTAAAATGGAAGCTGAAAAATTAGGATTAGATAAAATTTTTAAAGATGCGAATTTTGAGTGGAGAGAATCCGGTTGCAGTATGTGTCTTGGAATGAATCCTGATATTTTAAAACCTGGTGAACGTTGTGCAAGTACATCTAATAGAAACTTTGAAGGAAGACAAGGCTCTGGTGGCAGAACTCATCTTGTAAGTCCTGTTATGGCTGCTGCATCTGCCATTGCTGGTCATTTTGTTGATGTTAGGGAATGGTGTTAAAATTTGAAACCTTTCACCAAAATTATCAGTATTATTACTCCATTTGATAAAGCAAATGTCGATACGGATCAAATAATTCCCAAACAATTTCTTAAATTAATTACAAAATCTGGATTTGGAAAATTTCTTTTTTATGATTGGAGATTTAATCATGATGGACAGGAAAAAAGTGATTTCATTTTAAATGATTCAAAATACTGTGACTCTCAGATACTGGTTACTAATGAAAATTTTGGTTGTGGCTCTTCAAGAGAACATGCTGTTTGGGCATTGAAAGATTTTGGTTTTAGTGTAATAATATCTCCTTCATTTGCAGATATTTTCTATAGTAATTGCTTCAAAAATGGTGTTTTGCCAATTATCTTGGATATTGTAAAAATTAAAAAATTATTGCAATACACAGAAAAAATTGAACTTGATTTAGACTCTCAGAAAATCATTTTTGGTGATGAATCTATGAATTTTGAAATAGACTCTCATAGAAAAATCCGATTATTAGAAGGATTAGATGACATTGATCTCACTCTCAAAGAAGATGAAAAAATCCAACATTTTGAAAAAAACTCTTCTATAGTATCAATCTTTGGATAAATACAAAAAATTTTACTGATAAGACTATCTGTATGATTTTTGTTTTCTTCTTCTTGCACCAGGGCCGCCAAATTTCTTTGGTTCTTTTCTTCTTGCATCTCCACTGATCAAATATTTGTCATAATCTGCAATTTTTTCTTTTAATTGTTGACGTGTTGTTTTGTTAAATGGATGATCTTTTGGTTCTTTCTTTGATTTTGTCCAACCGATTAAAGCTCTTGACATTGCAGTAGCCGATGCATATGCTTGTCCCATAAAACCTCCGCCTCTAACTCTAATTGAAATGTCCACTTTATCTCTAATTTCCTCACCAATAATGTCTAATGGTGCTAGGATTACTTCTCTTGAAGATTCTGGCTCAATCATTTCGAGTGGAATATTATTAATTCTAATTTTTCCTACACCTTTTGTTATGTATACGTGTGCACTAGATGTTTTTCTTGATGCATAGTAAATCTCTGTTTTAGGAATCAAAAGTTGGTTCCTCCAATGTATCTACTTATCTCTGCCATTGTTGTATATCGTGATGAATCATGTCTAATTTTTGCTTTCTCAAATTGAATCTTTTCTAAACCTTTTACTTCTTTTGGGACGCCAATGTATGTTCTCAATCTTGATAAATCAGTTTTTCCAGATGGTTTGTCTTCATATGGAAGCATTCCTCTAATCATTCTTGCAATTACTGTATCTGGTCTTCTAGGATGTTTAGGTCCATGTTTGTAATTGATGATACTGTTAATTTTTAAAAACTCTTCGTATTCTCCAACGATGCTTGCTTTTTTTCCACTCATCATAATTTTATCACAATTAACTACTGTAACTCTATTTCCTTTTCTCAATAATTTTGCGACATTTGATGCAAGTCTACCTGCAATCAAGCTTGTACCATCAACAACTATTGGTTTACTCAAGTCAATAACTTGTTGTTGTTCTGGTTGAGACTTTCTGTTATTCCATTTAGCCAATTATTTTAACTCCTTTGCCTGTTGGATATTTTTCAATCATTTTTGAAAATTCTAAGACTTCCCCACCTGATTCTATAATTTTTTTTGCTGCGGAATTTGAAATAGATAATGATGAAACTGAAACTTTATGTGAAATACTACCTGTCCCTAAAATTTTTCCAGTAATTATTACTGCATTTCCATCTTCTGTTTTTTGATCAATTCTGGTAAGATTCACGATTTTTTGATTTGATCTTGATTTTTGAACATAATCTGCAACTTTTGCCCAAATTGGTGCATCATTATCTTTAGATGCCTTCTTCAAGATTTTTAGCATATTTACTTTAGCTTGTGTTACCATAAGTCAAATCGCCATTTTACCCAAATATAATATGATGTCTTACTTAATTTCGGATATGATTGTCTTAAATTCCGATAATTTACTTGATAATTGTTCTACACTTGACAATATGATATGTTTAGGACTTAGTGCACCTGTAGATTCTACTGTTAAGACTTTTTCATCATCTTTTTCAGTATCCGTTAATGTTACAATATTTGCTGAGTTCCATCGTGCATGTTCAGTTCCTTTACCTAATCTTGCATATGCTTCGAATTTTATTGATTGACCCGGTGCAAGAGTAACTATTGGAATATCATTTGAAGTAGGAACGACGCTCTCATCTTGTGATTTTAATTCACCTGAAAGAATTGTTCTTGTTTCATCTGAAACGCCTGAATCTAATGTAAGCATGATTTTATCATTTTCATTTCCATCTTTAGATGCACTCAAATCTGTTTTTAATGGAATTAATCCTACTCTGTGAGCTACACCTTCATCTGCTAAAACTGATGAATTTTCCAAAACATCAATACTTTCAACTGCATAAATTGGAACACCATTCAAACAAATTCTTCTTAATGCATTGGCATATTGAAGTGGTATACCCTTTATCTTCACAGATACTTTTTCATCATTTTCATTGGTAATTTCTAGAGACAAATCTTAATCAAAAAACAGGATGTAGTAATAAAAATGTAGACTTATTTCATCAGAGATAAATACGAATTACTTTGATCTATAAAATATGGATAAAGTCACGGTTGTAAAATACAGCTATGCGAATGAAAAATTTGAGATATTGGTGAAGCCTGATCCTGCATTTGATTATAAATTAGGCAAAATTTCTGAAATCTCCAAAATTCTTGTCTCTGATGAAATATACACTGATTCCGGAAAAGGAACACGCGCATCAAATGAGTTACTTGTTAAAGTCTTCAAAACTGAAGATACTACAAAAATAGCTGAAATAATGATGCAAAAAGGTGAATTGAATCTTAACACGGAACAAAGAAAAAAGATGACTACTGACAAACGAAAACAAATCATTACTTTCATTGCAAAAACGTACGTTGACCCAAAAACACACCTTCCACATCCCCCATTAAGAATTGAACAAGCAATGATTGATGGACGCGTCTCTATAGATCCTTTCAAAAATGCTGATGAACAAATTAAAGATATTGTTGAAAAATTAAGACCTATCATTCCTTTGAAAACTGAAAACCTAACTCTTGAAATATCGGTTCCTGCACAATTTGTGGCGCAATCTTACACTGTTTTAAAATCAACTGGAAGTTTGAAAAAAGAAGATTGGCAACCAAATGGCTCATTAAAAGCAATACTTGAAATACCCGCTGCCGCAAGACCAAACGTGATAGACAGACTAGGTGCAATTACAAAGGGTACTGCTAATGTTGAGGTACAAAAATGACTGGTGAAAGAAAACGTCATGTAATTCCTGGCGAAGTAATCACATCTGGTTCTTACAGAGCTGAGCAAAATACCATTCAAGTTGGTGAAAATATTGTATCAACTATTGTTGGTTTATCTGATATACACGATGGCAGTGTTAGAGTAATTCCATTAACTGGTGGCTACATGCCAAAAGATGATGATTTAGTGATTGGAAAAATAGCATCTCATTCTTCATTATCTTGGACTGCAGACATTAATTCTTGTTATGTTGGAATGCTTCCAGCAAGTGATGTTTTTGGTAGAGATTATTCTTCAAGTTCTGATGATATGACTGCTAAGCTAGCTAAAGGTGATTTAATTGCTGCAAGAATTGTAAATGCTGATATGACTCGTGATCCACTTATTACAATTAGCGGTCGTGAATTAGGTAAGATTGATTCAGGTGAATTAGTAAAAATTTCTCCAAATAAAGTACCACGATTAATTGGTAAACGTGGCTCAATGATACAGATGATTGAATCATCAACTAATAGTCAAGTTACTATCGGTCAAAATGGATTACTTGTTGTTTCTTCAGAAGATCCAAATGGATTATTAAAGGCGATACAAGCAATTGAATTGATCGAAGAACAAGCACATGTTGCAAATTTAACTGATCAAGTAAATGAAATGTTGGAATCAAAAAGTGAATAAAAATGGGCGGAAGAGACACAGATATTGTATTATTAGATGAAAACGGAATTCGTTGTGACGGACGTAAAGTCAACGAAACCAGAAAAGTTACCATCAAAGCAGGTGTTTTAAAAAATGCTAACGGTTCTGCATACATTGAATTTGGCGATAATAAAATTCTCGTAGGCGTTTACGGTCCTAGAGACGTACATCCAAAACATATGTCTGATACTGACACCGGAATCTTAAGATGTAGATATCACATGGCTCCATTTTCTGTAGGAGAGAGAAAAAATCCTGCACCATCAAGAAGAGAAGTTGAAATTAGTAAAGTCATCAAAGAAGCATTAGAACCTGCAGTTATGCTAAAAGAATTTCCTAGAACTGCAGTTGATGTTTACATGGAAGTATTACAAGCAGATGGTGGTACAAGATGTGCTGCATTAACTGGCGCATCTGTTGCATTAGCTGACGCTGGAATTCCTATGCGTGATTTGGTAGCCGGATGTGCTGCAGGTAAAGCTGCAGATGCTGTAATATTGGATGTAAATAATGAAGAAGACCAAGCAGGTCAGGCAGATCTTCCAATTGGATATATGCCAAATTTGAAAAAGATTACTCTATTACAATTAGACGGTGTATTGACTCCTGAAGAGTATAAACAATGTATTGAAATTGGAATTGATGGTTGTAATCAAGTTTATGAAATACAGAAAAAAGCGTTACAAGACAAGTTCTTTGCAAGTGGTGAAAAACAATGAGTGACGGCCTAATTATTGATCAATTAAAGAAGAATCAAATTCTCGATTTACTTAAAGAGGGAAAGCGTGTTGATGGTCGTCAATTTGACGAACCGCGTAAATTAACTATAGACATTGGTGTAATTCCAAAGGCTGAAGGATCTGCACGTGCAAGATTAGGTGATACTGAAGTTGTTGCTGGTGTAAAAGTTCAACCTGAACGTCCATTTCCAGATACTGGAGATAAAGGAATGCTAATTTGTACTGCAGAAATTTTACCAATAGCACATCCAACTGCAGAAACCGGTCCTCCACAACCACCTGTTGTTGAATTAGCAAGAGTCACTGATAGGGGAATACGAGAAAGTGGAATGTTAGATATGAAACAACTTGTTTTAGAAAAAGACAAATCTGTAATTGGTGTGTTCTGTGATAATGCTGTAACTGATCATGATGGTAATTTGTTTGATGCATGTTCTTATGCATCAACTGCTGCAATCAATGCATGCAAGATTCCTAAATATGAAATGCAAGATGAAAAACCTGTTAAAATTGAAGGTGAATTTACTGAACCTCCTATTACAACCTTGCCTGTATCTGTAACAATGGCAAAAATAGGTGATTTCATCGTGGTTGATCCTACTATTGAAGAATGGGGTATAATGGATTCACGAATTACAATTACATCTAATTCTGATGGAAATGTGGTTGCACTTCAAAAAGGTGGCTCTGATGGATTCACTCAAGAAGAATTAATCAAATGTGCTGAATTATCTGTGAAAGTTGGAAGTAAAATACGAGAGATTATAAAACAATCAAAATAATATTGTGATTAGGATGGCAAAAAAACAAACTACACTAAAAGGTCTTGGCCCTAGATATGGAATAAAAATTCGAAAATCATTTACTAAAGTTCATCATTTGATGAAAACTAAAAGAAAATGTCCTGAATGTGGAGGTCCGGTTGTTCGTGAGGCAGTTGGAATTTGGACTTGTAAAAAATGTGGACTAAAAATAGCTGGCACTGCATATGACATTAAGCTTTAGTACTAAAATACAATTCTCTTCAGATAAAGAAAACAAATCAATCTATGATTCAATTAACATTGACAATGAGTTTTATCCTGAAAATCCTACAAAAACAAAAATTTCTCTCGATAAAGAAATTATAATTGAACTTGAATCAAACCATTTGCCTCATTTACGTGCAAATTTAAACTCCACATTACGTCTATTACAGGCATCTTATGATACTATAAACTCTGTAAAGACATAATAAAACAATAATAAATCGTAACTTATGTCTGCAGGACAACAAATGCCACCTTGGCTACAAGAGCAAATAGGAAAAATGCAACAATCTCAACAAAATCTACAGTCAATCTTAATGCAAAAGCAACAAGTTGAGATGGAAAATGCCGAATCTGATAGAGCATTAGAAGAATTAAAAAAAGCAGCCGACGGGGATCAAGTTTTCAAATATGCTGGTTCAATTCTAATAAAATCTGATAAAAAATCTTTGATTGATGAATTAGAAGAAAAAAAAGAGCTATCTAAAACAAAAACTACTGTATTGACAAAACAAGAAGAACGACTAAAAACTAGTCTTCAAGAGCAAGAACAAAAAATTCAAGAGATGCTAAAAAATCCTAACGCACCTAACTCTGATAAACCATCATCATAAAACCTTAACAAATTTTAACATAGGTTACATTACATAATTGTGAAAATTGAAGAATTACGTATTATAGTTGATGAAAGAGAAAAAAAAAGTGGAATCCCCAAACTCTTATCTTCTATTGGTGTAAAGACTGAAATCAAAACGCTTCCAATAGGGGATTATATTGTTGCTCCTGAAACTATAGTTGAAAGAAAAACTATCAGCGATTTATTTTCTTCAATATTTGATGGTCGTTTATTTGATCAATGTAGTAGATTGACTGAACATTATCAACATCCAATTTTACTTGTAGAAGGAAATGTGGATGAAATTGAAGAGTTAACTGACAATCCTCTGATATTTTATGGTGCATTATCTACCGTTGCATTAGACTTTAAGATTCCTGTAATTCCTACTCCAAGTGCCACGCATACTGCTAAGCTTTTAGTGTCTCTTTCATCGAGAAAAGAACTAACAAAAGGACCATTTCTTAAAAAAATTAAAAAATCTAATAATATTGAAAAACAACAACTTTCTGTTCTATGTAGTCTTCCTGGAGTGGCAGAAAAATCTGCAATTCGTTTACTAGAAAAATTTGGAACTCCACTTGATGCATTATGTGCACCTATAACCGAACTTGCAAAAACACCTGGACTGGGAGAAGCAAAAGCAAAAAAAATTAAAAAAATGCTACAAAATAAGAATAAAATTCATAAAAAATCTGGCCAAAAAACATTACATGAATCTTAAATTGATTTTTTAATTAGTTTTCTATTTAATTTATTCCCGCATATGGGACATTCTTTTTGTTTTGAAAATTCTTTTCCACACATTGAACAATAACTAATCCATTTTCCAACTGTGCTAATTCCTTTGGTCATAAGTGAAGATGTTTTAATTTTTAGTTGTTTCGCAACATTTGTAACTGCAAAATCATCTGTGATTAATTCAATATTATTTTCTAATGCTAATGCAATTACTGATACATCTTGTTTGGAAATTGTTGAATTATCTCCTGTCTTAATTGATACATCTGTTACAATAATGATATTTTCTTCACTAGGATCTCTTATCTGAAGTCTGTTTGTTTGTTGTAGCATTTCAAGTGCACCTTGTTTTGCTTTGATATGTTCTATTTCTTCATACACCATACTAGTTGTCATAAAGGAATCATTAGATGCAAATGGCATTCCTGAATAGAATGCTGTAGCATCTAAAACTCTAAAAACCAAGTTTATTCATTTGTCTTAGACCTTTTTTCTTTAATCGAACAAAAACTGCTTGATTCTTAAATTTCTTAATAGTAATTTTTTGATCAACTTCTGAGGATTTGATCATTTGTGCATCCATTACAATATTACAATCATGTGAACAGTTAATCTCAATCTTTTCATCAGGAACAACAATTGATGGTAATCGGTGTACTGGTGCGACTGGAGTTATAATCAGTACGTCTAAACTTTCATGAAGTAATGGCCCACCAATTGAAAACGAATGACCTGTAGAACCGCTTGGTGTTGAAATTATAACCCCGTCCATCTTTTGTTTTACTGTATCATTTTGGAATTTAATCTCAAACTCTGCAGTTTTTGTTAAATTTTTACGATTTACATAAATTTCATTCAATGCCGGTGAAAATTCTTCCCCATTACATAATGCTACTACTCTTGTTCGTTTATCCAACCATATTTGATCTTTTATCATTGCAGTAACTGCTTCATCAAAATCCTCTAATGTTATTTCTGAAAGAATCCCTCTATTTCCTCCAACATTTATTGTTAAAATTGGTGTTTCATTTCGAAGATTTCTAAACGTTCTTAGTGTCGTTCCATCACCTCCTAATGTTACTGCCAAATCTAATTTTATTTTGGATAACTCTTCAAGTGATTCAACTTTTTCAGCTCCTGTAACATTAACTGGTGCAATTGTATAGACTTTGATCTTTTTTACAATTAATTTTTTTGAAATCATCTCTGCAGCATCTTCTGAAATCTTTGATCCAAATTTACTTACGATTGCGACTTTGTTTAGTTTCAAGCAGTATCTCCAACTTTACCACATTTAAAAATGATAGTACCTAATTCATGAATAATTCTCATATTATTGACATTTTTTTTCATAATTTTCTCGAGAAGGTTTTTAACTAATTGAAAGCGCATTAAAGTAAATGTCCCTCTTACTCAAAGATCGAGTTTACACGATGGAGTCTCAGACTGCAAAAAGAGGCGTATACCCATTACACGGATTTAAACTGGGTTTGTATCGTTTACCTTTCAAATTAGATGATCCTCTTGAAATCAAATCTATTCATGATGGTTTGAAAAAAGCATTTGAAATGGAAATATATGCTGACCGAATATTTGCTACATACCATTGGTCTGAAGAAAACATGTCTGATCAATTTAATAAAAACTATGAAAAGGTTGACTTGAATGTTACAGTAGAAATTGTAACTGGTGATGTTGTTGATATAATTTATCAAATTTGGCCAATTGACAAATTTGGTGATCCACATTGGTTAAAAGATTATAGAAAAAAGGCTGATCATTTTGCAAAGATGGTTACTGATACTATTTTACGCAATACTATACTTGAAGAAAAATTCCGCGCTGCATTAATGAAACTTGAAAAAATTTCTGAAAAGGAATCAATCAAAAGATTAGAAGAACTAACACCTTTGGCAATGATTGTTCTTAACGCAAAACCAAAACCTAAAGTTGCATCCGACGACGAAGAAATTGAAGAAATTGATGAAGCGAACATGGAAGTACCAGATGGTGCAAAGCCTGGACCAATTGATGTTGAGTATAAATCAAAAATGAAACAATCTCCATCATTTGAAGCTGAAACTGGTCATGAGATTAAAACTTGGGGTCGAGTTGGTACTGAAAATGGAATTATGGGTGTATGGGGTGAATTTGTTTCAGTCGATTTCGATATCTGTGTTGCAGATGGTGCGTGCATCGATGCATGTCCAGTAGCAGTTTATGAATTTGCAGAATTTCCTGGAAATCCTGCATCTGATAAGAAACCATTGATGTCAAAAGAGCCTGATTGTATTTTCTGCCTTGCATGTGAGGGTGTTTGTCCTCCAAAAGCTATCAAAATCTTTGAACAAAAGTAATTTTTTTAATTTCAGATATATAGCACCGATACAAGTTTCAAAGTGGTAACATTGGAAGGTAACCCATTCACTCAATTTGTATTTCAAATCTTCATATTTTGTGCAATTCTAATTATTGGTTATACCTGTAATTTCTATTATCTTGCATTTTTGTCTAGTCGAAGAAAGGAAGATAATTCCATTATTGAAGTAGGTGAACCAACAATTACCATTCAATTACCAATCTATAATGAAAAGTATGTTGCGACAAGACTAGTTGATGCAATATGTCAACAAGATTATCCTAAAGAAAAAATGAAAATCATGGTACTTGATGATTCTGATGATGATACCGTTGAAACAATGTCGGGCACTGTAAAACATTATCAAACCCTTGGTTTTGATATTGAACATGTTCGTAGAGGAACACGAACTGGTTACAAGGCTGGTGCTTTAAAACATGCAATGAAATCAACTAAGAGTGAATTTGTTGCAATTTTTGATGCAGATTTCATCCCTCCAACATGGTATCTAAAAAAAGCAATGTCTCACTTTACAAGCTCAAACATTGGTCTTGTTCAATGTAGGTGGGGTCATATCAATGAAAATTATTCTGCACTCACACAGGCTCAAGCATTAAATTTAGATTTTCATTTCTTGGTAGAACAAAAGGCAAAAAGTAATTCTAAATTATTTATGAATTTTAATGGAACCGCAGGAATTTGGAGAAAAAAGTGCATTGATGATGCAGGTGGTTGGCATACTGCAACTTTGGTGGAGGATCTGGATCTTAGTTATAGAGCACAAATGAAAGGTTGGAAATGTTTATTCTTACCTGATATAGTAGTTGATGCTGAACTTCCAGTTCAAATGAATGGTGCAAAGAGACAACAATTTCGTTGGGCCAAAGGATCAATACAATGTGCTGTAAAATTACTTGGAGATATTCTACTTAAAAGAAAAATAGCATTTGATACCAAACTGCAAGCTTTTATTCAACTTACTCGACATATAGTTTTTCCATTAATGTTAATACAATTTATTACACTTCCAATACTTCTCGCATCTGAAGTTAATCTTTACATTGTTAGCTTTTTACCTGCATTAACTTTGGCAACATATCTTGCTATGGGACCTGGTGCATATCTTCTGGTCATTCACAAAATGTACAAAAATGATTGGAAAGCAAAAGCAAAAGCGCTTCCATATCTTCTTGTTTATTCAATTGGAATGTCTGTTAATAACACTGTAGCCGTATTTGATGGTGTATTTGGAAAAAAGAATGAATTTCTTAGAACTCCAAAATATGGAATTGTTAAAAATGATGATGATTGGAGAGATAAAGCATACAATTTACCATTTTCAAAGACAACTTTACTGGAAATGTTCTTTGCTGTGTATGGTATACTTGGAATATTCATAGCAATTTTTTCCAATAATCCTATCTTTGTGCCTATAATTGCTTTACAGACAGTTGGATTCTTTTACATCTCGTGGCTGAGCTTCTCTCATACAAGATATAAAAGACCACAATCCACAAAGCATCAATTAACAAAGGAAGAAAAAATGGCTAATCGTTTCTATAAACTTGCACTCGGCGGAATATTCGCAATAATCGTAATCGGTGGTTTCATGGCATTCACTGGTTATGCCAATGATGTATATCCTCTTGATCAATCTGTTGGTTTCTTAGACAGAATTGTAGCCACATCAGATCCTCAATCAATTATTGCTGACATTAATTCAATCAAAGCAAACCTACCTGCAACTGGAAATCCTGTATGGATCTTTCCAACTGATTCCACTAATTTCTCTAGAATTCAATCTGATCTAGATACAATGTTAATTAGTGCAGAAAAAATTTCTGCAGTACCTACTGATAGTGCTGCATACCATACTGGAATGTTGGATATTAACAGTCGTTCTGTACTTATACAAGAAAACATCTCTGATGCCATACCTTACATGTATGTCAGTTTTTCAAATATAATCTTCAGCTCTATCTGGATTGCAGCAATCTTAGGAATATTCGCTGTACTCAATAAAAAGAAACAGAAAATGCAGGAATATGATGTTTCACAAGATGTTTAAGAAATACCTAACTCATTTCTAATTTCATCAACTGCACGAATTCCAAAAATATCTCTAACTTGAGGTATTCTTATTGCTTCTTTTAGTAATTCTTTTCCCAGATTTTCTGCCATTACATTCAGCACTTCCGAAAATCGTAATTCCCACTTATCTGCACAATCAAAAATCTTCCCTACTGCCCATTGTCTTACTTCATGTGGTAATGGAATTTTATCTTCCGTTTCAATTGAGAGTTTATCAAACAAATTAATTAATTCAGTTGTTTGAGCAGCCATTTTTTCAATATCTTTAATATCTCCATATTTTGATTCTGCTTGCATTCTGATACTTGATTGATATTCGTTAAGTTTCAAAATTGCCATAACCTCTTTAGAATTATCATCTGAAGCCTTGTTTGTGACTCCCTTTACGCCTTGTAATTCGTGCATAACTTTGTCTGTTTTTTGATGAAATTCTGAAGCAATTTGGTCTGAACGGTCAATCATATTTGAAATATTTGATATTTTTTCCTCCATTTCGGATTTGAATGTCTTCATTCCATCTCCAATTAAAGATGAAATTTTTGGACTTGAAACTAATCCTCCAATTTCATTTTTCAAATTAGACATGTCTTTTCCAATATCTCCAGTTCTGTTAGTAATTGATTTTATACTCTCTCGTAATTCTTCAATTTGTGATGTAATGTTTCCTTCTGTTTTTGTTGGAACTTTATCGATCTTCTCTTTTACCTCATCTACTCTATTTGCAATTTTCATAATCATTTTTGAATTATTTTGGATAGATTCTTTACTTTCTGAAATTGATTTCATAATTTCATTGGTTTTTGGAACTGTTTTTTGATTTTCGTTTATTTTGATAATTTTTTTATCAATCTCTTCTGTTTGCTTGTTTAATTTTGCAATAAATTTTTCATGTACTTTTACTTGATTGAATCCTGCAAACAATCTTTGTGTATCTTCTTCAATTATGTCCATTTGTTTTGATTGTTTTTGCATCTGAGACATTGCCAAACTTAATGATTCCATCATACTGCTCATTGAAACCAAAACTTTTTGATTATCTTTAAAGATCTTAGCCATTTCTCTAATCTCTTTAGATAACACTTTTGTTGATTCTGAAACTGTATTCACTTTATTGAATAATTTTGCTGGACTTGGGTCTCTATTTGTTTTGGCAGATTGTTTTTTTGTATTCTTCCTTTCAGTCATACCAATCTAAATTCACATTGCTGGTTTAAAAAGTGCGGTATAAAAAAAGAAAAACGAGAAGATTATTTGTTGATAATCTCTGGGTCGTGTAATAGCTGATGAAATGTTTTCTCAGCTAATCCGTTTTGGCTTTCAACAAAACCTCTGTTACAGTATTCGCATTGTATCATGTATACCGTATGGTACGGTACGATATATACCGGGGGTTCTATTGAAATAACCATTTCTGGTCAGATACCCCAGAGCTTATTTCTTCACAAATCAGACACTCTGATCATCATCCCAGATATTTCATCTAAAATTTTATCCAAAATAAAGCCGTATCCTGAAAATCGTTTTAAATTAACAAATCCCACATATTATAGATGCAAAATATTTTCCTTCAGTTAGGTACTGGAAATGGTGAAAGCTCAATTGAAGACGGAGTTTGGAATCTGGTTGATAAAATCAATCCTTTACAGATGCCACATGATACCTTTGTAACTGATTTGGCAGTGATAATGATTCTTGCAGGAATTGTTACCCTTGCATTCTTTAAGATACGACAACCTCTCATTATTGGATATCTATTTGCAGGAATGTTGATTGGTCCGTTATCACCTCTTTGGACATCTTTTCTTCCTGAAAGTGGAACTGGTGGTGATGCCCATGGTGGTTCAATAGGAATACTTTCAGATATTGCTGCACTCAATGTTTTTGCTGAGATTGGTGTTATCTTACTTTTGTTTGTAATTGGTATAGAATTCCCATTTGCAAAAATACGTTCTATTGGAAAAGTTGCAATTTTGGTAGGATCACTCGGCCTATTTCTCACTTTAATTGTAGTATTTTATGCATCTACTCTACTTGGACTAGGATTCATGGATTCATTATTCATATCGGCTGCATTATCTATCAGTAGTACTGCAATAATTGTAAAAGTTTTAGAAGAAACAGGGAAGATCAAAAAAGAATCTTCTATTTTGGTTTTAGGTATATTGATTGTAGAAGATGTTATTGCTGTAATTTTAATTGCGTCATTAGAATCAATTGCATTAGCAGGAACTGTCTCAATTGAAGGTGCAATTGCTGTTGTGGTTGTTGCAACTATTTTGATAGTTGGAACTTTCACTGTTGGAATTCGTACAGTTCCAAAATTAATCGATAAGGTTGCAAGTGCAGAAAATCGAGAGATTTTGTTACTTAGTGTTTTAGGTGTATGTTTTGGGTATGCATTATTAGCAAATATTGTAGGATTATCTGTGGCAATTGGTGCATTTCTTGCTGGTGTATTAGTAGCTGAATCAAAATCTGCAGAAGTTTCAAAAATCCTATCTAGTCCAATAAAAGACATGTTTGTTGCAATCTTCTTTGTTTCTGTTGGTGCTCTAATGGATGTTAGTCAATTAGAAAACTACATTTTCATTGCAATTGCACTAATTGCAGTCGCGCTTGGTATGAAGCTTGGAGGAAATCTGCTCGGAAATATTATGCTTAAACAACCAAAACCAAAATCACTCCGTTCTGCTTTTACACTTGCAGCGCCAAGGGGTGAATTCTCAATCGTGATAGTCAAGGTTGGAGTTGATGCTGGAGTTGTTAGTGCATTTTTGTTCCCATTGATAGGAATAATTGCAATAATTACAGCATTTATCACACCTTTCTTAGTAAAAGCTGGTGATTTTGTGATACCAAAATTGGTGAGGAAATAAATTGTCAAATAAAGAGTTAGATGAATTTTTAAAAAATTGTCATAAAGATTTGTCTGTTGAAGATTTTGAAGGCAAGAAAGTTCCATGTATTGGATTTGAAGGGCGTAAGTTTGATGATATGCTGAATAAGGTAGCAGGAAAGCCATTATCTGTAGATACTAATCTAAACATTTTACAAGATGGACTGGGTCATGTGTTTGTTGAAATGCTCCTCACATTTTCACATGGTGAAATAAATGAAAAAATTTTGGTAAATGCAAATGAAAATTTTGAATTCTTCGAAGCACTTGCTAAAAGTACCATGCTTGCTATCGCTTCTGTAACTCATCCTGAAAAAATTTTTATGATTCAACTACCAAAACCTGAAAAAACTCATGAAGCATTAGAAATAATAAAAACTGGATTAGCCAATAAACTTTCAAATAAATAATACTATATTCGCAATATTGAAAATTCTTAAATGAAATAATCTACACCATATTTTATGAAAATAGTTCAATTATCTGATGTTCATTTTGGAGCACAATTTCGTGATGATGTTTTCAATCAGGTAATTGATGAAGTTAACGAGTTATCTCCAGATGCTGTAATTCTTACTGGTGATTTAACAAATGAAGGTCTTAAAGAAGAATATGAGGGCTGCAAAGAACTAATTTCAAAAATAAATGTAAAAAAAATTATAGCGATTAGTGGTAATCATGATTATCGAAACACTGGATATCTGCATTTTAAGAAATATTTTCCATTTCAGACAATCAATGAACTAAGTGATGATGTTGTTGTTGTAACACTTGGTACCGCTAGACCTGATCGTGATGAAGGTGAGGTTGGATATAGACAAACATTGTGGCTTGAAAGAACCATGAAAAAATATGAAGATAAGGTAACAATCCTTGCAATGCACCATCATTTGATAGGAATTCCTGATACTGGTTCTGATAGATTGACCATTATTGATGCTGGAGATGTTCTACGTGCTACCTTGGATGCTAAGGTAAATCTTGTTTTGTGCGGACATAAACATCGACCTTGGATGTGGGATTTCAGCAATCTATTAATTGCAAATGCTGGAACAACCTCATCAAAACGTGTGAGAGGATTCTTTGAAAACAGCTACAACATAATCACTATTGAAAATAAAAAAATCCAGGTAGACCTTAAAATTATAGGTGGAAAAAGAACTCCTTTGAGGGATATTACAAAAAATTATGCTAGATTTGAAGATGAATAATTTCTATCCAAAATTTTTATCCTATTTATTCTCAAGTTATACTAATTAACCAACGTAATTCAATCAGTTTGAGCGGGGGTCGCCTAGCCCGGTATGGCGTGAGATTGCTAATTTCATGTTCGCAAGAACTCGTGGGTTCAAATCCCTCTCCCCGCGCCAGCTTTAATATTGACTTAATCTTGATATAATTTAGAAATAAAATGGGACGTCGTAAAAGTCAAAAAATAGTAAAAACAGGTCCAAAAAATGTTACCACTGGAATGTGTCCTTTGTGTCAAACAATCGGTCGAATTTTCATTATTGGACATGTTGGAGAAGAAAGAGCTAAATGTCCTGCATGTAATCAAGAATTTGATTTATAGCTAGACTGAGCGTAACCATACCTTTTTAAAGAATTTTTCTAATATCAGAATATGAGTTCTGAAGGAGAAGGAACAGTTTACGACAGAATCGAAAAACTAGAAGATGAAATTGCAACTTTACGAAATGAAATTGATGTAATAAAAAATGCTTTTAGAAATGAACTTGCAAGGCACGAAGTTAAGATGATCAAAAAAGGTCACGATGTTTCATCAATTATTGATTAATCTTTTCCCTAATTTCTCTAATTAATTCTAAAACAAAATCTACATCTTCTGCATTTGGTTCCATTTCTAAGTATTTGTTAAGAAATTCTATTGCATTTTCATAGTTTTTTAATTTTTCTTCTATAATTCCAATATCGCGAATTTCATCTGGTGATTCTGGTAATATCTCTAAAATCATTCTATTACACATATTTGCCATTTCATATGCAAACGAATCTGTGTATGAATTTTTCAAATTTCTTAACATACGTACTATTATTTTTTCATCAGAAATTTGATTTAGATAATCTGGCTCAAATTCTACCGAATCACCATAATTTTGATATAAAATTTCTTGTAAATTTTCTAATTCTAATAATCTGCCTCTGTTAAATGGATCTAAAATCATCTCTTCTTCATATTTGACAATAACGTGACTTGGAAATCCTACTATCTTTAATTCTAAAT
The DNA here is from genome assembly GCA_028345575.1 of Candidatus Nitrosopelagicus sp. Classification (GTDB taxonomy): domain Archaea; phylum Thermoproteota; class Nitrososphaeria; order Nitrososphaerales; family Nitrosopumilaceae; genus Nitrosopelagicus. Next base: position 62,422 of record JAOMDR010000003.1, read on the forward strand.
CTGCATATTTTGCAATTTCTTTGTATAAAATACATAATGTGATTGGTATTCCTGATCTTTCTTCTAAAACGTAATTAAGAAAATTATTTTTTGGATTATAGTAATCATCTAAATCTCCTTCAAATTCTTCTACATCGAATAGAAATTCATTTAATAGTGAAATTACATAAGTTGGATTTTTTGATTCTGCAACTCTATTTCTAAAGTTCACACCTAATTCTTTAATCTCATCAATTTCCTTTGATATGCATAATTCAGGATATTCAAGAATTTGTGCTAGTTTTAGACATTTTTCAATTAAATTATAATTTTCATTGCTAACGAACGAACTCCATTCTGAAACAAGTGAGACTTCCCTCTCATTCATTACATGTGTTTTGAACCGGTAGATAAATCCCTTTTCAGATAAAGTTCTGGTTCTTTTAATTCTCTTGTACTAGGTGGTTTTTCAATCAAAAATCTAAAAGCATCTTTTCCAAATTTATTAAATACTTTTTCTGTTAATTCTTTTCCCATATTCTTTCTCACTTTATACGATGAAAAATCTGTTCCCATGAAAGTAGTTAGATAATTCTGGAAATCATCGTCATCTTGTAAAATATTTTGTACTGCAAATTCTGCTATTCCTTCCATGGTAGAAAATGCTGCATGATGTGTTTGAATTGGTAATAACCATCTTTGATAAATCTCTGATAATTCTGGAACAATCTCTGAAATTTTAGGATCTATCTCCACATGCGAATAAGTCATAACATCTGGTCCTAACTCATTCACTACAAAATTGTCCGGATTTAACATGAAAAATAGATTAGCTCGTTTTGCAATTGGAAAGTTATCTGGTACGGTTTGTAATTGTAAATAATCATAAAGATTTTTTGTAGCATCCTCTTCTAAATTAATAATTATTTCAGCTAATTCTTCATTAATAGAATTTACATTTATTGCTGCATTTTTGTTATCTTCTTGTAAATTATCCTGTGTGGAATGAACTATTTCTTCCACCATTGTCATTTTGAGAGCTCCTTTGTAACCTGATTCTACCTGTTCTTTTCGTAAGTCATATGGTTGACCTTGTTTATAGAGAATAATTTTTGGATAGCTTGATAGAATAAACTTGTTAAGGTATACACAAGAATCTAAATAATCTCCATAAGTGGTTGAAATTTTTGAAATGTATGATTTTGCATAAGTAGAATATACTAAAAATTTCTCAGTATCTTTTTCAATTAATTGTGCAATACCTTTGATATCCAAATCTGCTACCGCTGAGAATAATTCATCAACAAAATCTCTTGATTGTTTTGTTGCAAACACCTTCTTCCCCTTCAATAATTTAAATCCCTTTAAATCTGGAAATTCAACTCTGAGGTTTGGTTTAACTGAAAATCCTGTAAACTCTTCAACTTTTTTAGAAATATCTGGAAATATTTTTTTAGAAAATTTTTCTAATTCTGTAAACTGATTAGGAAATTCTGGATCATCATCAATTTTTTCTGATAATTTAGCAATTTCTTTTTCTTCATCAATTTCAACTGAAATTTGATCTAAAAGCGCTTCTGCAAATTCTGTAAATTCTCCCATAACAAAAACAAAATGAAAACTAATTTAATACTATCTTAATCCATTAACTTTTTCAATAATCTAACCAAAATTTGCTTGTTTTTGATATCATGCTTTCCTAAAATTTTTAGAATGCAGTCACCGGGATTTGAACCCGGGTCACTAACTTGGCAAGCTAGAATAATAACCAAACTATACTATGACTGCTCAAACGTCTAAAAAAAAGTTGCATATTAAAGCCTAATGATTCAATATCAATTTTTTAATTCATCTATTGTATTAATCAGACATGGATGAACAAATCATAAAAATTCTTGTTAAAAAAATAAGTGAAATAAAAACAGAAAACGACCAAACTAAACGAATTATTAATGAATTCTCAAATCTTGATTCTGCTTCATTTTCTTCAGGAATTATGATTGGACGTTTGTTGAATTCTTTTCATTATCAACATCGCAGAATTTTAAAACGAAACCCAACTGATAATGAATTTAATGAATTTCTTAAATTTTTAAAAAAGGAATTAGGATAAATTCTCTACTTTCTTATTTTCAAAGAAGACGATTGTTGGTGTTCCTGGTAATTTCACACATGATTTTCGTAATGCACTTTTTGCTGCTTCAAGATGTTCTTTATCTACATTCATCTCCATTATGACTTGTCCTTGTCTTGCTCTTACTGCAAGACTATTTGCTTTTCCAAATGCACGTCTCATACCTTCTGAGAGTCTATCTGCACCTGCTGCTGCAATAGTTTTATTTTCTCTTAATCTGACATGTGGGTAAACCCTCAAACGTGAATTATATCCTGTTTCACCTGTGGTTTTTTCTAGTGTTTTGTTTGCAGCCAATCTGGTTGATTCAAGAGCCATATGTCTAATCTGGACTTTTTCATTAATTTTTAATTGTACACAATACTCGAATTGTCTTTTTTTATTTCCACTGTTAAATTTTGCAATTTTGATTTGTGGCTTTCCTTTGATATGCCTTGTATTGGCATAAGGTTGTCCATTTCCTTTTCTATAACAGGCACCATGCATACCAATGAAACTCTAACAACCCTATTTTAACGATTAGCATAACATGCAGTGATCTCGTATGTTTTTGAGTATATTCTGCAGAATTATTATATCGCAATACCTCTAAAGGAGGTATGTCATTTGATTTTGAAACAAAGATCACAGCAAAATTCATAGATGAAAAATCAATTGTGATTAATCCAAAAATGCAGAATGTTCTATCTGAGAGAGGATTTGGTGAATCAGAAAAAGATACCTTGATTCTAAATTCCTTTGAAACTCTATATCTTCTCTATAACAATAAACTTGAACTAAAAAAAATAAACAAGAATATTGTTTTTGATGAACTAATCCAAAAGTATATGAAAAAAAATGATGATATTTTAACGCGGTTTTTACTTTACAGAGATTTACGAACTAAAGGATATGTCGTTAAAGATGGTTTTGGTTTTGGTTCTGATTTTCGAGTTTATGAAAAGGGAACCTATGGGCAAAAAGATGCAAAATTTCTTATTTTTGCCTTCAATGAAGGTACACAACAAAAAATTGGTAAACTCTACAAAAACATAGATGAAATAACTCGAATGGGTAAAGAGCCTATTATTGCAGTAATTGAACGCCGCGGAGAAATAATATATTATAAAATTAATAAAATGAATTTCCTGAAAAATGAATCTGAACTTGAAATGAAGGATTTCAATTTTAATTAGGATTGACAGCCCATTTTGAAGAATATTTCAACAAATTATTTCTCTCAGCATAGTCAAAGTCAAAAGTTTTGACTGATGATGTTTCATCTAACCATAGTCTTTCAAAATCTTTAATTTTTGTTTCTACTCTTGTTTTATCATTCCATGATGTGAATACATCGATAGTTTCAAAATTCTTACTTTTTCTAGCTAACATCACGCTTGAAGAGCCTGAAAAAACAACTGAATCTCCATTTGTATCTCTAAAAATCCCAACTTTTTCTGAAAATGTTCCATCAATTTCTTCTGAACTTGGTATTCCAATTTTTAACATTAGATTCCCATCGTTAACTAATCTTCTAATTTGTTCTAATTTTACATCTCTGATTAATTCTGGATTAAAATTTTTCCATTTATTTCCATTTTTTGAAAATAATTTTGTCATCACATTCAAATCTTTTATTCCAAACTGATGACCTGATATTAGTCTCATTCTTGCATTTGGTGTCGAATTGTGAAATCCTAGTGATAATGTAGTAAGTCCATTTAATGTTACATATTCAACAGCTCTATCATATTCAATACAATTATTCAAACAAGGAATTAAGAAATCTGATACTATGTCATCTTCATCTGACCTGTATTGTTCTTTTAATTTTAATTTTCTAAGTTCCATGATATTGTATCTATTATTGAGATTTAAAATCTTGTTATGATGAATGCTCCCATCGGGATTTGAACCCGAGTCACTGCCTTGAGAGGGCAATATGCTTGGCCGGACTACACTATAGGAGCTGTTTTGACAAGAAATTTGTCATAATTAAACGAATCCGCATAATTTTTTATTTTAAAAAAATTTGAATTAACTATATTCCCAAAAAAGTTTTGAGTAATGAAAATAATTACATGTTGATGGAATATTATCATGAACTTGGATGAAATTACAAAAATTATAGGATCAACTGAATCTCCAATTGCACTTGGTGTATATGATTCTGATGATTTTGACGCCAATTGTGGTATACAGAATATAATTATATTTGATGGAAAAGATATCCCTGATGAAATTGTAACTCGTGAATCTAAGACTTTAAAAATATCTCACGGAAGTCTATCTGAAACCAATTCTGAATATCTAATTCATTACGGAAATATCAAAATCATTCAAGATACACAATGGGAACTTAAGATGTTAGTATCTAAAGTACAGGAAAAGAAAAACATCTTATTTTCTACATCTGCAAAAAATGCTCTTGTTGAATCACAATTATCTTTATCAAAGGCAAAAAATGCTCTTGAACATGATGATCCATTTGTTTCGTGTTGGATAAAATCTGGTATAATTTCTCTTATTGATTCAATTCTTTTCCAAAATAATATTCTACCAAATCCTGTTCATGCATTATCGTCAATGCGAGGTTTAAAACAAAAAAATACAAATCAATTTGTAGATAAAATTATCTCTGAAACCGGAATTGAAAGAGCAACTTCTTCATTACTAGTTAGGATGTTAAAATCTACTTGTGGCTTTTCTGATATGATTGAAAAAAACCAAAACTCAATTATGATTGAAAAAAAAGCAAACTATCTAATTCAAAACTCGTTGTTTGCTGATTGTTATCTGTATTTGATTTATCAGAATAGAAATAATTTTTATAAAATTAAGGACTCACTTAACAAAAATCCCGATAAGATACATGTGCTAAAAACTGCATTTGATCTTACAACCACATCTTCAGATTTATCTGACACCATTGATTCTTTATCTGAAATTCCAAAATCATTACTATCCAATTTTCACTAACGCTGTTATGAAATCTGAAAAACCCTTAAAACTAAGTTTGGCACTAGGATGTCATGACAGATCAAGCATGCGGATGCGAAGCAGATACAGGCGATCCAGATTATGAATGTGATTGTGCAATGCAAGGGACTTGTCTCTGTGCTAATGATTGTACATGTAGCGTCGCAGTCTGTAAAGAAGCAGTATCCCAACTAAATCCATAAGAAAATAAAGTTATTTTCTCTTTTTTTATTTTATTTTATTATTGTAAAATCTATCAAACATTAAATATACTCATAGCAGTCTGAACTTTGTGAGACTACCAATTATTGTAGCAGCATCTGTATTATTATTTTTAATACCTTTAGCATCTCAAGATTCATTTGCTCAAGTTAATTCAGGTGGATTTCAAGCAGGTGGTGTAAACATTGATGGATCTTGGTATGTTGGTGAAGGTCTCAAAGTCGGCGACTATTATAGTTACAATTTGTGTCATGTTGATTATTTAGATTGTTCAGATTTTGACATGGCAATGTGGGTTCAAGAAGAAGTACGTGTTGGAACTGAGGATAAATTTAGAATACAAGTTTTAGTTTATGATGGAAAGAAAATTGTTAAAGGACACATGGATGTTGGTCAAGTTGCTCCAGAACCTACTGGCGGAACTGAAGAAATTTCTTCATATCGAAGTGTTTACAAATCTTCTATTGTTTGGCTTTCTGCATTTGCAACAAAAGAAATAGATTCCGATGGAGTATACTTAACTGGAAAAGGCCCAAAAGATTTTAGAGCGGCATCATGGGGAAAGATTGGAAATATTGGCGGTCAACAAATCTTGCCTTCTGCTCAAGAAACTATTTCAGTTGGAGCTGGTCAATTTGATTCCATTCTACTTACTTGGAAGACAGGTGGTCAACAAAGTAAAGTCTGGATTGTAGATGAATTTCCATTTCCTATTCAAGGTAAAACATTCATGCATGTTTCTCAAGGTATTCCACCAGTTGAATATGATTTTGAATTGTTAGATTATAAGGAAAATGTATCTTCAAATCCTTTTGTTAATGTAGAAACTACTGCCGCAAAACAAGCAGCTGCAGGATGTCCAGAGGAATTTCTAAAAACAAAATTTAATGAGTCTACAAATACATTTTCAATGATTGTAAAAGGCGTTTATGGTCCAAAAATTGTGAAACAAGGATGTGAAATTGAGATGTTTATTGATTTCAAACGAATGGTAAATCCTACTGAATTTGTAGACCAAGTACATTATGATATTGCAGTTTTCTCAGATCCTTCTAAACCTCCAATTCAAACAGTTTCTAAAGAAGAAGGAAGAGCCGAATTATACACCGCATCTGGGCAAACACACAGGTTTGTAATAGCAGAACAACCTCCAGGAAAATACACGTATGCAATAATTGTCTATGGTACCGGACCTGAGCATATTCTAGGTGGTAATCCTGACACTTCTGGATTAATGACATTTGATGTCGAAGTTGTAAAGGGCGGAAACACATCATTTGTAGCACCTCCTACTGCAACAATTACAGAAATTCCTCAATGGGTAAAAAGTAATGCTGAATGGTGGGCAGAGGGTCAGATACCTGATTCAGATTTTGTTAGTGGAATACAATATTTGATTAATCAAGGAATAATGAAAATTCCTGAAACTGCACAAGGTAGCGGTTCTGGTTCTGATGGAATACCTGCATGGATAAAAGATATTGCAGAATTTTGGGCTGATGGTCAAATTGATGATAATACGTTCGTTGGTGGGATCCAATGGCTAATCTCCAATGGAATAATGAAACTATCTTAGTAAATGATGTGAAAATATGACCGGTCTTTTTAGTTATCCCAAACGAAAACTTCGAAAATTAATCGGTCAAGGAGAATATGAAAAAGCTATATCTTTTGGTAATGAATTAGAAGCAAAATTCTCAAAGGATCCTGATTTTTTATTCATTATGGGAAGTATGTACTACATGCTAAATGATGAAGAAAAGACACTTCATTATATCAATAGAGTATTGGAAATCAATCCCTATGATGTTGAAACGCTTTCCTTAAAATTACGTGTTCATCAATATTTGGCTGAAAAGGAAGATAATCAAGAATTAAAACAAAATGAACTTGATGTTGTAATTGATTGCTGTAGAAAAATTCTAGATGTTGCTCCAGATAACTTTGAAGTACGAGATCTTATTACTGAACTAGAATCATAGATTTTTTCTTGCATCAATTATCATTTTTTTATGATGTGCAGGAATCTTGGATGGTAATTTGTTAAAATAACGATATTCATTTGACTGAAAATCTATCTCTATATTTTTTTTATTCTTGAATTTGACCAAAAATGCATTTGATATGTCGTGTCTGAATGAGACTATGCTTTCGTATATGCCTAATTCCTCTTTTATGATTATCTCTTTTCCCAATTCCTCTTTTGCGGCTCTTTTCACCGCATTTTTCCTTGTCTCATCACGTCGTATTATCGTCCCAGGTAAATGCCAGTAACCTTTGAATGGATTGATAGTTCGTTTTGTAAGTAAAACTGAACTGTCATCTCTAAAGATCAATAAATCTACACATGAAAATGTAAAATATTTTCTAAATTTTGTATAATCTGTTTCTGATGCACGTTTCATGATTTATCATGTTCTTTCATCAGATAGACATTCTCCAAAAGCCACTCACAAAATTCCGTCACTGGTTGAGTGAATTCATACCAAATATGCAATGAATGTGGAAGTATGTCAATTTTATCTTGTATGTTATTGTTAAAAATTATTCTTACTCCTTCTTTATCTTCATACATGTATGCATCTTCAGTTTTTATATCTCCTAACAATTCTATAGCTTTTTGTTTTATTATGCTTCTTTCAAAAGGAAAACGTTTCTTTTCCATATCTATAATCAAACTAAGATCCTGTTTTCCATACATTTCAAAATTATCTATTTTCCCTTCATGTGGAAAATTAACTAATAACTCAATATTGTATTTTTTACCAACATTTTTTCCAATTTCTCCAATTTCTTTATACGCCATACCTGGATTTTTTTTTAACAGAAAACGTATCTGTGGCAAATTTGATTTCAATGTTTTTTGTAAATCTTCTGTAATTGTCTTAAACACATTTCATGTATAGATAATACCATATTTAGATTAGTTTTTTTACAACAAAATGTCTGGAATGAACATGGCGATGCCTATGGATTATGACAGTATGCGAACAGGTGATGATTCTGAGAGAACTGACAATGTAACTGATTACAAAAGAACTTGTATTGACTTCATTGAAGATATCTCTGGAAGTTATTTGGAATGGGTTGATTATTACAAATTACCTGAGGACGAGGATAAAAAAAGACGAAGTGATATTTCTGCAATAATAGAAAAAACAAACACTTGGCTTGCCAAAGTTCCTACATCTATCAAAGCTGTTGATGTTATTATGAATGATGGAATTCAAAAGATGGCTGAGGCTACTGCTGGAAAAATTTTCCAAATTGGTGTGTTCATTAACCAAAAATCTGAATATACAATGTCAAAACCAGGGATAATCGATGTACATATAAAATCTATTGGTAGGGATGGTAGGAAAACTAAACTAGGATTTCATCATAAAGATGATAGATTCCGAATTGAATCAACCGGAAAAGTATTCTTTGATGAAACAAATATTCCTGAACAGGAATTTGATACATTAGATGTACATCTAAAACTTGATGCTAGTAGATGTGTTCAAAGAGATGTTATTTCATTCACCGTTATAGTCAGTGAAATGAAAGATGGAAATGAATATGATCGTAGAGGGTTATCTACTGTAGTTCATATAGTTTAATCATTTTTTAATAATTTTATTTCTAACACGACTCTAGCTTCTTTTTGTCTACTTTCTTCTGTATACTTTAAATTTGAAATTTTCTGTGAAAGTTCTTCTTCTTGAACTAATCTTGCCACTCCTGAAAACTTGTTTCCATCAAATTCAACTTTTACTTGAGGATGTGCAATAGCATTTTTTAGCCAATCACTATTCGGATTTCGTCTAGAAAAGTAAATCATATCATTGTAAGTTACAGCTTTTGCCCAAACTGTATGCTCCTTACCTGTCTTCCTACCTTTAGTTTTTAGTATTGCCTTAAATGTTAAGTTATTAATTATTTTCATTTTTATCCAAATGCCATATATGCTGCAAACATTGCAAGAAGACATGAACCTCCTACGCCCATGACATACATGATTTTGTTTCCTTGCATAACTTAACTAATCATATAGAATATTTAAAATATGAAATGACTGTTTTAGCAAGCAAATTATATTCTTATTCTAAAAGTTAGTTATGCATGCCATTGAAATTAACTCATTAACGAAAAATTTTAAAAAATCAACCGCGATTGATAACATATCCCTTAATGTGGAAGAAGGTGAAATTTTTGGCTTTCTTGGTCCAAATGGTGCTGGAAAGAGTACTACGATGATGATTCTGACCACTTTATTGAAACCTACTTCTGGTAATGCATCTGTATATGGATTTGATGTGGTAACAAATCCTTCTCAAGTACGTAAGAATATTGGATTTGTTCAACAAGAAATTGGCATTGATGAATATTTGACCGCACGAGAAAATCTACAATTTCAATGTAAAATTAGCCAAATTCCCAAGGATCAAACTCAAAAACGAATTGAAGAGGTAATTGACTTGGTGGAATTAACTGAGAAACAAGATGAACAATCCATCACATTTTCTGGTGGAATGAGAAAAAGACTTGATATTGCATGTGGATTAATTCATAGACCAAAAGTTCTATTCTTAGATGAACCTACGGTTGGATTGGACATACAAACACGAAGAAAAATCTGGCAATACATACGAAAAATTCACAAAGAGTTTGGAATGACTATCTTTGTTTCAACACATTACATGGAAGAAGCAGATAGTCTATGTGACAGAGTTGGTATTATAGATTATGGAAAAATCCAGATAGTTGATACTCCTGAATCAATGAAAAATAAATTAGAAACTGACATGATAACATTTTCTATAATCCCTGATGAAACAAAACAAGAACAATTTATTCAAAAAATCAAAGAGCTTGATCTAATAAAAAATGTAGAAATTAATGATAACACCATGGTTGTTCAATCATCTAATTCAACTCAAGTAATACCAAAAATTTTCCAATCTTCATCTGAAATTGGAATATCTATTGATTCATTTGTATTGAATAAACCAACCTTAGATGATGTTTTCATCTCACACACTGGTCACAATTTACGAGATGATACAAATGGAAAATTCAATAAAAGAAAAGAACACAATCAATCAAGGAGACGTGGATTATGATAATTTCTGACACATATGCAATCTTCTGGCGTGAAATGAAACGTTATAGAAAATCAAAGAGCGGTGTTATAATTCGATTAATTCAACCTGCGATTTGGATTGTAGTGATGGGGAATATTTTTGCTGGAACTCAACCATTAATACAATCCGTAGGATTTGATGGTGAATACATTGAATTTATGGCTCCAGGGGTTTTGATACTAACTGCAATATTCACAAGTATTTTTGGTGGTGTTAATACTCTGTGGGATAGACGTTATGGTTTTATGAATAAGGCATTAACTTCTCCAATCTCTCGTTCATCAATTGCATTAGGAAAAATGCTTGCAATATCTATGATTGCAGCCTTCCAATCTAGCTTAATTCTTGGAATGGCGTTGATGCTTGGAGTTAGTATGCCTAATCTGTGGATGATTGCACCTATAATGGGAATTGTAATATTATTCTCAATTGGTTTTTCAGGAATCTCTGTCATGGTTGCAGCTGCTGCAAAATCACAAGAAACATTCTGGGGAATAATTAATTTTCTTGGAATGCCATTATTCTTGCTTAGTCCTGCACTTTTCCCACTTGAATTAATGCCTGATTGGCTTGCATCTGTTGCAGCCTTTAATCCCGTAAGTTACACTGTAATTCTTGTTAGAGAGATGATGTCTGGATATGTGGATAGTTTATCTGCTATGACCAGTATTGCTGTTTTAGGAATATTTAGCATAGTGATGATTGGTCTTTCAAGTTATGTATTTACTCGTGATGTCAACAAACCCTTCTAAACCACGAATTTACGAAATAATCATTTAAAATCAATTAGATCAATTACTGAAAAGTTAGTCAATTTTTGACAAAAACTGTAAAAAATACTCACACGGTTGATCTTGAGTGGATTTTTAGAGTATTTTCTGTTGCATCTACAGATAATCCTAGTCTTAGCATTGACTGTATCTTTGGCAGGAATTTCATACATTGAAAATGTAAATGCTACAAGCGGCCATGATTTTGAATCACAATGGGGCAAGGCTGGAATATCAAAATCTGGATTTTTCTTAAGCCCACAACATTTAGCATTTGATTCTGAAAACAATGTGTATGTTACTGATCTTGGTAATTCACGTGTTCAAAAATTTGATTCAACCGGAAATTTTCTTATTGAATGGGGAAACCGTGGAACAAACTCTGGAGAATTTGGTCATCCTACCGGAATAGCAGTTTCTGATGAATTTGTATTTGTGGTTGATAACAAAAGTCATGATATTCAAAAGTTCACACTTGATGGAGAATTCATTTCAAAATGGGGTGGATTTGGAAAAGATGTTGGATTTTTCAAATCTCCACGCGGAATAGCCATCTCTGATGATAATCTTGTTTACATTGTTGATTCTGGTAATGCAAGAATTCAAACATTCACACTTGATGGTGAATTCGTTTCATACTTTGGACAAAGTGGAAAATTTGGTGGAAATTTTGTTACACCTGTAGATATTGCAATTAATTCTGATAAAATCTATGTTACTGATCCAAATCAAAACAAAATAATTGTTTTTGATATACAAGGAAATTTTGAAAAAATATTTAATGATAGTGTAGGTGGTTATCCTATTTATCCACAAGGAATAGCTTTTGATCAAGAAGATAATTTCTATATTGTTGATTATAGAAATAATAGAATAATTCATTACAATGAATTTGGTATTTCATTATCCATGTTTGGCCAGATGGGAAATGAAAATGGAAATTTCAAATTTCCAAAAGATGTAGCAATTTCAAATGATGGATATCTTTTTGTTACTGATACACAAGGTCATCGTATTCAGAAATTCTCAACTCCTTTAGTTCAAGATTCTATTATAATTGAGGATGAAGAAACACTTCCACTAGAAACTATTCCTGAATCTGAAAAAATTGAAACTATCAAATCTCCATTACAACCTGTAATGCCTATTCCTAATGATTTTCAAAAACCAACAATTATGGTTCCTGAAGATATTTTGGTAGAAGCATCTGGGCCATTAACTCTCATAAATATTGGTGAAGCGATGGCAACCGACGAGAGTGGAATCTTCTCTCTTTCAAATAATGCTCCATCATCATTTCCTCTGGGGATAAATACTATAATTTGGACTGCTGTTGACGGTGCTGGTAATATGGCGATTGCTTCTCAAACTGTCACAATTCAAGATTCTACACCACCAAATATCTCTCCAATAGGTGATATTTCTCTTGAAGCAAGATCGTCTACTCAAAATCTTGTAACTTTGGATATTCCTGAAATTTCTGATGAAGTTGGTGTAATGTCAATCACAAATGATGCACCAGAAGTATACCCACTTGGTGAAACAATCGTAACTTGGACTGCAACTGATGTTATAGGAAATGTTTCAACTCTTAGTCAATCGATTGTATTGATTGATTCTACAGTTCCTCGTATTGCATTTTCTGATGATCTTATAATTGAGGCATCAAGCTTA
>JAOMDR010000030.1 GCA_028345575.1 Candidatus Nitrosopelagicus sp.
AGTTCCATGTACAATTGAATGTACAGCCTTTATCATGGCAACAGGATTATCAGATTGCCAGATATTACGTCCCATATCTACACCAACAGCACCTGCTTTGAGTGCATCATATGTTAATTTCAAAGCATCTTTTTCAGGAATCTTCTTTCCACCTGCAATAATTATTGGTACAGGACATGATTTTACAACTTTTTCAAAGTTTTCACAATAGTATGTTTTTACAATATGTGCACCTTGTTCAGCTGCAACTCTACATGCAAGAGATAGATAACGTGCATCTTTTGTTCCTATTTCTTTTCCAACTGCAGTAACAGCTAAAACAGGAATTCCATATTCTTCTGCTTCACTGACAAGTTTTCCAAGATTTACAATGGTTTGATATTCATATTTTGAACCGACAAAAACTGACATTGCTACTGCTGCAACGTTTAGTCTAAGTGCATCTTTAATGCTAACAGTGATATCTTCTTGAGAGAGATCTTCACCGATTATGCTAGTTCCACCAGAAACACGCAATACGACAGGTACAGGATAATCAGGATTAACAGATGTTCTCAATGCACCACGAGTAATCATTAATGAATCACAATGTTTTGCCAGAGGTGCAATTGTTTTTTTCAAATCTTCTAGTTTTTCAGTAGGACCTAAAAAATAACCATGATCAACTGCAAGCATTAATGCCTTATTATCAGCAGGAGAAATTATTCTTGCAATTCTATTTTTTAAACCCCAGTCCATTTTCTTATTTTTTTGAAAAAAATTTACCTTTCTTAAGCCTTTGCTAATTTTCAATAATTATCTTCATTGCATTTTCACCTGTTTTTGCATGTTCAAATGCTTTTTGTGAGTCATCAAGAGAATATTTATGCGTGACAAGTGATTTGACATCTACATTACCTGATGAGATTAGTTCTAATGCATTTTTAGTGTCCATATCAGATGCAGCATAAGTAGTAACAATACTAATTTCTTTTGAATAAACTACACTCATGTCAATTTCAGTAGTTGCACCTTTACTTGGTACACCAAACATTACTACAGTTCCACCTTTTCTTACAAGTTTTATTGCATCTTGAAATGCATGTAAGCTACTTGTAGCTACAATTGCAACATCAACACCAATGGTAGTTTCATCACTTATTTTTTGGATTAAATTTGGATCATCAGAACGAATAGTTGTGACATCGAATTTTTTTACAAAATCTAATCTAAAATCGTTTAGATCCATACAAAATATTTTTGAAAACCCGAAAGATTTTGCAAGTAAAACATGCATCATTCCAGTTGGTCCAACACCTAAAATTGCTACAGTATCATTTTTTTGATATTTGAATTTTGACCAAGCACGGACACAACATGCAAGAGGTTCAATTAATGCAGCTTCTTGGTATGAAACACTATCAGGTAATTTTAGAACACCTCCATGAATTACATTCCATTCAGGAACAATGTAATTATCAGCTAGACCACAAGGATTAAGATTTGATTGTGAATATTTTTTACACATGGTTTCATTTCCATGACTGCATTCATGACAGTCTTTTGAATAGCAAGCAACATGATGATGAGTAAATACACGATCACCTATTTTGAAATCAGATATATCAGAACCAATTTTAATTATTTCACCTGCAGGTTCATGTCCTAATCTCATAGATGGTTGACCATATTGTCCAAATACCTTTTCAACATCAGAGCCACATATTCCACAAGACTGCATCTTGATTAGTAATTCATTTGGACCAATATCAGCAAGAGTGAATTTTTCTATTTCAACTTTAGAATTTCCCTTCACAACAGCTGCTTTCATGATGGATAATTATTTACTCTATATTTATACGCCTAGGATTTTTTTGAGCATTACTCTATAATCGACTTCAGATTTTTCACTGCCGGATGCAGGAAGAGCAAATACTAAAGGCGTGGATTGTTCAGTACGTAATTTTGTTAATTTATCATTGATTTGTTCAGTTAAATCATCACTAACAAGAACTAGACCAACTTCAGAATCATCATATAATTTTTTGATTTCCTCAAAAGCAGCATCAGAAGAATCGACTATTTTTCCTTGAACTCCTGCAAGTTGGAAGCTTGTGACAAATACACGACTCCCAATAGTTACTACCTTCATTAAACCTGATTTTTAATACATGCAATTTAATCTTTTCAAACAAAAAATTCAAACATTACCAATTCAAGGAATAATATGGATACCCCGAAAGAGATCGACTCAGTGTATTGGGATGAAGAAAGTAAATCCTGGAAGACGAAACTTGTCAAAGTGGAAGAATATCACGGATTTACAGAATGCAAGTACTGCAGAAGACCTATGTCACATAACATAAAGACTGATGGAGAATTCAAGGTCGTTTATGTAAAATGTGGCTGTACTAAGAGCTAACTGCAATTTTTAATACAAATAAATGCAATTTCTTGTGTTCCATCCATGCCATGTCGATTTGGAACAATACCAACACGATACTGCATTTCGTCATCATATTCAATATCAAATTGAGTTGTAAGAGTAACTGCCTTTTGTGGTTCAAGATCCACTAATGACAGTTCAGTCTCACCATAACCAACAAAGATTGGACTAAAACGTGTATTGGAACCATCATAGAGATGTAATTGACCACCGGTAAGTCGCACTATGTCATCACCCTTGTTTTCAGCAGTTACTTGTATTTGGAAATATGTGTGAGTTGGTGTCTCATTAGATGCCTCAATTAATCCCCTATCAATTTCACCTTGTTCAGCTATTTTGAATTCCTTAGTCTTTCCAAGAAAATCAAAATTTGCGACATATTGCACATCAAACATTACATCACCTACTTGAACAGGTTCACCAAAAGAAGAGACCTTGACATCAGTCAAAACTTCACCAGAGTAAAAATAAAATGAAATACCAATTAGTGTAAAGATTGCTACAATTACGATGATTCCGCCGACTCTAACCAATTTAATTTGTATTAGATTATTCGACTATAACTGTACCTTCCATCCATGGATGGACCATACAGAAGTAAGGGTAAGTTCCTGCATCAGTTAATGTCACATCAAAGCTTGCATTTGCCATGATTAATGATGTGTCAAATACACCATCTGGACCGTTTGCTGCAGTACCACTTGTTGATGTGTGTGGAGCCATGTCAGTGTTTGAAAAAGTTACAGTTCCACCTACAGAAATTGTTGCAGTTGATGGAGAATAACATTCAGGTTCACATCCAGGTGCACCAGAACCTTCTACAGGTTCAATAGTTAC
>JAOMDR010000031.1 GCA_028345575.1 Candidatus Nitrosopelagicus sp.
TATTGTTAGGCGCTCAGTTGTTTTCTTTGAAGACATGCTAAATAATGAACCTGATATGTGTCAAAGAGTTCTAAACGGACTTCCAAAACATATGAGAAAAAATTTCTTAGATAATATAGTTGGTTTCATGAAACTTCGTCAAGAAGAAATTCAAATTTATAATCAATTTGTATATGATGGATTACCATTAGTTCCTTGTATCCAGAAGAGTGCACTTTCCGATGATGCCCTTGATGAACTTTTATCCATATATCGAGAATTACCAAAACCATTACAGTTCACAAGAGACGATTTTATTGAATCAGTTCGTGATCCTGATACAATTCTTAACATGCTTCGTATTGGAACTTCAACTGGTCAAATTATTGGATTTGCAAAAGGTGGACCATTGGAAAAATATAATTTTGATGTAGAGTTTGAAGACCGAAATCGTGGTAAAAATAATACTGTCTTTCTTGAACCTGTTGCAATTAAAAATGGATATTGGGGATTTCATGGAGGTAGAGAGCTTAGACAATTATTCATGATGCAGGTTCAGTCAAAAGGTTACAAATTCATGACTAGTTTTGCAATGCGTGATGTAATTGATGAACGAAAAGAAAATGACAAGAATGTTGTTTTTGTTAAAAAGTTTGATCCTGAACGATGGGATTATTTCAGAGTAACACTATAGATGTTCAGTGACTGAAATAGAAAATCTAATTCAAAATGGGATTACAAATCTAGAAGATGGTAATTTTGAAGATGCGTTAAGCTATTTTGAGCAGGCATTACTCCTAAAACCTGATGATCCTGATTTATGGAATCAAAAGGGTGTTGCTTTACGTAGTCTTGGAAGATACGATGAGGCATCTGATTGTTATAATAAATCTCTACAACTTGATCCTAGGGATCGTGCTTCTTCTTAAATTTGATTTTGCTTTTTCTTACCATAAATTATCATCATGAATCCAATTCCAATTACTACTAGAGATAGTTTTTCTGCGGTTATGTCTGATGATGTGAAATACCTCATAACAAATTCTGGCCCCCAAATTATCAAATTCTGTAATGGAATTATTGCACCACTAATGAAAAATAAAATACCGAATGCTCCGAAAACGTTTTTGGGAAAAAAAGAAGATTTTTCAGTCATTTTACACTAGTATCCGCCTTTAGCAAACTCATATTCTTTTTTGTTAAAGTCGAACGTCGTTACTAGTATTTCGCCCATTGCATCTACAGCTGCTTGCACTACATCTGGCTGAGTTGAAAAGAATCCTCTGAATTTTCCAACTCCGTATTCTTCTGCTATCAACCCAATTGGACCATCAGGTCCTTTTGTTACTACTGCCCAAACTGTTGCAAGTGGTGTTCCTATACAACTGAGTACCTGACAACTGTCTGGTACTTCTTGAGCTAGATGTGGATTGTTAAAATTTCCAATAACCCATGTTCTTGGAAGTTTTTTCATCAATTTGAGATATCTATCTTTAACGAATTCATATCGTTTGTCTGTCTCAAATGATGCAAGTAGTGGGGCTGTGTGTTTTGATGCATAGTTCTCAATCATTATGCTTAGTGCAAAAAGATCTGAACGGTCTGCTTTGAAGTTTAGATATCCACCGTCTTGAAAGTCCTGAAAATTCCAGTTTACAAAAATTTCGTCGCCTTGTTCTGTAATCTCTTTCTTTTCCGGAAATTTTTCAAATACTGTGTCAATCAAACTATCGTTTGTTAAACCCATAAATCTGCTAAACATTTAGAATATTTAAGCTAGTGGAAATTAGCCAAAATAGTGGTAATTACTTCTTTTTTATTATTCGAGGAATCTGTTCCAATGCATGAGCATCTGTGATAAGTTTTCCATCGAATTTGAAATTTGTTTTTTCTGAAAAGGCTAAACCTCCGATGAATATTGGTAGTTTTTTGTATGCCTCGTGAATTTTCTTAACCATTCTTTGACCCGATCTAATATTATCTTCTAATGTTATGGATACGATTAACGCATCTGGCTTTGCGGTTTTAATAAACTCGATTAGGGATTCTGCAGGAGTTGATGGTGAAAGGTTGAATGTCGTAAAGCCTTTTGAAACTAAAAATGAATCTAATACATTACATCCTAAATTATGGTCTTCACCTACAGGTGTAGTTAATACAATTTTTCCTTTATCTTTTTTAGATTTTCTATTTTCGTCGGCAATTACTTTGACTAAACTATGTGCAATGTTGCTTGCAACATGTTCCGTTGCAATTGATAATTTACCTTCTGACCACAAATATCCAATTTCTGCCATAACTGGTGTCATTATTCTTTCATAAAATTGATCAAGTGTGTTGCCTGCTACAAATGCCGTGTAAATGTCCATTGTATCTTTTAGACTCCCTTCTGTAAGTGATGAAAATAATTTTGTTCTCAGTTGTTCTATTAATTTTTCTCGTTTTTCCCTATCTTTTGGTGTGTTTTGTAGTAAGAATGAATTGATTTTTGCATCTTCTCTAAATTCTACTGGAATGTCATCTCTTGTAACTGATGATGATTCTCCTAAGTATTTGATGGTCTCTTGCCTTGAAGTCTTTCTTTCTTTATCCCATGTACTTTTTACTAAATACAGATAATCTACCCCTTTTACCTTCTTTTTTCGAAGATATACCATGCCCTATTTTACAAATAGTGCCTAATAAGTATAACTAGTGCTAACATTAATGATTGAAGTATAAATTTGAATGTTTTTCTAACTTTGAATCTAATTTTGTATGCTTAATTCTTGTATTAGATCATTAATTTTTGAATAATCTTTGTGAAATTGTTTACCTTTTTCAGTAACACTGATTTGGTTATCACTGTTGATAATTTCTTTAGTTTTCATTTCTTCGAGATATTTTGTCAATTTATCATAGGATGTATTGCATTTGAATTGAATACGTGTAGGAGAAATACTGTCATTATCCATCTCTTCTTCAAAAATTGCAGAAATTATATCGAAATATAGCTGAATACGTGTTCTTCTCTCCTTTGCCATAATTTTTGCATTCTTTTGGAGTTTAATAAATCGAGATACGTACTGGTACAAATACAAAAACTGAGAATTTGGTATTTGTGACTAAGGGGTGGTAAATACTTCGGTACCT
>JAOMDR010000032.1 GCA_028345575.1 Candidatus Nitrosopelagicus sp.
TAACCATCATTCCCGGTCCCTTCATTGGTACTGATAGTGGAATTGTGATTAATGGGTCAATATCTAATATGGTTAAAATTTTTGGAATATGTTTTTCTATCCACTCTGTTCCGTAATCATTCTTTAATGCCTCTTCTAAAATTTCCTTTGCAAATTCTGTAGCTTTTACTATGCGGTCAAAGTGACTTGGTTGCATCTCTCCTTTTACATCTCCAAACAAGAAATATTGATAAAATCCTTCAACAATTTTTGATTTTCCTAAAAGATCACCTAAAGTTGGTCTGTAAATCCACTGCCAAGCATAATTAAAAATTAATTCTTCGTCCATTCCTTGCCAAATTTTTCTTCCAACTAATTCAATTCTACGTCTTTCAATTGAATTTAATAAAAATCCAAATGCATGATCATTTGATAAAATTTTTTCACAATTTTTTATCTTCATACTTTCATACCATGCAGCAGTTCTAAATTGTCTATATTTTGAAAACTCGTCTCCATTGTAATCTATTACTGGAGTGAGAATTACTTTATTTTCTTTCATTCTGGTTTCATTGACTTTCTTTGGTGACATTGTTACAATGATTTTATCATTTTCAGACCATCGTCTTATCAAAAATGTAGAAATTTCAATTAATGTATCATTTCTTAATGCAACTGATGACATTATCTCTCATACATTGATGTAATAATGTCATTAACTTTTTGTAATTCAATATTCCCCCATTGTGCATACACATTTCCGAAAACTATTTCCGCTGCTTTCTTTGGTGACATATCTCCATCAATCAATTTTGCATATGCTATAGTTTCTCTAAGTGATGGTGAATAGTATAATTCTTCGACTGATGCTGCTTGCCTCAATGTGTTTGCAAGTTTAATTCCTCTTTGTAATGCTTCATCATCTGCTTCTGGAACATGTTTTTTCACAATTTCAAGTTCTTTTTCTTCAGGCGGATAGTCCATTCTTAATCTGATAGGAAATCTACTCAATAGTTGTGGTGGTAATTCTTTTGTTCCAACATGATTTAATGGATTAATTGTTGCTATCACAAACCATGATTTGTCTGCTGTTACAACCTCTCCATTAGATTCTTTCAAAACTACTTGTCTTCTATCATCTAATGCTTCATCTAATCTTAATAGAACATCAGCTTCAGCTGCATTAATCTCATCTAGGTATAGCATATCTCCCTCTTTCATTGATTTTATCAAAATCCCTTCATTAAATTCGATATTTCCTTCTGAAAGACTCTTTGAACCTACAAGATGACTTTCTCTAGTTCTTAAACTAAAATTGATTGATTCTAGTTTCATTGATTGTTTCTTTGCAAATTCTCTAACTAGTGTTGTTTTACCTGTGCCTTTTGGACCTATTACGAGGACAAAAATTCCTTGTTCATGAGCTTTCTCCAAAATTTCAAACGCATTACTCCAATCTAGATATTCTGGAGTACTATCTTCCATCAAAGTATAATTGTTTGATCTTGTACTTTATTTAAGACTAGATCTATTCTGCAAATGATGCTATCTTAGCAAATGATTCATCTAATGTTTTGTGTAACTTTTTATTCCAATCATCAAATCCTGCTGGATCTTTTGGATAGTTATTGTAATGTTCAACAAGCCATTGATTTTGACCTGATGTATATTTTAGACCACTTGCAACTGTTTTGTTCATTGCTCCTCTGATTATCATTCCTAGTTTCCCGAGACCTGAAAAGTCTGGATGCTCTCCTTTACTTATTGATTCAACATCCAAATTACCTAGGAAATGTTTCATTCCATAACTAATCTGTTCGTTTGTCATTGTTTGTACTAATCTCCTGAATAATTCTAAACCAGCTGTTTTGTAACCATATTCTTTAATGAAATCAATATTGTATTGCCACAAACTTGCTTCTGAAACATCATTAGCCTCAATTGACTGTGTAACATTATTTCCAATAATTGTTCCTGCAATAAGTGCTGGTCCAATTCCTCCTGCATCTATTGGTTTAGGCATCCATGCTGAATCTCCAACTAACATGTATCCTCCTGAAACCATGCAATCATTTTGTCTTCGTACTGAAACTGAAGAAATTCCTGAATTGTTATGTTGATCCATTTCATCTTCTGAAAGTTTTGGATTTCCAAGAACTGGATTTCTTTCTAAGTACTCTTTCATCAATGAACCAACATTATCTTTTTTTCCTAATCTGTTGTTTCGTTTATCTAGGTGTGTTTTTTCAACACCTAATCCGATGTTAACTTTATTGTCTGCTTTTGGAAAAACCCATCCATATCCGCCTGGTGCAATATCTTGATCTAAATGAATTATACAATAATCTGGATCAAATTCTGACAAGTCTTCTTTACCTGGTTCGAAATACATGATATGTCTTCCAGTGGTTTCTACATCTGTTCTGTCTATTTCTTTTTCAACTTTTGTAGAATTCTGCAATCCATTTCTTAGTTTTGATGTAATTCCCATTGCGTCAACTACCAATTTTGCAGTTTTTTTGTATGGTTGTTTTGTTTTATTGTCTGTTCCTTGGATACCCACAACTTGTTGTCCGTCATAGATTAATCCTGAAAGCGAAACTTCGAACTCAAATTCGACTCCCATTTTTCTTGTTCTTTCATTTTGAATTTCTGGAAGTTTTTGTCTATTCAGCATATATCCTGCTCCATCAAATGGGATTGCTGTTTCTTTATCTGGTGAAAATGCCATGACTCCTTTTACATCATGTTCAATTTCTGGTCGTGTCCATGGAATCTTGATTCTCTCAGTCATGAAGTCTACTGCTTCTTTTGAACATGCATCTCCACATGTCCAACCTGCACCACCTTTTCTACCTGGTAATGTTTCTGGATTTCTATCTACTGAAAGAATTCTCAAATTTTGTTTTGAATAATATGAAATTGCTTGTGCAGCGATTGTTCCTGTTAATCCTCCACCTGCAACAATTACGTCATAATCTGTTTCCAACAAAACATTGTCTATATCATGAATATTTAAAACATCATAATACCATAATTGGGTCGGTTCGTCGCGGCGTCATCAGCGCTTGGCGCTCAGACTGGAGCGGCTTTTATTTCCTCATTCCC
>JAOMDR010000033.1 GCA_028345575.1 Candidatus Nitrosopelagicus sp.
TCAACATTAAAGACTATAATTAATTCTAAATGCAAAATAATTACTGAAAACTACGTTAATGATGAGACTGTAAAAACTAATTATTTCGAGGCTAATTCAGATATGAAGAATAAAATTGGGAAAATTTGGGAAAAAGAATCAATACTTAAGAAATTTTTTACCTTCGAGGGGAAAATAATTTTTGAATTAATTAAACCGATATTGATTGAACTTCTAGAAAATAGATTAGCACATACTGTAAAAGAAATAGAATTAGCACATAGAATGTTTGAAAAAGTAAAGATTGATTATTCTGTGGTAATTAACGAGGTAGGATTTTATGAACAAATTATTTCATCTCTTTCAAAAAAATTTGGTGTTACTTGCATCCATATGCAAGAAGGATATCATTGGGATACTAAAGAAGTGAATCAAAATCTGACATCTCAGGGAGTTTATCTTCACGATGCAGAAAAATTGTTTGTGTGGGGAGATATTGATAAGAAATTGGCTATGGATAATGCATCCATACCATCTGAAAAAATTGAGATTATTGGTGCTCCAAGATATGATGAGTTTTTTGTAGAAAAATCAAATACAGGAGAATATATTCTACTGGCTAGTTCAGCAGATCCACAACCTGAAGAAGTTGAAGGATTACGAGTTCAAAAAATCGAGAAATATCTTTCAGATATACTAGAAATTTGTAAAACCACTTCTGAACTTGGAGAAAAACTTGTTGTTAAATTACACCCATCTCCAACACAATTAACTGACTTGGACGAATTAACTAATAAAATAGATCCAAAAATTCGTGTACTTTCATCAGGAGATATAACAGAACTTTTACCAAATGCCAAAGCACTGATATGTATTGGAATTAGTAGTACTATGATTGAGGCAATTATACTAGGTAAGCCAGTTATTTTTATTCCTGGAATTGATTATAATTGGGAAAACCCAAGTATAGTTAAATTAAATGGTTGTCTGAGTTCAGATATCAAAAATGTTAAGAGTGATCTTTTAAAAATATTGCAAGATAGAGATTTTTGTTCAGGAATTCAAAATCTATCTAACAATTATTTAACAAAATTAATTAATTTCCAAGGACATTCATCTAAAAAATTTTATGAATGTTTAAAAAAATATTACTATTCAGGATAATTTTTTAAGATTAGATTTCCATCAGGCGTTCTCTTGAGACCACCAGTTTCATTTAGCTCAAAAATATCCTTATTTGCAAATTTGTCAACTATTTCATAAAATCCTTGTCTATCAAGTTCCATATCTTCTAAGAATTCATCAAAGTAACGTAGAGGTATTTTTCCTTCATATTTTTTAACTAGTTCAATGCCTTCGGATCTAGATATTTTACCATATCTCATGTCAATAGATGAATGATCAGTTGCACGCCCAAAACCATATTTTATCCATTTAAAATAATCATGCATTCCAGTATATTTCTCATCTAGATTTTCCCAATTTGTGTAAGTTCCTTCTTTAGGTCTTTCATCAACACTAAATCCATGCTTTTTAACAAAATCTAAATTTTCATAGATATCATATTTTAAGAAATAAAAAAGGAAAATTGAATCAAGACCCATTTGATCTAATTCATCTTTTGTTGGATACACGTAAGGATTAAGATGTTTTAATTCTATGTTGTGTTTTAAAGCAACTTCTTTTACACTGTATTTATCTAGCCAGAATCCACCAAATGTTTTTAGCCATTCAAAATCTAGTTTATTTCCTAAACCAGGTCCACCATATTCATATTGTGGATTTTCACCCCAGATAACTAATGGAATTTTAAATGCCGCTGCAATTTTTATTGGAACAATGAATAATCCATGATGTTCAGGCCAAGTTACATCACCAAATTCAGTTAGACCGATTTTGGCAAGTTTTCTGTAAATATTTGGATTAGGGGTAAATTCAATATAGTCAAAACCTATGCTCTTTAGATTTTCAATATTTTTTCTTCCTAATTCAACTAAATCTCTTGGAACAAATGTTACTAACAGTGGATTTAATCCTAGTTCATCTCGTGCGTATATTGCTTGAGCATGTGAATCCTTTCCACCACTTACAGGAATTACACAATCGTAACTGCCATCAGTTTTCTTGTACTTATTTACAATTTCATCTAATTGTTTTCTTCGTAAATCCCAATCAATTGAAGATTTTTTTTCCCAATTGGTACATGCGTCACATATGTCGTTATCATCTAATTTTAACATCGGCTTAGTATCAGGATATAAACATTTTTTGCAGTATTTCACAAGATATTTTTTTTTATCTGGTATAAGTAAATTTGGTAGAAATTAATCTAATAGTTTCATAATTTCTTCATAAACTATTGTTCCACCATTACCATTTAGGTTCAAGTGTTTGTTAGTATTTTTCTTTAATTGAATTGTATTAATATTTTCTAAGAATGAGGTAATTTTTTGTCCGGTAGTTTTATTATTTAATCCTAAGTTTATTGCGATTCCAGCATCTTCCCATACTTTTGCAGTGATAGTTTGATGCGTTAATTGTGAAATTATTGCAAAAGGGATACCAAGAGTGGCAAATTCATAAGTTGTAATTCCACCAGAACATAATCCAAATTTTGCCAGTGACATTTCGTTATACATGTCACCAA
>JAOMDR010000034.1 GCA_028345575.1 Candidatus Nitrosopelagicus sp.
GTGACGAAGAGAATTGATCAAGATATTACAGGTTAGTAATGTTGATAGTTTTGTAGAATCCAGACGTCAAAAAACCTCCCAAAAAGATAGAAAAATTGTACAATCAATCTTAGATGATGTTCGAAAGAATGGTGATTCTGCTGTTAAAAAATATGAGCAAAAATTCAATGGAAAAAAAACAAAACAACTAGGTATCAGTAAACAAGATTCAAGAAATGCAATAATCACTAAGGCTGAATTTGATTCACTAAAATTATCTGCATTGCGATTATCAAAAACACAAAGAATTCTAATCAAAAGTTTGATTCAATCAGTCAAGAAAATTCCAAATGTTTCATTTGTATCTATTCCAAGCGTGGGTTGTTACATTCCTGGCGGTCAAGCTAGGTATCCAAGTTCCGCAATTATGTCTGTAATTACTGCTGCAGAAGCTGGAGTTAAGAGAATTGTAGTTGTTTCACCTCCTGATTCTAATGGAAATATAGATCCAATGACAATTACTGTTGCAGAATATGCCGGTGCAGAAATCTATAAGGTAGGTGGCGCACAAGCAATTGCTGCATTAGCATATGGAACAAAATCAATACAAAAAGTTGATAAAATTGTTGGACCTGGAGGAAAATTTGTTAGTATTGCTAAGGCAATTGTAAGTGAAGAAACTTCTATTGATATGATTGCAGGGCCAACTGAACTTGGAATTATAGTAGATTCTAATACTAATTCTGAATTAGTTGCATATGATCTTGTATCACAAGCAGAACACAGCAATGATACTATGTGTTTTGTCATTACAACATCAAAATCAAAAGCAACACAAATTCAAAAATCACTTGAAAAATTAATTCCAAATGTAGAGAGGAGTTCTATTGTAAAACAAAGTATATCAAAAAATGGATTCATTGCAATATGTAAAAATCAAAATGATGTAATTGAATTAGCAAATAAAATTGCACCCGAACACATGGAATTAATGGTGAAAGGTGCAAAAGCTTTATCCAAAAAGATTACTGGCCCTGGTCTAGTTTTAATTGGAAATAATACTCCGTCATCGGCTAGTGATTATCTATTAGGTACAAATCACATACTTCCAACTAATGGGTTTGGTAGAACTAGAGGGGGGTTGTCAGTATTAGACTTTTTAAAATTACAAACTATAGTGGAGACTAAAAAATCTGATTTAAATGAAATTTCTGATAAGTTAAAAACACTCACTGATGCAGAAGGATTACCGAATCACTACAAATCTGTAGAAAGGAGATTAAAATGAATAAAAAGTTTGAAAAGAGATTAAATGAATTAGGAAAACTTTCTGGATATCAAAAACCAACTAAAGTTGATGATGTATTAAAACTAGATTCAAATGAAAATCTTGCGATTAAAAAAGAATTCCAAACAGAATTAATTCGTGAAGCTCAAAAACGAATTGATATTCGAACGTATCCGCTTGGTGGAGTTGAGAATTTTATTAATTCAATTGCAAAATATTTCAAAGTACCCAAAAATATGATTTCAGTTGGTAATGGCTCTGATCAAATTCTTGATTTAATCTTAGCAAATCTCTGTACAAAGTCAACTAAAGTTCTAACATCTGATCCTACATTTGGATTTTTTGAAGAAAGATGTAAACTTTATTCAATAAAGCAAGTTAAAATTCCATTTTCAAAAAATATGGATTTACGTATTGAAGATTTCATCAAAAAAGCAAAATCTGTAGATATGATTTATCTTGATTCACCGAATAATCCAACCGGTTTCCAATTTTCTAATAAGGATTTGGAAAAGCTGTTCAAATCTTTCTCTGGACCAATCATAATTGATGAGGCATATGGGGAATTCTCAAATTCATCTGTTCTTAATTTAGTAAAAAAATATCCTAACATAATTTTAGTAAAAACACTATCCAAGGCATTCGGATTGGCTGGATTAAGGATTGGATATATGATTGCAGACAAAAAATTAACTGAAGCTTTTTCAAATGTCATACAATACCCATATCCGCTAAACACACTCGCTATTGAATGTGGAATTTTAGCAATAGAAAAATCAAAACAAATCATCCCAATTTTTGAAGTTATCAAAAAACAAAGGGCAAGAATCATACAAAATCTAAAAAAATATGATGCTTTTGATGTATTTGATTCTAATGCAAATTTTGTATTATTTGATGCTAAAGGAGCTGATACCCGAGTGTATAATGCACTAATTGAACAGGGAATTTCTATTAGAAAACTTGGAAAATTGGCATCACACAAGGGATGTCTTCGTGTAA
Source organism: Candidatus Nitrosopelagicus sp. (assembly GCA_028345575.1). Classification (GTDB taxonomy): domain Archaea; phylum Thermoproteota; class Nitrososphaeria; order Nitrososphaerales; family Nitrosopumilaceae; genus Nitrosopelagicus. The sequence goes on from JAOMDR010000034.1 coordinate 2,270, forward strand.
CAATTGGAACTCCTGATATGAACTCTAAATTTTTACTAGCAATACGTGATCTTTTAGAATGAACAAAGAACTCTACATTTCTGATGATATTATTCAGAAAATACAAAAATTTGATTCAATAATTTTTGATTGTGATGGTGTTTTAGTAGATATTAGAAATTCATATGATCATGCTATTAACAAAACAATTTCTGCAATAATGAATGAACTTTTTAATGAAAAGATTTCTGATGTTGTAAATTCAAAAATATTATACGGTTTAAAGGCTGCTGGAGGTTTTAATGATGAAGTTGCAGTTGTCTATGCTGTTATAATGAC
>JAOMDR010000035.1 GCA_028345575.1 Candidatus Nitrosopelagicus sp.
TATTTCATCATCTGAAACGGTTTGAACTTTTAACCCTAACACTTCTAACATGTATTCTAAAACAGGTAGTGCTTGTTCTGAAATAGTCTTATTAATTTTTTCATCTGATGCTAAACTGTTTATGGTTTTAACCATGTTGAAAAAAACAGACAATCCTAAAGATGTATTAAAATCATCATTTAGTGCAGCATCAAACTTTTCTCTTGATTCTTTAAGTAATGAGGAAATATCATCTGATTCTTCTGTTTTGTCTGCTAGTCTTAATTCATAATAGCATGTTTCAATTTGTCGTAATCTGATTAAATTTTCTTTCAGAAGATCTTCTGTATAATCAATTGGTTTTGAATAGTGTCCTGAAATACAAAATAATCTTACTACATTAGGTCCCCATGATTCCAATACATGGTTTATTGATTTTACATTTCCAATTGATTTTGACATTTTCTCACCATTTATTGTAATCATTCCGGCATGCATCCAAATTTTTGCAAATTGTTCTGAAGTAAATGATTCTGATTGTGCAATCTCATTTTCATGATGAGGGAAAATCAAATCACGTCCACCTCCATGTATTTCAAAATTTTTACCCAAATACTTGATACTCATTGCAGAGCATTCTATGTGCCATCCTGGTCTTCCATTACCCCATGGGCTTTTCCAATTTGGCTGCGTATCTGAAAATTTCCATAATGCAAAATCTAAAGGACTTTCTTTTGATTCGTCTATTTCTACTCTAGAGCCACTTTCTAGATCTTCGGTTTTCTTTTTTGATAATTTTCCATACTCTGAAAACTTTGAAACACGGAAATAAACACCATTTTTTGAGACATATGCTGATTCCTTGGTAACTAATTCTTCGATTAAATCTATCATATCTTTGATATGTTCAGTTGCTTTTGGATAGTTTGTTGCTCTTTTGATGTTTAATCTATCTGAATCTTCAAAGTACGTTTGAATGTATTTTGTTGATAGCCCACTTGCTGATTCTCCTTGCTCCTTTGCACGATTTATTATCTTATCATCAACATCTGTAAAATTTTGAATGAGCTCTACCGGAATATCATTTGCTTCCAAAAATCTTCTTAATGTGTCGAATACTATTATGGTTCTAGCATGTCCGATGTGAGATTGATCATACACTGTAACTCCACAAAGATAAATTCGTACTTTATCTGAAAATTCTAATTCCTTTTTTTGATTTGTTAGTGTGTCAGAAATCTTCATTTGTTAATATCAGATATGGCGTGTCATTTATCTTATTTGTATAAACATAATTTTCATTCAAAGCTCTTTTGGATTGATTCGTTTGTGCTCACTATTCTTATACATATGGTAGATTTTTTCAATTATTTCTTTATCTATCTGTGATTCTTTTATGGTATCTTCCAATGATAAATTTTTATCAATTAAACAATATAGTATAACGTCAATTTGTTCATAATCTACGCCTATTTCATGTTCGGCTTCGTGGTTGGGCCATAAATGAGGGCTACTTTTCTTTGTAATGATCTTTTCATCTATTCCTAAATGTCTGGCTAATCCTCTTACTTGTGTTTTGTATAATGATACAATTGGTAATGCATCTGCTGCACCGTCTCCAAATTTTGTAAAATAACCTATGTTGAATTCACTTTTATCACTTGAACCTAATGCAACTAAATTTTTTAAATTTGCATAATAGTATACTATGTTCATTCTAATTCTTGCTCGTAAATTACCTAATGCTCTATCTCCAGGTTCCAAAACCATGCTGAATTCTTTATGAATTGAATTAATGTCAAGTAGTTTGTAATCCATGCCTAACGTATCGATTATTTTTATTGCATCACTAGTTTCTGATTCTGGTGAAATTTTAGAATCTGGCATTATCAATGCAAGTGTTTTTTCTTTTACAATGTTATTACATAGATATGCGATAACTGCTGAATCAATTCCTCCACTTAAACCCAAAATCACGCCTTTTGAATGGGTCTCTTCAATTTTTTGTTGTAATCCATTTTGTATTCTAGTTGCAATACTGTCGTAATCTTGATTTGTTATTTTTTCTAAAATATCTTGGTTCACAGTTTTTCTTAAAGTAATCTCATAAAAAGTCTACCAGAATTATGCATCAACGTAAATGCCATCATCTCTGATATCTACTTCATATTTTTTCAGTTTTATACCTTTTAGATAATCCATTAATTCACCTGTCTTGATATTATAATGCCAGAAATGTAATGGACATTCTACTATGTCTCCTTCAATCTTTCCTTTTGGTGCAATTGAACCGTCTTGATGCTGGCAAATTCCATCTAATGCATGAAATCCATCTTGATTAAAAACTGCAATTTTTTTCCCATCCACTTCAAATTCTTTACTTGAGCCAGATTGAATATCACCTTTTTCAGCAACTTTAGTCCATGTCATCTACTGATTTTGAAATAATGTTCTTTATTTACTTATTCTTGTTACCAAC
>JAOMDR010000036.1 GCA_028345575.1 Candidatus Nitrosopelagicus sp.
ACCACTCATTAAAGTTACAATATCAAATATTTTTTCACGTTTGTTCTTATCCTTTAGAGATTTTTTATTTGCAATCAAATGTGCACTAGATTTCATTACAGTATCAATAATTTTTAGACCATTTTGTTTCAAAGTGGTTCCAGTTTCAGTAACATCCATTATTGCATCTACATCTTCAGGAGGTTTTGCTTCTGTTGCACCAAATGATAAATGAATTTGAACATTTTTGTTAGTTCCAACTCGCATCCACGGTGTAATTATCATTGGATCCTTATTTCCAAATGCTTTTTTGTACGATTTAGAGCTCTTGATGAATTTTGAGGCATTTGTTAGATATTCAGAAGATAAACGGAGAATTTTTTTCTTTTTTACATATTCTGCAATCATTTGATCAAAATTTTTGAACTTTAATGTGTCTGGAATTGCAATTACTAGTTTTATTTTTCCATATTCAAGATCAAGTAATGGTTCAACATCAGATTTTGTTTCATTAATCCAATCTTTGCCAGTAATACCAACATCGTATAATCCATCAGCAACTAGATTAGGTATTTCTTGAGGTCTAAGCATTTTTACCATAATTTCAGGATCATCTAGAAAAACACGATATGTTCTACTCTTTCTACTAACTTTAGTCCATGAATTTTCAAGAAGCTTGAATGTAGCTTCTTCTAGGCTGCCTTTGGGGATTGCAAATTTTACTTTGGACATTTCTATACGAACTACTATACGTAATATAATGGATGGTTAAAACACGTAGAAAATTTTCTTTGGGTATTTTGTTAGGAATTACTTGCCTGTTTTCTAGCGTGTAATTTCATGTGTCCTTTCTGAATTCCTTCAGTGACCAATGCACGCATCGCAGCAAAATTTTGTGCTAATCCAGTTGCGGCCATTATACAAGCTAATTCTTGGACATTTTGTAATTTTAAAATTTTGGTACAGATTTTTGCTATAGGATGATCATTTGTCACACCACCAACAATTCCAACAGATAAGGGAATTTCAAAAATGCCTACCAAATTTCCTGAATTATCTTTTTCCCATTTAGTTAGGGAACGATATTTTCCAGTGTGTGATGCATATGCATGTGCAGCAGCTTCTATAGCCCTACTATCTTGTCCAGTTGCATTTGCAACAGAAATTGTTCCATTCATTACTCCTTTGTTATGAGTAACTGCTCGATACACATCATTATCAGCAAATTCAAATGCAGAAATCATATCATTAACAACTTGTTCACCACCAACTGTATCTTTATCAAAAATTGCAGAAACAGAAACCATTCGTTTCGTTGAATAATTAGAAAGAATTCTTAATAGTGTTTTTCCACCTGTTAATTTTTCAATTAGTGGTGCAACAATTTCACACATAGTATTAGTTACATTTGCACCCATAGCATCACCTACATCAATCATTAATTCTACAATTAACATTGATGAGGATGAAGTTTTGATTTCTTTGCACTTTACTTCTTTTGCACCTTTACCTAGTTTTGGTAATGTTTTACTTGCTGAATTTGCTAATTCAATAATCTGATTTGAATTGGAATTTATAGTTGAAATTGATTCAGGAATGTTTACATCTAAAACTTGAATTTGTCCAATACTTATGTTTCCATCAACTTTTGCGGTAAAACCACCATGAATTTTTGCAATTTTTGCAGCCTTAGATGCAGCTGCAATTACAGAGGGTTCTTCAATTACCATAGGAACAAGGTAATCATTATCATTTATTTTGAAATTTGTTGCAATTCCAAGTGGAAGAGAAAATGTACCAATTGCATTTTCGATCATTTTATTTGCATGTTCAAAATCGATTCCACCGGTTGAATTTTTGAGATGATTTAATTCAGCATCATTCAAATCTGAAAAATTACAAATAATATCTAATTTTTCCTCATGAGATTTTTCAAAAAATTTAGGAATGGATGAGTCAGTCATTTTATTTCAATATCCTCAATAATCTATCATCATCTGGTGCTGGAAATGCTTTTCCATCCGTATTAGTGGTTATGATGTATACATAACCATCAGGACCCTGTGCTACATCTCTAATTCTACCTACACCACTCAAAATACGTTCAAGATTTACGTCGTCATCATTAATTATTACTTTGAATAGATTTGTTGCTTTTTGTGAAGCAAGAATCATTTTATTATCAATGTCAAGTTTGTCTCCAGAATAAAAGATAATTCCACCAGGTTCTAATCCAGGATCAAAACATTCTAGAGGATTTACAAAATTATCATTGTTTGAATAACATTGAACATCAGGCCAACCATAGTTAGAACCTGCATTTATCAAGTTAATTTCATCATTTTTTGTTGGACCAGATTCAGTTGCATACATTTGTCCATCATTATTCCATGCAAAACCTGTAGAATTTCTA
>JAOMDR010000037.1 GCA_028345575.1 Candidatus Nitrosopelagicus sp.
AATTAAATCAAAAAAGCATGATGTAAATAAAAAATTAAAAGAAATCGAGCATAGATATTTTCATGAAACTGGCAGAAATATTTTTGATGATATTTAGGTCATATCGCCATCTTTGAGTTTTTTAAGCTCCAAAATCCTAAAACATTCTTCAATTTCTTCAGGTAGATGATCATTAATTGGTCGTTCACAATTCTTACAAATTGTTCCTTCCATGTCGGAATTTGGTTTTGCCATCATAATTATCGCCAATCCTTAGTATCTGTTGTACATCTAGGACATTTATCTCCGTTTGTCACCGTACCACATTTGTTACACTTTGTTGAATATCCGATCATATCATTTTTCCCAGTTTTTGTATATTTGAAAATTAGTATGAATGCGGTTAAAATTCCAATTGCTGCTCCTGCTACCCATAACAACATGATATTGTGTGGACTTTATTCAATTAAAAACTAACTATATCTAGAATTTTCTTGAATCGCCCTCGAGTAAACCTGGGCCAATATGCAACTTGTCTATGTGAGTAGATAGTTCTTCTTTATCCTTAAACTTTGATTCACAATAGGGGCATGAGTGTTCTTCCATACCATACTATGTGTTTCACCGAATAAAAGGTTGATGTAATTGGTATTTGTATAAATTTATTCTATCTTTTTGGTATATCATCTTCAGAACTAAATCTTGATTCAACCGCTTCTGCTTTCACTGATAACTCCTTTGTATCTCCAAGTTTTTGATAGGTTAATTTTTCCAATGTCTCAATAATTGTTCTTGCTGCTCTATATTGAGGAATTCTAGGTTCTAATAATTCTCCGTAGAGCCCAATACCATTAATTCCATTTAATTTTGCATAACCTAAAATTAATCCGTTAAACCCAGTAATTACTGATTCAGTTGGAGTAGTTTCTATTCCTAATTTTCTAACTAATTTCAATATATCTTGTGATGTAGTTGTAACGTATGTTGTAGGGCTTTTTCCAAAAGATCTTGATGTATGATAACCTCCTACGGTATAGATGAATTTTGCATCGTATCTTTTTGCAACGTTGATGACATCTTGACATAATTCATTTAGTTCTTCATTTTCCTGAGGTTGACCTCTACCTCCGCCAAATACAATTATGTCTTTACTGAATCGATATTCCCATTTCTCTTCAGGAATCTCGATGTATCCTCCTTTATCGTATACATATGGTGGTCTAGATGATGTTGCATGTCGAAATGATGCTGTGCCTAAACTTTTGTTGATGTGATTTACAACGATGCTTCCAACATTTCCCATATCTTGCATAGCTGCAATGATAAGTGGCTTGTTGACATCCGGTATTCTTGAATCTTCAAAATGCATATTTCTTGATAAAATTTCTTGTTTAAAACATGTTTGGTATAAAAAATCCAAATTGTTAGCACTATTTTATAAATATAGCACTAGTTAAATATCATTATTGAATACGTTGTCTATAGTCAAGATTGTACAAGGGTTCATCACCTGCGAACTGTCACCGGAGTACTAACGTTTCCGGTCTTAAGTTCATTTCACACATCCAAAATCTTTTTTCGGTATTTTATTAGTAGACAACTTCTACAAAGACAATCTTTATCATCAATTTCATTTTTAGATAATTTTGGAAAATTTGCACACCAACATGTGATATTATTGTCACATGAAAAAGCATCTCCACATTCAGCACATTTTTTTTGCATTAATTATCTGATAATATGCTCAAGACTCTATTAGGAATATCTGGTAACCTACTTACTGCTAAGACCTTATCATAACCTAAATATTTCAAATTATTTGCTATTGATGTTGCACTAAATGTGTCTCTACCTACCCCAATTGCAGTCATTTTAATCCCTAATGTTTTGTATGACTTTAGTATTAGTTTGACAGCATTTGGATCTGCTGGTTCCCCATCAGATAACGTCAAAAAAATATCTGGTTTTTTTGACGTTAAAACTGGAAGCATTCTATCGTATACCTCTGCTAGAGGTGTTCCTCCATTGGCAGAAATTTGTGCTAACCTTTTGGCTGCGGAATTATTCCATTTCATTTCTGCTGGTTTTATCAACCAGCAAACTACCTGTCTATCTACTGTATTGAATGCATACACTGAAAAATTTACTTTCAGGAAGGCTAGTACCTCACATAGTCCAATTGTTGCTTTTTTGTATTCTATTTGTTGATCAGACATACTCGAAGAATGATCAAGTAAAATAACAATTCTTGATTTTATTGATTTTTTAACATCTGTGATGAATGGTTTATGAAATCCTTCAAGATACGTTTCTTCATCAAACTCTTCACCTGAATCTACATGCTCTTCTTTCCATCCTGTTTTCCATTCACGAAATCTATTTTTTAAATTGCTTA
>JAOMDR010000038.1 GCA_028345575.1 Candidatus Nitrosopelagicus sp.
TGATTGAATTTCTCCTGCAGGTAATGAAGAATTTACTAAAAGTGCCACAACTGCTAGTAAGGCAATTCCTAACCCGGCTTCAAATTTTAACGGCTTGCTAATTTTTTTCGAAATGTTCAATTTCTCAAAATCATGTATATTTTTTAAGAATTTGACTTGATACAAACCACCAAATGCAATCATTACTGCAGCAATTCCAATTTTTATTAAAATCAATTTTCCATATGTGGAGTCAGTGAGTGAGGCTACATTATCATCTAGGAACCATAGTAAAGTTGGACCTGTTATGATTAAAATTCCGATTGCAATTATGAATAATCCTGAAAATCTTGGAATCAAACTTAGCGCAATTTTCTCTTTTGTTGAATTATCAGTTTTTGTAATTGTTGGTAATGCAACAAATGCAAAAAATATTAATCCACCAATCCATATTGATGATAACAAATTGTGAGTGTAATCTAAAATCCATGGAGCTTCTAATTCAGTTGATGCACCATGTCCCATCATTGTAGTAGTTGCAATCAAAATTAATGATGCTACTAACAACGGAATTTGTCCTTTTATTGTAATCTGTTTTTTTCTTTCCATCCAGAACCAAAGTCCGATTATGATTATTGTGATAATCATTCGAATTAGCCATGTTGTACCAAATGTAGTTCCAATAACATCTAATGGAGAAGTTTCTAATCTCCATGTTTGAACACCTAGCATTATGAAATTTGATGCAAAGGTTGCAATAACTCCATACCCAATAATTTTTGAAAATTTTAGTTTGAATTGTTCATTAATGTCAGCAAAAACTTCTCTAAATCTTGTTTGTTGTGATGACCAAATTGTAATTGAAACTATAACTCCACCTAGAACTATTGTTTGTCCAACCAATCCTGGAAACCTTGCAATTGATTCTGGAATGAATGTACTCTCTGAGGTTTCTTGTTCTTCTAATAAAGCTGAATCAATTTTTACATCTCCAACTCCAAATACTATTGCTGCTTGAACTAAATGACCATCAACTTTTGATAAAACTTTGCTAGTTATTGTATAAACTCCATCTTCAAGAGGTTGTGTAGTAACTATCAGTGATGTTTCTCCATTATTGTATGCGGTATCTCTGTTATCAATTTGATTTCCATTTGCATCATATACTTTTAATTCAGAAAAACCAATCTCCACTGCTTCAGAATAATTTGTAATAATTTGGATGGTTCCTGCTGGTGCATTTTGACCTTGTCCAGGTTCAGAATCTAACAAAAATGGGTGTGCGCTTGCTAAAGGAAATCCTAAAAAGAATACTAGCACAGGCAGAATCCAAATTTTTTTCAATTGTATGAAATTCGTTTACTTATAATTTAAAGAAATGCCTATTTGAAAATTATACCATCTTAGTAAAGATAATAATGTAATGAAGAAAATGATATTTGTTGAAAAAATCTTTTCTCCTACTAAGCATTCTTCTAATTTCAGGTTTTGGAATGTCTTCAGCATTTGCACACACGACCATTTACATCGACCAATATGAGATTGAGGCAGGTTGGGGAGATGAACCTCCAGTCGTTAATTTACCTAACAAAATTGTAATTGAGGTGGCAGAATCTGGCGAAAAAGAAGGACTAAGAATTGGGGTAAATAGCGCTTTCAAAAGTATGACTGCAACTCTAGTGGCAGGTGGTGCAACTAAAGAGTTAGACATCAATTCTGATCCTCGTCCTGGTCACTATTACGCAAAAATTTTACCAACTAAAACAGGTTCAATGTCTGTAAAATTGGTAGGTGAACTAAATGGATTACAAATTGATGCTATAATTCCTATAGAAGATGTTGAGAGTCAATCTGTTATTGCGTTCCCACCAGTTAGCGGTTCATCTTCTGCTGGTGAAATTAGTGCGGTAAAAAATGCATTATCATCATTACAAAAAGATGTCTCTAACATAAAATCAAATGTTGGTGAAGTAAGTCTTACAGCAGGTGGAGTTGATATTCAAAACGCTTACAACTTTGGTGTATTTGGATTATCATTAGGTGCTGCAGGTGTAATTCTAGCAGTTATAGCAATGCTTAGAAGAAAATAAAAATAAAAAGAGAAAAAAAGTCTTTTCTAGATTCTTGGCATAAAGCTAAGTCTTGATTTTGCTGATACTGCAATTATTGAAACAATTGCTACTGCTAAAATCATGGCTGCTATTGTACCAAATTCTGGAACTGCTTGAGCATTGCTGGTTAATCCGATTGGACCTGTCATTTCTTCACCTGGCATACCAAATCCTT
>JAOMDR010000039.1 GCA_028345575.1 Candidatus Nitrosopelagicus sp.
GCCGGGGTTGGTGCTGCTGCGGCTGCTTGTGGAACAGGACCACTAGCAATTGCTGCTTGTGCTGTCTTTAAGTCATTGTTAATCATTAGGATGTGAGATTCAACATCATTGTAAGAAGAACCAGATGTAATCATGTTTCTCAAGTTCTCTCTCATATCATCTTCAATAGTTTTCATTAATTTACTGTCAACTGCGCCAATTGGAGCCTCTAAGAATTCATAGTTGTCCAGGTATGCAGTGCCGACTAATTCATGTGCTAAGTCAGCATCGCCGTTTGCATAGGCTGCTTGTGCTGTAATCAATAATCTATCAATAGTGTCAAAGTATCCGCCAAGGTTTGCTCCACCTTCACCTGCGTTTGCTTGTAGGTTCTTTACAGTTAAGGTTGCTTCATCAGCCTGTTTTAGGACCGTGGATATTGCTTTCTTGTTGTCCACATCAGATGCTATGGATGATAATTGTGATTGTAATTTGGCAAAGTCACTTGCTCCAAGTTCTTTTAATACTTCAGCGTTTTCTTCAGCAATTTCTACTCCGCCGTGTGCAAAGGCTACAGTTTCAGCATATTCCATATCATTGATGATGGTACCGGTACCGTCAATTGCGTCAACATATTCTACTTTAACTAAGTGTAATCTATCAGAGATACCTGCTAGTGCAAGTGCTTCAGGAGTGCCATCAATACCGTTGTGCTCCATAACAATTTTCTCTACTTCTTTCTTGGTATCTTTCATTTGTACTGTCAAGTCTGCAACAGATACTCCGTCATTTGCAGAGTCAGAAATGTCCATTGCTTTTTCCATTAATCCGTATAGTTCATTGGCTTTTGCTGCACCTATTGAGTCGGTAACATATGGGTCAAGTGTTCTGTAATAGTATAATCCTTCATAGGCATATTTCTTTGCAGAATATGTGTCATCTTCATTATATTTGATAAGTGCCTCTTCTAATTCTTCAACTGTTTTTAATTCGAAAATATCTAACATGTTATCTTTAACTACACCGGAGTATAGTCTGAGTTTTGATGGGTCATTTTCAATTGCTGTGAGTAGTGCTAGTGTTGCTGGGTCTTTGTCAGCGACTTTGAATTTAGTTTTAACAATATCTACCCAGTCAATGTATGCTTCTGAGTTATTCTTTGATACTGCATCTTCCATCATGACCATGCCAAGTGTGTAAATTGATTTTTCTTGACATTGAATCCATAGTTTTGCTTGTTTGTTATCACCATCTTTGTAATTTTGTTCTGCTTTATCATAACATTCCATAATTACATTGTGAGTTGCTCTATCGTGCATTTGTGCTGCACTTGCAAAGTGTTTATTGTAAATTGCTTCAGCGTCTGCTAGAAGTGCTAGTGATTCATCAGTAGTTTCTGCTTTGTATGCATTACCGAGTGTTTTCTTTACTTTTGCCCATTGTTCACCAAGTTTTACTACTTCTTCAGCAGCTGGTGAGCCAGATGTAACTAAGTCTTGTGCAGTATCAAGGTCAGTGGTGATTTTTTGGATTTGTGCTTGAACTAAGGTAGTAGATGAACCAGATTCAATCATGTTTCTCAAGTTCTCTCTCATTTCATTTTCAATTTCTTTCATTAAGAAAGTGTTGTATTCTCCAATTGGAGCCTCTAAGAATTCATAGTTGTCCAGGTATGCGGTGCCGACTAGTTCATGTGCTAATTCAGCATCACCATTTTCATATGCTGCTTGTGCTGTAATCAATAATCTATCAATAGTGTCAAAGTAACCACCAAGGTTTGATCCACCTTCACCTGCGTTTGCTTGTAGGTTCTTTACAGTTAAGGTTGCTTCATCAGCTTGTTTTAGAACTGTTGAAATTTTTACTTTGTTGTCTACATCAGATGCAATACTTGCTAATTGTGATTGTAATTTGGCAAAGTCACTTGCTCCAAGTGCTTTTAATACTTCAGCGTTTTCTTCAGCAATTTCAACTCCACCGTGTGCAAAGGCTACAGTTTCTGCATATTCCATATCATTGATGATGGTACCGGTACCGTCAATTGCATCAACATATTCTACTTTAACTAAGTGTAATCTATCAGAGATACCTGCGAGTGCAAGTGCTTCAGGAGTACCAGCAATTCCGTTGTGCTCCATAACAATTTTCTCTACTTGTTTCTTGGTGTCTTTCATTTGTGCTGTCAAGTCTGCAACAGATACTCCGTCATTTGCAGAGTCTGAAATGTCCATTGCTTTTTCCATTAATCCGTATAGT
>JAOMDR010000004.1 GCA_028345575.1 Candidatus Nitrosopelagicus sp.
AATCTAAATTTTTTCAAGCTTTCCGAATTTACCTTTTCCGAGTTGGACTTCGCCTTTGAACTCGTTTGTATATCCGTTCTCAATTTTGATTTTGTCACCATTTTGAATGTTGTTTGCATCTTCTGCCCACAATGTAATTTTAATTTCCATTCCATTGTCTACTAGCATTGCATCTGCAACATCTACTGTTGAGCCAGCTTTTGTGTTGACGTTTCGTACTTCAGATTTTCTTTCTACAGTACCTTCAACATTAATTCCTGATCTCATGTTCTTGGCTTCATCAATTGTTGTCATGTACTGGAATTCCTTAAAATGATTATAAACTTTGTTTTCAAATTATTTTTTTAATAATGATGTTGATACTGTTATTGAAGAAGTTATATGTTAAAATCAATAATAGCATTTGTTGGAGGGGTATCGAAGCCTGGTCAACCGAGAAGGACTCAAGATCAATCTATAAGATATCCTTTCTCTTAGGAGTTCGTGGGTTCGAATCCCACCCCCTCCACATCTTTTAAAATTATACAATCATTGATTTTGTAATTGTTATACTATGACTAGTAATTTCTTTGTGAATTTTTGCAAGTTCTTCATTCTTAAAAGATAGATTACATCTAAAACATTTCCATGTTTTACTAGGCATGGAAAGTATGATACTTTTTTCGATATAAAGTTCGTGTATCACTTATTCATTGTTCGAAACTAACTAACCAATGATTTAGATATTTTAAGATACGATAGTTGGTATGACTGATATTTTTGCATCCGTGTTAGAATTTTCGTATATCGGAATCTTTTTTTTACTAATTCTAGTTAATGCAGCTCCACTTCTGATGCCTCCAACTTGGATAATTCTTGCATCATTTTATGCTATAGATGCATCATTTGATCCATTAGTACTTGCTCTAGTTGGTGCCACTGGTGCAACCCTTGGTAGATTCATTCTAAAACAAGTCTCAACAATATTTCGAAAATTTGTTCAAAATGAGCAAAAATCTAATCTTGATGCAATTGGAAATTTTTTAAACAAAAAAAGATTCGGTTATATTCTTACATCCTTCCTTTTTGCTGCAACCCCGCTTCCAAGTAATATATTATTTGTAACATATGGTCTACTTAAGGCAAAAAGTATTGGACTATACGTTGGATTCTGGGCTGGTCGTGTAGTATCATACTATCTGATGATTTCGATAAGTAACATAGTTTTAACACCATTTGTGGAATTATTTGAGGAACGTTATATTGGAATTTTGATTGCTGATGCGTTGGGAGTATCTGTAATAATTCTCTTCACCTGTATCAATTGGACTCTATTATTGACCAAAAGAAAATTCAAATTAACAAGACCGAAACTATGGAAATTATGAATCAACTTAAAAATTTAAAAAAGATTTCCAAAATTAAACTAGCTAAGAATGATCCTGCACATGATTTTGAACATATAATGAGGGTATACCGTAACGCTGAAAAAATATGTAAAACTGAAAATGGGAATAAAAAATTAATTTTATCTGCTGTTCTTTTACATGATATAGTAAAAATTAAAAATCAAAAAGATTCTGCTATCAAAAGTGCTAAATTATCAGAAAAAATCTTGAAAGAAAATAACTTTTTTGACGATGAAATTAAAATTATTTCTGATGCAATTAGAGAACATAGTTTTTCAAAAGGTAAAATTCCTTCTAGCATTGAAGGAAAAATTCTTCAAGATGCTGATAGATTAGATGCCATAGGAGCTATTGGGTTAGCTCGTGTTTTCTCATTTAGTGGTTCAAACAATCGTCCTTTTTATGATCCAAACGACCCATTTTCAAGAAATAGGTCTGTTAATGACAATAAATGGGCATTAGACCATTTTTTTGAGAAATTACTTACATTAGAAAAAAAAATGAACACTAAAACAGGCAAAATCCTTGCTAAAAATCGCACAAAAATATTAAAAAATTTTCTTAAAGAACTTAAATCTGAAATTTAGCCATAATCCAGATATCGTTGATGCCTTTTTTCAACCTCTGAATTTTCTCCATTTATGATTAGTTTCTTTTCATCTTCAAACCTATTTTGCATGTAGTGATTAATATCTTCGAATTCTTTTTTATTTTCAAATAATTTCATTAATGGTTCAATACTGCTAAAATATTCTACTGTCTTTTCTCTAAATTCTTCTTTAGTTGGATTTTTCACTCCATTCATTCTGAACCATAACATTGCCCAACTAGCACCTGTAATGTGTGGTAATAGATCTAAAGCTCTTATGATTTCAAATTTTTCGTCGTCTCTCATTTACAATCTTACAACTTTTCTGCTATGTGTTTTGCAAAATAAGTGACAATCATATCTGCCCCTGCACGTTTTATTGAATACAATATTTCTTTTGTCATTTCATCTTCATCTATCCATCCTTGCATTGCTGCACCTTTGACAAGTGCATATTCACCTGAAACACTATATGCTGCCACTGGAACATTGAATCGTCTTCTAGTTTCTGATATCAAATCTAAATACGTCAATGCAGGTTTTATCATAACAATATCTACCCCTTCATTAACATCTGTTTCAACTTCTCTCATTGCTTCTCTTGGATTTGTAAATGGAACTTGATATGTTCGTCTATCACTAAATTGTGGTGCACATTCTGCTGCATCTCTAAATGGTGAGTAGAAATTTGATCTATGTTTTGCTGAATGAGACATAATTGCCACATCTGTAAAGCCTTCATCATCTAATGCCTTTCTAATTGCTTTAACTTGTCCATCCATCATTGCTGAAGGTGAAACAACGTCTACTCCTGCTTTTGCTTGACTCACTGCAACTTTTGCTAGTGTCTTTAAACTAGAATCATTATCAATTTTATCATCATGGATTAATCCACAATGCCCTGATGTTGTATATTGACAAAGACAAACATCTGCCATTATGACAATTTTATCTCCAAAATTTTTTCGAATCTCTGCTATTGCTTTTTGAACAATTCCATGTTCTACAAACGCTGATGTTCCATCATCATCTTTCTCACTTGGAATTCCAAATAACATGATTGCTGGAATCCCTAATTCTGAAATGGTATTGACTTCATTTACTACTTCTGATAATGGAAGTCTTTCCATTGCAGGCATTGAATTAATTTGCTTTTTTGCTTCAATTCCCTCTTCAACGAAAACTGGACAGATTAGGTCTTTTGGTGAGATTGAAACCTCTTGAACTAAATCTCTCATTTTTTGAGTAGTTCTTAATCTTCGTAATCTTGTTTCAGGAAAATCGGTCATACACAGTGTATGGTTTAATTGAATATATTCCTAAGCAGGAATTGATTTTTCAATATTAAATTCATGCTCGACAAAGTACTCTACTCTTGTCTTTTTGAATTCTCTTGAACTAAACAGAATCTTGTATTCTTCAACCTCAATTTGGTTTTGTATGTCACTAGCCATTTCTTTTGCTTCTTCAACCGATTTACAATGTATCATTGAAAATACATTATATGGCCAATCTGAATATACTGGTCTTTCGTAACAATGACTGACTTGTGGAAATGCACCTAATTTTTCTCCAACTTGACTAATTCTATCTTTTGGAACTTTCCAAACAATCATTCCATTTGCTGTGAATCCTGCTTCTCTATGTCTAAGTATTGCAGCAAATCTTCGCATCACTCCAATACTCTCATAGTGTTTCAATCTTTCAAAAACTTTTTCTTCACTAATTCCTAGTGCAGTTGCTGCTTTTAGAAATGGTCTATCTATTATTTCAAAATCTTTTTGTAATTGTCTGATAAATTCTTTATCTTCTTCAGTTGCAACAAAATCAACTTTCTTAATTTCTTTTTTTGCTTCTGAAGGTTTCACATCATGTTTTTTTGTATCCACCATGTCTAGTTTGACGCCAATTTTGAATAATTGCAATGTTGGTAACATTCTAACTTTTTTAATACCATCCAATTTTGAGAATTTATCTAACTCTGATTCTAATTCTGAACCTGGTGGAACAGCTAATGTAAACCAAAGATTGAATTGATGTTCTCTTTCATAATTATGACTTACTCCTGGATGCTTGTTTATCTGATAAGCAACTTTCTCTAATTTATCTGCCTCAATTTCCATTGCAACTAACGAACTGGTATATCCAAGTTTTCTAGTATCAAATATTGCACTTAACTGTCTTAACACTCCTTTTCTTTTCATTTTTGTTAATCTAGTTTTTACTTCTTCTGCTGAAATATTGAATTTTTTTGCAATTTCATCAAATGGTCTTGGAACTAGTGGGAAGGTCCATTGAATTTCGTTTAAGATTTCATTATCAATTTCTTCCATATTAGACATATATCCAAAATCTATGAAATCAATTAAAAAATGTAACGTGTGTTCTTGAATGTATAAATTACATTTTGTTAATGGCAGATCGTTGATAATTGATCTTCATCTAAATGGGAAAACAGTCATTATTGTTGGTGCTGGAAATGAAGCCCTGAAACGCATCAAATTACTTCAAAATGAAGGATGTAAAATTATTGTAATTGGTGAAAAACCTACTTCTGAAATAACAAAACTTTCAAAAACAAAAAAAATCATCTTGAAAAAAATCAAAATAACTTCTTCACTTTTCTTAAAAACGTACAAACCATTTTTAGTAATTGCTTCAACTACTGATTCATCTCTGAATCAAAAAATAGTTCAAACTGCTAAAAAAATGAAAATTCTTGCATATGCATCTGATTCTGCAGATTCAAGTGATATTTCATATCTTTCATTAATTGATATCAAAAAAACAATCAAAATTGCAATTTCTACTAATGGTGGTAGTCCAATCATGGCAAAAAAAATTAAATCAAAGACAGAAAAATGCCTACAAAAAAATATCTCCGATGAAGATGTAGAATTAATTAAAATCCAAAAATTTGCACGAACTGAATCAAAAAAATATATCTTAACTCAGATTGAAAGAAAAAAATTTCTTTATGAATTGATGAATGATAAACATGTTAAAGAGTTATTAAAAGATGGAAAATACAAGGCAATACAGACGACAATTAAAAAAAAGGTGAAAGATTGGAAATGACAAAAAATATTATTAATGCAAGAGTAACTTTTAAGAAATCTCCAATTCATGTACTTGAAAGATTCTCATTAGGTGACTCTGAAAATGCTTACAAATCTTTCAAAGAGCATACTGGTCTGTCTGAATGTGTAATATTACAAACATGTAATCGTGTAGAGATTTTTGGTTCTGGTAGTACATTTGACAGAGATCAAATTAAAAAAACTTGGGCATCACTATCGGGTTTAGAAGAAAATAGCTTTAAAGAAAATTTAGAGTGGTCCCAAAATTCTGAAGTCTATGAACATTTATTGAAATTAACCTCCGGTCTAGATTCTATGGTTGTTGGTGAAGAACAAATCATGACGCAAATTAAAGATTCAATTCAATCTGCAAAAAAATTAAAAGTTTCTGGTGAATCACTAAATACATTATTTGATAAAGCTATACGTGTTGGTACTAGAGTAAGAACCTCAACTGGTATTAGTAAAGGAAGTATCTCTGTAGGTTCAATGGCGGTTAAACTTGCTGAAGAAAATGTCGATGAAATGAAATCAAAAAAAATTCTTTTGATTGGAACTGGTGAGGCTGCAACATTAGTTGCAAAATCATTAACAAAACGTGGATATCCATTCTTTATATCAAGTAGAACTGTAGAACGTTCAACATCATTTTCTAAAACAGTTGGTGGCTTACCTGTTGATTTTAACTCAATCTTAACTGGCTTTGAAAATTATGATATTGTATTTGTGGCTACTACTGCACCTTACTTCTTGGTAACTTTTGAGAGAATACAAAAGGCACTTGAAACAAAACATTCTGGAATGATGATACTAGATCTTTCTAACCCTCGAACTGTTGATGAAAAAGTTGCTGAACTTAGAGGCATAAAACTAATGAATATTGATCAAATTGCTGAAATGGTTGATAAGAATATGAGAAGTAGAATTGGTCAGAAAAACTCTGCAGAAGAAATTATTAAAGAAGAATTACCAGTATTAGAAGCCACTATGAAAAGATTAGAAGCTGAACCTATTGTAAAAGATGTCTTCAAAAGTACTGATGCTATCCGATTAAAAGAACTTGAAAAGGCATTCAGCATGTTAGGCGAACTAAATGATTCACAGAAAAAAATAATTGAAGAATTAACTAAATCTGTTGCTGAAAATATAATGTCAACTCCTATGAATAATCTTAGAAAAGAAACTGAACATGGAAACTCTGATATAATTAATGCAGCATCAAAATTATTTAATTTTAAAAAAGAAGATAATTAGTGATTATATCTCATTTGATTTGATTCTTGTTTGAATCCAATTCTTTCATAAAATGGAATAAGTTCATCTTGACAATCTAGAATTGTTTTATAACAATTCATCACTTTTGCTTTTTCTAATAACGAATTTACAAGTTTAATTCCTATACCTCTACCTTCGTATTCTTTTGACACAACAACATCTTCGATATGCCCTACACGTCCTCCATTATGGATAAATTTTTGTTCAATAAGTAATGTTGTTGAACCCACAATTTTTCCATTGATTTCTGCCACATGTATTATGTGATCTGGATTTGTAATAATTTTTCTAAGTATATCTTTTCCAATCTCTCTATCAAGATCGCTTGCTTTTCTTAAACTGTCTAAGCTTTCTAGAAAACCCTTTTCAATATCTGACTCAACTATATCTCGAATTTCAATATCTGACATTATCTAATCATACCTATTTTTTACTGTACTCTTCATTTGTTTTTTCATATGTTTCTTTATCACCAATATCGATAAATCCTTTTTTAGAAATGACACTGCCAACTTTCTTTTTCTTTACAAGTACTTTTCGTATCACACTATCCATCCCATATGGTTTATTCTTTGGAATTAATTGAAGTATTTCTGGTTCCATAACATAGCAACCTATGTTAATTTTTGCTGAAAATTCTGGCTTTTCATTCCATGAAGTCACCTGACCACCATTTTTTGTATCAATTACACCATATTTGAAATTAAATTTGTAATCATAGAGGCTCATAGTGATATTTGATTTAGATTTTTTGTGTTGTTTAATCATATTTCTCAAACTAAAATTATAGATTGAATCTCCATATAGGCAAACAAATGTATCGTCAATAAATTTTTCAGCAGTTTTTAACTGACCTGCTGTTGCAAGTGGTTTGTTTGAAATGGCATATTCAATTTTTACGCCAAATTTTTCACCATTACCAAAATAATCTTCAATTTTTTTTCGTAAATAACTAACGCATAGAACAATTTCTTTTATTCCATTTTTTTTAACCCATTCAATTTCGTGTTCTAAAATTGGCTTTTCACCTAATGGAAGCATTGGTTTAGGAAGAGTTTTTGTGTATGGTTGTAGTCTGGTACCAAGTCCTCCTGCTAAAATTACTGCCTTCATGAGTTTGTATGCACTTTTCAGTTCTATTTATGTTCAATTATACAATCTTTAGTGATTTATCGGATTAACAAAATTTTTTTTACTACTTGTTCTGGATTGGTTCCAAATACTATGATCATAGGTTCTTTTCCCATATCACCTTTATGGAATATGATGTCTGGTTTCATAGATTTCAAGCAGCTAGAAATTCCCCATGATATAGATGAATTCTCTTTTTGTTTTGAATTTTTAGATTCTTTTTTTCTATCATAACTTATGACTTTCATTCCTTCTTTCTTTGCTTTAACAATCATGCTTGGTTCATATTTTATGTTAATTGCAGAACGTATTTCAGGAAATTTCTTGGAAACTTCAATAACTGAGGTTGCTACATGTTGTGATCCTCCATATTTCAGTTCTCCTGCCTGAATAATTCTGTCTCCTGCTTTAACTAATCTTCCTGAAATTCCTAACACATTATTAATTTTCTTTGGTTTAATTTTTGAAAAAACAAAATTTGTTTGACATTCAGGAATTAATTTAACACTATTTTTAATATTTTGTAAATCAATAATTGAATTTGAAAGTTCTTTTTGCATTTCAGATGTTTTTTTGTAAGTTATGCTTATGCCTTTACCTATCTTTTTAGAATTTTTTATAGATTGAAATACGTACTCTTTTGCATGTTCAGCTGCATCATGAATTGATCTTTTCAATGCAAGTGATGAAGCTATTGATGCAGAATAATTACATCCACTTCCATGATTGATACTTTTAATTTTTTTACCTTTCAAAATATAGTCTTTTTTTGATTCTAAAACAAAATCTTCAATAATATTTTTTGTTTCATTATAACCTGTAATTATTACATTTTTTGCACCTAATCGTTGTATCTCCTTCACTGCTTTTTGAATAGATGATGTTCCTGCCAAAATTTTGGCTTCGTGTTTATTCGGAGTAATGATTGTCGCTAATGGTATTATCATTTTTTTATAATCTTTGATAGCTGATTTTTTTAGAAGAATAGTTTTAGTTGTAGATTCAATTATTGGGTCAACAATAATTGGACATTTTTGTTTCTCAATCATTGAATGTACTGCTTTAATGATTGTCGCATCATACAACATTCCAATTTTAATGGCATCAATTTTGAAATCAATTAGTATTGATTCTAATTGAGATTTGATTATATCTGGCGAAATTGGTAAAATTTTAGAAATTTTCTTTGTATTTTGACTAGTTATGGCTGTAATTACTGTTAATCCGTATACGCCATGATTTTCAAATGTTTTGATATCGCTTTGAATTCCTGCTCCTGATGATGGGTCTGAGCCTCCAATCGAAAGAACATTCATGGTGATCGTAAATTAAACGATTGTTTAAATCCACCATTTGACAATTTGATATATGGCAACCCAAATGACTTCTGCACGAAGAGGTATAGCTACTGATGAAATGAAACAGGTAGCAAAAGATGAAGATGTCACGCTTGATTGGTTAATTCCAAAAGTTGCTAGCGGTTCAATAATTATCCCAAGCAACAATGTACGAAAAGAAAAAATACATAATGTTGCAATTGGTAAGGGTACAAAAACTAAGGTGAATGTCAACATTGGTACTTCTACTTTGAATGTAGATATTGATGAAGAAGTTGAGAAAGCAAAAGTTGCAGTAAAATACCATGCAGACACGATTATGGATTTAAGTGATGGTGGTGATGTCGGAATTGTTAGAAGGAAATTATTAGAAGTTGCACCAATTACATTTGGAACTGTACCAATTTATGAAGCATATAATTTTGGAGTAGAAAAACACAAAAATCCCCTAGACATCACTGAAGATGATTTTCTCAAAGCATTTGAAAATAATATAAAAGATGGTGTTGATTACACAACAATTCATTCTGGCATAACAAAAGAAATTGCTAAAAGAATTCTGAAGGTCGAGCGTTATGCTGGCGTAGTCAGTAAGGGTGGAACTATCACTGCAGCATGGATGCTAAAATATGATAAAGAAAATCCTTACATAACTCATTATGATTATATGATGGAATTAGCACAAAAATATGACGTTACATTTAGTTTGGGTGATGCTTTAAGACCTGGTTCAATTTTGGATTCCCATGATGAACTCCAAGTTCAAGAAATGATCAATATTTCAAGATTAGCTAAACGTGCAAATGAAAAAGAAGTACAAGTAATGATTGAAGGTCCAGGCCATGTTCCATTAAATGAAGTTGCTGCAAATGTTAGATTGGCAAAATCTCTCATTGGTGATGTTCCTTACTATGTTTTAGGACCTTTGGTGACTGATATTGCATCTGGTCATGATCATATTGCAAGTGCTATAGGGGCTGCAGTATCTGCCAGTGAGGGGGTTGATCTTTTGTGTTATTTGACGCCTTCTGAGCATCTCGCTTTACCTAATGCTGAGGAAGTTAAAGCAGGTCTAATCGCATACCGCATTGCAGCACATGCAGGTGATCTTGTAAAACTTAGAGAAAAGGCAATCAAATGGGATATGAAGATGACTGAAGCAAGAAGAACTCTAGATTGGGAAAAACAATTGGCGTTATCAATTGATCCTGAACAAGCAGCAAAAATTCATGGGCGAACAGGTCAACATCCTGGAAACAATGTGCCGTGTACTATGTGTGGTGGAGCATGTGTGTATCTCATGTTGCCACAACAAAGAAAATATGAAAAAGATCCTGAAAAATTAGAACAATCTAGCTAGTACTTTGTCAAGACTTGGAACTGTTATGTAGTCATTTAATTCTTTTACATTTATCCATCTTGAATCTGAATTTTCCCAATTTAATTTAATTTCTCTATTATCACAAGAAAATAAAAATGGATAAACCTCCCATTGATGATTTTCATACTGAGGTGATTCGATTAAAATCATGTCTCCTTCTTTAATTAATTTAATATTTGATTCCACAATTCCGACTTCCTCATAAACCTCAATTTTTGCACGTTTAACTGGTTTTTCATCTCCTTCTATCAATCCGCTAATACCTGCCCATAGATTTTTCATACTTTTCACTTTTTGACTTCGTTTTAAGAGTAAAATTTTATCTGAGTTTGTTAAAAATGTCGTAACAATTTTTGTTTTATGCATTATTTATCAATTGTATTGACCATCTTTGTTAGTTTCTTGTAGGATTTTTCTAGATCTACATTTTGTGAAATTTTTTCTTTGTTGGTTTTGATATATTCTATAATTTCTTCACCTTTTCCTTCTTGTGCTGATGCTAACAATCGTCCTACATCTTTCCAAAATTCTTCGGCAACTTTTCTAATTTCTGGATTTGATATTATGGTTTCAATTAATTCTGGTGATTCTGTCATTATACTTTCTGCTAAAATTTTTTGAGCTTTGAATGTAGTGCCTGACATTTTTTCTGTAAGTGATATTTTATCATCCTTTGCTAAAATATTTGCAAATGCTATATTGATTAAATGTGTTAGACCAAGAATCATTGCAATTTTTTTATCATGTTCTGTTGAGTCAATTGTTACAAAATTACCATCTGGAAAAAGATTTTTTGCAACATTAAGCTCCTTTTTCCCATCTTTAATTGGTATCAAAACAATATTGTGATTTTTTAGATTTTTTGCACCTGGTCCAAACATTGGATGCATACAAATTGGTGAAACCTTTGCAGGAATTTTTCCCAAGGCAGTTGCTGTTTTTGATTTTTGTGAAGTTATGTCTATTAGATATGATTCTCTTTTCATTTCTTTTGCAATTAGCCTAATAATTTCAGGTGTTTTCTTCGTTGGTGTCGATAATAAAACATAATCTACATTCAAAATTGCACTAATTAATGAATCTGCTTTTTTAATATTTTTTGCAACTGGATTCGTATTATCAAAACCTGTAACTTCAAATCCTTTTTTTGAAAAATATTCTGAAAACCATTTGCCCATTGCACCCCCCGCACCAATTATTGCAATTGTTTTAGCCATTCTACATCTATAACCTAGTTTTTAATATGTCCATGCCTTCAATTAGTGTCTTTATCTCTAAACATGCAGATATTCTGAAAAATTCATTATAGTCACCAAATCCTATTCCAGGTGCTATTGCTACTCCGTGATCTAATAGTTCTCCTGATAATTCTGAAGTATTAATTGGACTTTTTGTACGTGCAAAAATATACATCGCACCATCTGGTCTCACAAAATCTAACTCCATTTTTTTACATATTTCTTCTAATTTTTTTAATCTTGTATTCATAATCTCTACATTTGCTGATACATCATCGTTTAATGATTTCATTGCTGCATATTGAATTGGTTCTGAAACATTAGTTAAACAGAGTGCCTGTAATTTTGTTAATTTTTCAATAATGTCTTTACTGGAAACTAAATATCCAATTCTATAACCTGTCATGGAATGTGATTTTGAAAATGATTGTGTAACAATTGTCTTTTCATAATCATATGATAAAATACTATTCCATTCTTTGTTTGAATAATTACTATAAATCTCATCACTGAGAATATACAAATCATTTTTTTTAGCAATCTCCACAATGTGATCTTGTAATGTTTTAGGTAAAATTTTTCCAGTTGGGTTATTTGGATAATTAAGAACAATCATTTTTGTATTTTCATTTATACATGAAGAAATTTCTTCAATATCTGGTTCCCATTTATTCTCTAATGTTGTTTTAATACTTCTTACTTTGATGCCTGAGTTTATTGCACATTGTCTATATGCTGGCCATGCTGGCTCTATTACTATAATTTCATCACTTGGATCTAATAATGTGGATATTGCAAGAAAAACACCAAACCTAGCGCCAGGTGTAATCATTACATTTTCTAAATCCGTTTTGGCATCAAAATTTTTATTCACAAATTCTGCTATTTTTGTTCTAAATTCTGGTAAACCTTTAGCTGGACCATATTTTCCAAATCCTTTATCATATACTTCTGATAATGATTTCTTCACATTAACTGGAGGTTGAAAATCGGGCTCACCAACTTCTAAGTGAATTATTTTTTTACCTTGTCTTTCTAATTCTTTTGCCTTAAGAAAAAACTGCTAAGTGGGTATTTGACTCTAAAGACTGAACTTTCACTGATTCATTTAATAAAAAATTTAAAAATTTTAAAGCTGTATTTGAGTCAAAATCAATCTCTTGACATTGTTTTTTTACTAATTCTCTAAGTTCATCTTCTCTAGATTCATTAGATACACTCATCCCTTGCTGATTTTTTATCTTACCGATCTCTTGTGCAATCTCTGTTCTTGTTTTTAATAGAGATAACATTTCAACTGTAATTGTTTCAATTTTTTTTCTTAATTCATCAAGTTCGGTCATTTTCATAATGTTGGTTTTATGGAGCCACTAAGTAGTGCATGGTCTGCTATGGTTAATGCAACCAATGAATCGACTACTGGTGGTGCACGTGGCACCACGCATGGATCATGTCTTCCTCCTACTTGTAATTTTATAGATTTTTTCTTCTTTATGTCAACACTCTCTTGAATTTGGGATATCGATGATGCAGGTTTGAATGCAATTCTAAGTGTAATTGGCATGCCATTTGAAATACCTCCTAAAATCCCTCCTGAATTATTGGTTTTCGTTGAAATCTTACCTCCTTTCATCACATATGCATCATTATTTTCTGAACCGAATTTTTCTGAACCTGAAAATCCAGAACCAAATTCTATTCCTTTAACTGCCGGAATTGAAAAAATTGCTTTACTTATGTCTGATTCTAATGAGCCAAAAATTGGTTCTCCTAAACCTACCGGTAAATTTGTAGTTATTGATTCAATTATTCCTCCAAGTGAATCGCCTTTTTTTCTAGCACCTAAAATAACACTTTTCATTTTCTGTGCTGTATTTTTTTCAGGACATCTTACATCGTTTGTATAGATAGATTTGAATTCTTTTTTTGTGGCTTCTTTCTTCATTTTCACTTTTCCAATTTGTGATGTATAGGAATTTGTTTCAACTCCGATTGTATCTTTTAATAATTTTCTAGCAATTGCTCCGCCCATTACATGTGTTGCAGTTAATCTTCCTGAAAATCTTCCCCCTCCTCTGTGATCATTGAATTTTTTATATTTCATATATGCTGGATAATCTGAATGTCCTGGACGCATTTCAGTTCTTAATTTATCATAAGCTATTGATTTTTGATCTTTATTCCAAATAATCATTGTAATTGGAGCTCCTGTAGTATATCCTCTGAACGTACCTGTGAGAATCTCTACTACATCTCCTTCTTTTCTTTGTGTAGACACAAGTGACTGTCCAGGTTTTCTCAAAT
Organism: Candidatus Nitrosopelagicus sp.; assembly: GCA_028345575.1. Classification (GTDB taxonomy): domain Archaea; phylum Thermoproteota; class Nitrososphaeria; order Nitrososphaerales; family Nitrosopumilaceae; genus Nitrosopelagicus. Next base: position 13,724 of record JAOMDR010000004.1, read on the forward strand.
CTAGCATTTTTTGAATATCATTTTCTTCTAATTCTAGACCTGCTGGGCAGCCATCTAAAACCGCACCAATACATTTACCATGACTCTCACCAAAACTGGTGAGTACTAACCTTCTACCAATTGAATTACCGTTCAACAATCAAAGATCGTCTATGATGCTTATAATCGTTATACGCACAAACTTAGAGTTTATTTACAAAATTCCATTCAAAAATATACATGAAAAGAATTGGCTTGCTTGGATGTGGTTCAATTGGTACACAAATTGCAATTGCAATTGATACTGGAATAATACCTGCAAAATTAACCCATATCTTTGATGAAGATAAAGAAAAATCTACTTCTCTCGCTAGTAAATTAAAAAATAAACCCACGGTTGTTGAAAATGTACATCTCTTATCCTCAAATCCTGTTGATCTGATAGTTGAAGCTGCATCACAAGATGCTGTTAGTGATAATGCATTAAGTATACTTCAAAATAGAAAAGATCTGGTAATAATGAGTAGTGGTGCATTATTAGATGAATCTGTATTTGAAATAATTTCTGATGCGTGTAGAGAACTAAAAAAAACAGTTTATCTTCCATCTGGAGCAATATCCGGAATTGATGCAATTAAATCTGTAAAAGATGAACTTGATTCGGTTGTTTTGACTACCACAAAACATCCTAATTCATTAAAGGGTGCCAAATTTTTTGATGATTTTAAAATAAATCTTGATGAAATTAAAGAGACATCGACAATTTTTGAAGGCACTGCGAGTGAAGCTGTGAGATTATTTCCGAAGAACATCAATGTGTCTGCCTTACTAAGTCTCTCTGGACTCGGAAGTCATGAAACAATTGTGAAAATTATTGCTGATCCAAATACTACTAAAAACATACATGAGATTATTGCTCGTGGAAAATTTGGTCAAATCACTACTAAAATTGAAAATGTTCCTGATTCTAATAATCCTCGTACCAGTAGACTTGCAATATTGTCTGCTATTGAAACAATTAGATCCATTTGTACTAACGATATTAAACTTGGAACATAATATTATTTAAAATCTGCACCGACGTTTTTCATATCTGAAATGAATTCTGGATATGAAACCTTTACTGCATCAGGATCTGAAACTGTGCAATCTCCGACAAACATCCCTACTATTGCAAATGCCATGAATAATCTATGATCATTTTCTGAATTTAATTCAGCAGGATGTATTTTTTCTGATTTCTTTAAAATCATTCCATCATCTTTTTCTTCCACATCTAATCCTATTTTTTTTAATTCTCTTGACATAATTGCTATTCTGTCGGTTTCTTTGTATCTTGCATGTTTTACATTATACAATTCAATTGGTTTTTCTGATTTTAATGCTAGAATTGCTATTGCAGGTAAGAGATCTGGTGTATTAGACAAGTCAAATTTCCCACCATTCAATAATATTGGAGATTTTGTTGTTATCATATCTTCTTCTAATGTGACATTTACTCCTAATTTCTCTAAAATATCTACAATTGCCTCGTCACCCTGGGGCATATCTCCTAAGTTTATCTCGACTGTTAGACCATCCCCTAACAATACATTTGCCGCTAACAGTAATGCTAGATTAGAAAAATCTGATGGAATTGAAAATGTAGTTGGTTTGTAAATTTGATGAATAATTTGATATTTTTTATATTTTTCTTCAATCTTAACTTCCACACCAAATTTTTTCATAATCGCAATTGTTAAATCGACATATGGTTTTGATACTAATTTTCCTTGAATATTAATTGTCAATCCTTCTGGTAATCTAGGTGCAATTATCATTAATGCTGAAATGAATTGACTAGAAATTTCTCCCTTTATGCTAATTTCATTCCCTTCAATTTTTCCATTGATGTGTATTGGCGGTCTACCATCATCAGATTCAGTTTTGACACCCATCGTTTCTAAAGAATCTAAAATTGGTTGCATTGGTCTTTTTCTTAAACTTTCATCTCCTGTAAGTGTTGTATTTCCTCCTGATAATGCAGCAATTGCAATTGCAATTCTGATAGTCGTACCTGAATTTTCAGCATTTATCATTGAATTTTCAACAGTTGAATCAATTGTATTGTTTATTGTTACCTTATCCTCCACTTCTTCTACTTCAATACCAAATCCTCTGCATGCACTAATTGTAGCAAGAGTATCATTAGAACGTAGAATTTTTTTTACAATGCTCTTTCCATCTGATAATGCTGCAAGAAATATTGCTCTATGTGTATAGCTTTTATTAGATGGACAGATTATTTTTCCATTTAATTTAGATTTCTGAATTTTACAGTTCATGGACATATGCCTTTTTGTTATTTATGTTAGCTACCATTATCTTTCCATCTAACCCTGAAAATTCTTTTTGAATTCTTGATTTATTCTTTTTTTCCGTAATTGCAATTATCGAAGGGCCGTTACCTGAAATTGTTGCACATAGTGCACTTTTCTCCATTAATTTCATAATCAAATTTGGGTCTGAATTTAAAATTGCTGTTGTTGCAATTCCGTTTAATATTGCTGCATTCCAATAATCTGAGTTTTTTGCTAATTGCCAGGATTTTTCAAATGCATCTTTAAACTCTTTCAATTTTTTTAAATTACCTCTTTTCCTTGATTTTGGTAAAAATATTATTGCTTGTAGTTCTTTTGGAGCTAATTCTCTATGCAATAATTTCATCTTCAAATTATCTGTTACATTAAAACCTCCAAAATGACATGCACATGCATCATCATAGGCACCAGTTATACTGACTTTTGTTTGAATTGATGTTTTTGCACCTAATTTCAAAACTTCATCATCACTCATAGTCTTCCCAAAAGCTTTTGCGCATGATAATATGACTGCGGATGAAATTGCGCTAGAGCTCTTTAATCCGTATCCTGTAGGGATATTTGATTTAAAATCTAATTCTAATTTTGTATTATCTAAAATTTTTTTTGGAATCATATTTTCAATTAATTTATTTATTAAACGTGAACTAATTGTCTTATTTTCCGATGTGATATGAATTCCATTTCCTTCTCTTTTTCTTAATGTTGTTTCCACAAACGTATCAATTCCTAATGTTGACCCTCTCCCTATGGCAATTGCATTTACTATCGAAACTGCACCATATACCTTCGCTACAACTTGTGTCATCAGAAACCTCCTAGAATAGATCTTTTCATTATTTCATATGGTGCTTTTTTATCTAACCAAATTTCAAATGAACGTATTGCCTGTCCAAGTAGCATTTCATATCCAAAAATAATTTTACAGTTTTTTTCTTTTGCTTTATTTATCAAATCTGTTTTTACTGGTTTGTAAACTATATCATAAACTGTTGTTTCTTCAGTAAAAAATTTTACAGGTATTATATTTTTTTCATTTTTTAATCCTAATGATGATGTATTTACTATAAAATCAAAATCTGAGTCAAGTTCATTCATCTCTTCAATCGTTTTTGATGATGCATTTAATCCTAATTCATTTGAAAATTCTGCCAATTCATCACCGTTATTTTTTGTTCTATTGACAATTGTAACATTTTTTGCATTTTCTTTTTGAAATCCTGTTACAATTGCCCTTGCTGCTCCTCCTGCACCAAGCAGTAGAATTTTTGAATCTTTAATTTTTATATCTTTTCTTTTAATTGGTTCTAAGAATCCGTCCATGTCTGTGTTAAACCCTCTTAGTATTCCGTCATCATTAAGAACTGTATTTGCTGCACCAATTTTTTTACAATTCTCATCCACATTGTCCAGATATTTCATCATTTCAACTTTGTGAGGTATTGTTACATTAAATCCTGAAATGTTGATTCTTTTTAAAGATTCTATGGCTGTAGCCAAGTCCCCCTGAATTACTCTATACGCAATGTATGTACATTCCATTTCCAGTTCTCTATATGCTGCATTATGTATTGTTGGTGATAATGAATGGTCGATTGGGTCTCCAATTACCGCATATGTCTTCAACATATTTTCAATTATTTTTGGATTGATATAACCTATTCATTGGTAAAAAAAATTTTCATAGCAAAAATTAATTCTACCAAATAATAAAAAAAGTATGTATAAAATCACTTTTTTGATCATTATTTTAATTGGAATCTCATTAACTCCTCTCTCATTTTCAGAAGGTATCCCTGAATGGGTAAAAAATACTGCTTCTTGGTGGTCTGAAAGACAAATATCTCAAACTGAATTTACTAATGGGTTGGAATTTTTAATAAATGAAGGAATTATTTACATTCCTCCCGCAGACCCTGGAATTCCTGGACCTGACAAAACTATCCCGGATTGGGTTAGAAATACAGCTGGTTGGTGGTCTGATGGAAAAATACCTGATTCCGGATTTATTAATGCGATGAAGTATTTGATTGAAATTGGAATAATTGAAATTGATGCATCTAGCCCTGAAATAATTGAAGAAAAAACTATTGAAGAAATACCTGAAACTCCAGCTATAACTGGGGTGCCTTTGATTTTGTTACTTGAAGGATATGATACTGTAACGCCCGAGAAAAAATTTGTTTTGGACATTTTAGTTTTTAATGCTGAAAAATATCCTAATGGATCACCAACTTTCAACAGAAATGCTGATTATTCTATAGATGGTGTTAATGTAGAACTTGAATTACACAATGAGGAGGAATTAATTCACACTTTTTCTGGAGCCACTAAAGATGGATTTTTCCGTTATGAAATATTGGCACGTGAAACTACTCAAGATGGTACGTTATGGATGATAAATAATCTGTACACTGTTTATGTATCTGTATCATTAGATGGACAAACTACCGAAAAGATTCATGAATTTTATGGAACTTCAAATTATGATAGAGGCTAATTTTCTAAAGATTTTATCTCATCAACACTAAATTGTCCCGGAGCTATTGCTTTTCCTAATGATACATATGTGAATGGACTTCCTAAATGTAAACACAGTATTCTTGAAAATTTACCTTGGTCTCCCATACAAAATGCCACAGTTTTGTCCTTTGATTTGATGGAATAAAGTGATAGTAATCTTGAAGCATCTGATACGTTCTTTGCTACAGTCACAATTTTCACGACATTTGAAAATTTCCTCATTTTATTGAATCTAGATTTTAACTGTGATTCATTAGGTGTTTTTTTAAAATCATGCCATGAAATCAACAATTTACATTTAGTTTTCTTCAAATACACTGCAAGTTTCTTATCTTTTTGAATTGTATTAAATTCAACATCTAGTAAAAATGGGTTATATTCTGCAATTAATCTCAAAATTGATTTTCTTTCATCTTCTTTTCCTATGAATAGTCCTCCTTCTGATTTTGGACGTAACGTGCATACGCATCTTGATAGACTTTTCTTAGAATTTTCTAAAACAATTGGTATATCTGATTTCTTCAAATAATCGAAACGTATTTCTGCAAAATCTGATTTTGACAGTGCTTTTTTTAGAATTATTTTCAGTTTTTTTGGATTCTTCTCACCAATTGATACACAGGTCTTATACTTCATTATTTTTCAAGAATATACTCGTCGGCTACTTCCATTCCGAAGTGTCTTCCACTTGCCTCTTTCGAAAATGCCAAAACTGAATCTCCTTTTTTAAGATGGGTAACTGATACTAACTGTCCATTTGCCTTGACAAATCGTATGGTTTCTGCATCTTGTGCTATAATCCCGCCTATCTCGTTTCCAACCTTTGCTTTAATCAACAACATTGGTCTTTTTTCAATCTTACATCGACCAATAGCGGCTCTTCGCGCCTTTCCTTTAGAGTTTAGAATCAATACTTCACTACCTGTCTCTAATTCCGATAGATATTTTGTATTTCCATCCGGTGATAATGTGTAACAGTGAACTGCTCCTGCATTAACCCTAAATGGTCTTGGCGATGTAAATGATGAACCTACTGATTCATTGTGAACCAAAAACATGAAATTGGCTCTACTTCCAATTAACATTCCTTCTCCTTTGTGTAACATTGACGCTGTATCTACACAAACTCGTTCACCATCTCCTACTTCTTGAATTTCTGTAATCTTTGCAGTTTTCAAATCAAAACTCTTTGTTCCCATATTCACCAAAGTTTCTTCTACCTCGCCTATGGAGCCTGTTTGAAATATTACTCCGTCAACTCCGACATCTAAAATTGAAAACATCTTTCGAACTTCCTTTTGATTTTTCGCTATTGTGAATATTTGTGTGTGAATTTTATGTAATTTTGCTATGATATTCTCTAAAGGAATTATCTTCCAATCTTTTACTTCAATAATGACGAAATCAAGTCCTTTTTTTGCGGTTTCATAAACCCCATCAATATCCTTATTTGATAGAATTTTGAACTGTTTTCCAATTTTTTTACCCTTTATTTTTTTTCCATCTTTTCCAATTACAACATAATCTGCATTTGGTGTTGTAAACACAGTTTTCATTTTACTTTTTTTATCTGTGATAGTTTTAGGATCTACGTAGATGTGTTTTACACCTTCATTCTCTAAATTTTTTATAAATTTATTTAATTGATTTTTTCCAACCTTTGGTTGGACAATCAAAAGTTTATCAGTTGCCAATTTTCTTTGCCATTTCTTTTGCAGTTTCTTTTCTGAAAATTATTCCTGCCAATGCTTCTACCATTTTATCTGGTGTTTTATGTGCAAAGATATTTCTTCCATAAGTAACTCCTTTTGCACCTGCAGTCATTGCATCTTCAGTCATCTGTAAAATATCCAAATCCGTTTTTGATTTTGGACCCCCTGCAATTACCACTGGAACAGGTATACTCTCTGTTACTTTTTTGAATGAATCAATATCTCCTGTGTACAATGTTTTAACAATATCTGCACCACATTCTGCACCAATTCTTGCAGTATGTGCAACAACTTCCGGGTCATGTGGGTCTTTGACATTTTCTCCTCTAGGATACATCATTGCAAGTAATGGAACATTCCATTCATGACATTCTTCTGAAATTTTTCCTAACTGTTCAACCATCTCTGGTTCTTCCTTACCGCCAATATTGATGTGTAATGAAACTCCATCTGCTCCTAATCGTATTGCTTCTTTCACAGAACCTGTAAGCATTTTTCTGTTTGGTGCTAATGATAATGCGGTACTAGATGAAAAGTGGGCTAAAATTCCAACTTTAGTTGGTCTTGGTAATGTCTTGATAATTCCTTTGTTAATTATGATGCTTGTCAATCCATGATTTTCACATTTGTAAATTACGTCATGTGGTTTTTCTAATCCCTCAATAGGCCCATTGGAAATTCCATGATCCATTGGAATGCAAAGCATCTTACCTTTTCGCATAATCTTACTTAGTCGAATTTCTGTACCTGTTGCCATTAGTGATATCTTTGGTATACCATACTTAAAAATTGCCAAAAATGCAAATTTAGGCTCATTTTTTATCTAAGAATTAAATATTAATCTCAAACGATAGATTGTGATTGAGTCAATTAACGCAACAAATCCACTCTAGTGAAATTGGAGATATTCTAGAAAACTCCCTTAATGGTATCAGACCAAAAAAAGAAGATTATCTAAGATTACTGAAATCTGATGATGTATACCTAATGGGACTCGTTGCTGGAAATATAACTCGAAAAAAATTTGGGAAAAAAGTATCTTTTGTAAATAACATTATTTTGAATTATACTAACGTCTGTATCACTGATTGTAAATTCTGTGCATTTTACAGACCTCCTAATCATGAGGAAGCTTACACCCTAACTTTAGATGAAATTGAAGCTAGAGTAAAAACTGGTTGGGACATGTTCAAAATAAGACAAGTCCTAATTCAAGGTGGTCATAATCCAAAACTTGGAATTGAATATTATGAAGATTCATTTAAAATGATTCGTTCAAAATTCCCAATGGTTGGTGTACATGGATTATCTACATCTGAAATTGACATGATTGCCACTGTTGAGAAATCATCAACAAAAGAAATTTTATCAAGATTAAAAGATGCAGGATTACAATCTGTCCCTGGTGCAGGCGCTGAAATTTTAACTGATTCTGTTAAAGAAATTATTAGTCCAAAAAAAATTGACAGCGATGATTGGATTAGAATAATGAAGGAATCCTTTGAATTGGGTTTACCTGCTTCTGCAACAATGATGTATGGTCATGTTGAAACTGATAATGATATTGTAGAACATTATGATAAAATTGCTAAACTACAAAAAAACCTTAATGGATTTATGGCCTTTATTCCGTGGAGTTTTGAACCAAATAACACCTTAATGCAAAAAGAGGGAACTGTTACAACTGGCGCTGGAGGAATACAGTTACTAAAAATGATTGCAATCTCTAGAATAATCTTTGATGGTTTAATTGATCACATACAATCATCTTGGTTAACAAATGGTGTTGGTATGGCACAACTAGCATTACAATATGGTTCTGATGATTTTGGTGGAACCCTAATTGGTGAAGAAGTTGTTTCTTGTACTGGCGCTCGCTCCACTGAATTAACTGATACTCGAATCATTGATTCAATCAAGCAAATTGGTTATTCAGCTGAAGAACGTGATAATTTTTATGAAACAGTATCTATGCGTTAAATTCCATATTCAGACCATCTAGAATCAACTAACTTTTTAGTCTCATCATCAACCTGAACTTTTTCTTGAATTTCTCTCTCAAATCCTTCTTCTGCTGTCTTTTGTGTTGCATCAATTCCTAATTTTGAGCCTAGGTTTACCAATGGTGATGCAGGATCTAGGGTATCTGTTGGCGTTCTATCTATAATTGTAATATCTCTTGCAGCATCTGTTCTGGTTGTAATTGCCCAGATAACATCATTCATGTCATGAACATTTACATCTTCATCTACTACGACAAACATCTTTGTTAATGCTAGTTGTCCCATTCCCCATAACCCCATCATGACTTTTTTTGCTTGTCCTGGATATCTTTTCTTTATGGAAATTATTGCTAATCCTTGGAACCATCCTGCTGCTGGCATTTCAAAGTCTACAACTTCTGGATGGAACATTCTAATCATTGGTAAAAATGAACTTGCAATTACTTTTCCAATATATGCATCTTCTAAGATTGGTTTTCCAACAACTGTTGTCAGATAAATTGGATTCTTTCTTTGCATAATTCCAGTTAAAGTGAAAGTTGGAAATGGTTCTTTTGGTGTATAGTATCCTGTATGATCTCCAAACGGTCCTTCATCTCTAATATCTGATGAATCAACATATCCTTCCAAAACAATCTCTGCATTTGCAGGAACCTCTACATCAATTGTTTTACACTTTACCATTTTGATTCCTTTTTTTCTTGTAATTCCTGCAAAAAGATACTTGTCTAATCCTTCTGGAACAGGAGCAACCGCTGAAAAAACGGTTGCAGGCTCTCCTCCAATTATTATTGCTACTTCTGTTTTGGTAGATTTTCTCATATCGTGATGTTCTGCACCTCTCTTGTGTTTTTGCCAGTGCATTAAGGCATGAGTACTATCCACAATTTGAATTCTATATACACCTAAATTTCTAATTCCTGTTTCAGGATGTTTTGTTGCAGTTAAACCAAATGTAATGAATTTTCCTGCATCTTTATGAAATGATTTTAGAATTGGTATGTCATCAAAAGTAGGATTTTCTTTTATTACTTCAGTTACAGGACCGTTCTTTTCTAAACTTGGAAATGAATCACTCATTTTTGAGAGTTCGGGTAATTTTTTAATTTTATTTAACATTCCCTTTGGAATTTCCATCTTTGACATATCTGCAATTCTTTGTCCAATTTCAGTAAAGTCTGTCGTCTCAAGTGATAATTCCAATCTCTTCATTGAACCAAACGCATTACCCAGCACCGACATATCATATCCTTTGACATTTTCAAACAGCAATGCAGGTCCTTCATCATACATTGTTCGACGTAAGATTTCTGCCAACTCTAATTCTGAATCAACTTGAGTAGAGATTCTTTTCAGTTCTCCAGCTTTTTCTAAAACATCAATTAATTCGTGGATATCTTCAATTGGCATGTGCTACACCTTTTCAAAAAGAAGGTATAAGCCTAACTCGATATTCAATTATGTCTCACAGCAAGAGTTTAATTCTCTTTTTTTGAATATGGTTTGTGACTGATTCGGACACATGTGGAGTTTGTAAGGGTGTTGGAACAATTGAATTGATTGATTCTCAATGTCCATTTTGTAATGGCACTGGTGAAAACTCTACTGCTGCTGAAAGTTATATGAAATCACACATTTGCCAATGCATATTTCTTGATAGAAAGATGTGTCCAATATGTGGTGAGAAATGTCATCATGATACGCCACATAGACCAAAAATTAGAATTAGTCCAATAAATTAAGGCATAGGTGGAAGTTCGCTTTTTCTTCCATGTCCACCTGAACCAAATTTGCAGTAAAAACACAAATCTGATTGCATATGTGTTAGATGTTCGATCTGTATTGCTCCAATTTTTAATGCGATTTTTGTGAGAATTTTATACTTTAGTGGCATTGCTGGAATTACCTCTTTGATGTAAACTTGATAATGGTCTGGACAAAACTTGAGTGTCACGCGTGCAGCATCAGATCCTGCTTCATTGACCTGTTTTGCAAAGTTGATCTGTTCTCGGATGTATTCATGTTTTGGACATGGACAATTTTTACCACCTGGGTGTTTATAGGCTGGAGTATTCTTCCAATCAAAATCCGGATATTCTTTTTCGAAATCATCCATTCATTTACTATATTTGTATAATTAATAAAATTAGATCAATAATATGCTCATAGAAACATCATAAGCTAAATAAACACCTCAAATGAGGTGAAATTATGGCTACAGCAAAAAAGACAACAAAAAAGAAGTCTACAACATCAAAAAAAGATCTAGAAGCCAAAATTGCTGATTTAGAAGCAAAATTAAATAAATTAGCCGCAGCACAGGAAGCAAAACCAGCTGAGGCAGCTCCTAAACCAGCTGAAACAAAGCCGGCAGAAACTGCAAAACCAAAACCAGCAGAAACTGCACCGGAACCAAAACCGGCAGAAACTGCAAAACCAAAACCAGCAGAAACTGCACCAAAACCAGCTGAGAAAGCACCTCCAGCATCAACCGAACTTCACGAAAGATTCCGTGAAATTCCAACAGGAAACTGGAACACACAAAAAGTTGCAATCACTGGTTTCACTGCACCTGGTAACCGATACTTTGGTAGCAGAGCTCTTGTAGCACAAGTTGAAGTTTCACCATCCAACTGGAATGATCACAAAACAAAAATCACTGGTTACACAGCACCAGGAAACAAGTACTTTGCAACAAAACAAAGACTTGCATATCATCCAGAAGCCAAAAAGTTTGGTACTTGGATAAAAGATACTCCTGCACCACAAGCAGAAAAACCAAAACCAGCAGAAGCCAAAAAGGCAGAAGCAGGTGGTCCACATGGACATGATGAAAAACCAGCAGAAACTAAAAAAGCAGAAGCTAAACCAAAAAAGGTAGATGCTAAAGGGGCAGATTGGAAATCACAAGAAGCTCAAGATGCATATGCTGCAAAAATGAAGGCTAAAGGCGCAACCTTACCAAAAGGATTCATCAAAGATGCAAAAGCAAACACAGGACACTAATCATTAGTGTAAATTCTAGAACATTCTTTTTTCTTTTATTTTCTTTTAAAATTTCAATTTTTCTGTATATTTTATCTTCTAGAATTTTGTAATTAAATACTAAAACTAAATCCTGAAATTAACATGTTAATTAAATATCCATATCTGTGATCAAAGGAATTGGCAAAATCAAAAAAAGCTACAGCAGCAGAAGAAGCAAAGAAAAAACAAGATGCTGCTGATAAAGCTAAAGCAGAATATATTGAAAAAATGAGAAAGAAAGGCGCAACCTTACCAAAAGGCTTCATTTCTGACGCAAAAGCAAACACAGGACACTAATCATTAGTGTAAATTCTAGAACTTTCTTTTTTTATTTCTATTTTTATCAATTCTTTTCTAAATCTGTCTTATTTATTGAAAAAATCCCATATCATTACATAAATAAACAACTAAGGCTATGACCAATCTATGGCTGGTCCACACGCACATGATGAAGAGCCAAAAAAAGAAGTAAAAAAAGCAGATGATGCTGAAGCAGCTAAAGAAGAATATGCTGCAGAAATGAAGAAAAAAGGCGCAACCTTACCAAAAGGATTCATCAAAGATGCAAAAGCAAACACAGGACACTAATCATTAGTGTAAATTCTAAATTCTCTTTTTATTTTATTTTTTTACTTCTTTCTTGTAATTTTCATACATTTTTTCTCATTTTTCTGATCTCCCAGATCAGTATGAATTAAATATGAATAGGATGAGGTTTTTCTTAATGACAATCGGACTTTATTTTGGTACTCAAACTGGAAAAACTGAAACAGTTTGTGGTATAATTAAAGAACAACTAGGCGATGCAGTAGGAACTGCTAAAGATGTTACCGAAGCTGATTTGGCAGACTTTGCCGGTCTTGACGGTCTCATATGTGGCATTCCTACATGGAATACTGGAGCTGAAGAATTAAGATCTGGAACTGCTTGGGATGACCTATTAGAAAAAATTGGTGCATTAGATCTCAAAGGAAAGCCAGTCGCAATATTTGGCTTAGGTGACTCTGTTGGTTATGGACAAGACTATGTCGATGCAATGGAAGAACTACACAGATATTTCGAAAAAGCAGGTGCAAAAATGGTCGGATACGTAAGTCTTGACGGCTATGAGAACTTTACTAGTTCAAGATGTTTGATTCCACATCTCAATGAGATTACACAACCAGATGATGGTGAAAAGTTTTGTGGACTTCCTGTCGATGAAGATAGTGAAAATGAACTAACAGCAGAACGAGTAGAGAACTGGTGCACTCAGCTTAAATCTGAAATGGGAATATAGAACATCTACTATCCTCATTACAACTCCTTTTTTCAAATTTTTACATATTTTTGTTTATTTTTTTGAAAAAATTTTATGTCGTTACAAAATGCACATAAGCAACTAATTCCCTATTCCACCAATGGCGACATCGAAAAAGCGTACAACAACAAAACGTAAAACAACAACAAAACGTAAAACAACAACAAAACGTAAAACAACATCTTCAAGAACCACAAAAGCTGATTTAGAAGCAAAGATTGCTCAATTAGAAAAGCGATTATCAGGTCTTGCCGCAGGTGCTGAATCAAAACCAGCTCCAAAACCAGCTCCAAAACCAGCTCCAAAACCAGCAGAAACTGCGCCAAAACCAAAACCAGCAGAAGTTAAAAAACCAGAAGGCGGTGGCGGTCCACACGGACATGATGAAAAGCCTGCAGACAAGGCACCACCAAAGCCTGCAGAGAAAGCACCTCCAGTTCCACTTCACGAAAGATTCCGTGAAATTCCAACCGGAAATTGGAACACACAAAAAGTTGCAATCACTGGTTTCACTGCACCAAGTAACAGATACTTTGGTAGCAGAGCTCTTGTAGCGCAAACTGAAGTTACACCATCCAACTGGAATGATCAAAAAACAAAAATTACTGGTTACACAGCACCAGGAAACAAGTACTTTGCAACAAGACAAAGACTTGCATATCATCCAGAAGCCAAAAAATTTGGTACTTGGATAAATGATGCTCCGGCAAGTGGACAAGCAAAATCTGCTCCACCACCTCCACCACCTCCACAACCTGAAGTTCAGGCTAGTGCTGGAAGTGCATCTGATGGAAAATCAAAGCAGCAAGAACTTGAAGATTATGAGAAAGAATACTTGGTACGTCTAGAACAGAAAAAAGTTGATGATGCAAAAGCAGCAGCAGAAGCAGCCGCAGCAGAAGCAGCAGCAACCGCAGCCGCACAATCTAACCGAGGCTCAATGCCAAAAGGTTGGGGACCTGCAGGTGCAAAAGCAAACACTGGACATTAACCGCCCTTACTCTTCTTTTTATTTTATTTTTGAAAAGCTTCTAGGACTTCCTTTGAATGTCCCTTTGGTTTTACCTTAGGAAAAACCTTGAAAATTTTTCCTTTTTCATTTACTAGAAACGTACTGCGATTAATCCCCATAAACTCTCGTCCCATGAATTTTTTTAATCCCCATACGCCAAACTTTTTACAAACTTCTGTCTCAACATCTGCAAGTAAAATGTAAGGTATGTTCATTTTATCACAAAATTTTCTATGTGATGTTACATCATCTTTACTAATTCCGACAATCTCAATTCCGGCTTTTTGAAATTTTTTATAATCTTTAGAAAATTCATCTGCTTCAGTCGTGCATCCTGGTGTAAAATCTCTTGGATAAAAATAAACGACAAACTTTTTTCCTTTGAGTTGAGATGATTTGATCGTATTACCATCTGCATCTTGTAATTGAAATTTTGGTACTGCTTTTCCTTCTTCTATCATAATGTCCATATGATTTTTCCAGATAAATATTCTTTGAGTTGAAATTGACTAGTATGTTTTATATGGATATGAAATTCGACATCGAATATGGTTAATCCACGAGCATGGCTTGCAGAAGCAATTGCAACATTTGGTCTAGTATTCTTTGGACCTCTATCTGTAATTCTAGCTGCTGCATGGTATGGTGATGGATTATCAACTGAAGCAATAATTTTCATTTCACTTGGTCACGGTGGAATAATTGTATTGATGGTTTATGCGTTTGGACATATTTCTGGTGCGCATATCAATCCCGCAGTTACAATACCTATGATGATTACAAAAAAGATTGATGTTAAAAATGGAATTGGATATATTCTATTTCAAATAATGGGGGCAGTTATTGCAACTCTAAGTTTACAAGCACTATTCCCAGAAATTGGTAAGAAGGTATTCTGGGGCGCTCATGGAGGTCCTAGTGAATTAATAGGCAACAGTATGATGTCTGGATTAGCAGTTGAGATTATCTTGACATTCTTTTTAGTTGTTGTAATTTACATGACCGCAGTTCACACAAAAGCACCAAAGCAGATTTACGGTGGTGCAATAGGTGGAATGGTATTCTTACTGCACTTAGTTGGTGTTCCATTAACTGGTGCTTCAATGAATCCTGCAAGATCATTTTCACCTACATTAGTATCTGGAGATGCTGGTTTATGGGAAGTTCAATGGTTATACTGGGTAGGGCCAATCATTGGTGGTATCATTGCAGGTGTTGTAATGAACTATCTCTACGTTAAACCTGCAGAAAAAGAAGCATAATTTTTTTCCAAACGTTTTTAACAATTTTTCCAAGTAAGTTAATGGGTTCATAGCTCAGCATGGATAGAGCGATTGCTTGCGGAGCAATAGGTCGGGGGTTCGAATCCCTTTGGGCCCGTTTAAATTTAATAACAAAATGACG
Organism: Candidatus Nitrosopelagicus sp.; assembly: GCA_028345575.1. Taxonomy (GTDB): domain Archaea; phylum Thermoproteota; class Nitrososphaeria; order Nitrososphaerales; family Nitrosopumilaceae; genus Nitrosopelagicus. The sequence goes on from JAOMDR010000004.1 coordinate 29,044, forward strand.
GCAAGAATTGCCTCAAAACAAAATTTCTATGTATTTTTTTGGTAAAATAATAATACTTTAAATGATTACTGGAGGGAGAATTTCGGATGTTAAAAGATAAGATTGAAGAATTGAAAAAGAAAAAGGACGTAGTCATTTTAGCACATAATTATCAAATTCCTGAAGTCCAAGATGTAGCTGATTTTGTAGGTGATTCTTTAGGTCTTGCGCGTGAAGCAGCAAAAACTCCTCATAAGACAATTTTATTCTGTGGTGTACATTTCATGGCTGAAACTGCAGCAATAATTAGTCCTGAAAAAAAAGTTCTCATTCCTGACACCAATGCAGGTTGTTCGTTATCTGATTCAATAAACATTGATCAATTAAAAAAATGGAAATCTGAACATCCAAATGCAATTGCAGTTGGTTATGTTAACACCACTGCTGAAATAAAATCTGAATTAGATTATTGTTGTACTTCCTCAAATGCTGTAAATGTTGTTAAAGCAATTCCTGATGACAAAGAAATTTTATTCTTACCTGATATGTTCTTGGGATCTTATGTTGCAAAAATGACTGGTAGAAAAAATATGTTAATTTGGGCAGGAGAATGTCACGTACATGCTGGCATTACACCTGATCATGTAAAAGAAAAATTAAACTCTCTAGCTAATGCTGAATTTCTAATTCATCCTGAATGTAGTTGTACTACGCCTATGATGTATGATGTTGCAAATGGCAGTTACAACTCTAATCAAGTACAAATACTATCTACTGAAGGAATGATGAATCATGTTAAAAATTCAAAATCAAATGAATTTGTAGTTGCAACTGAAACTGGAATTTTATACAGAATGAAGCAGCAAAATCCTGATAAAAAATTCATTCCTGCATCAGAAAAAGCAGAATGTGAATATATGAAAATGATTACGCTAGAAAAAGTCTATAATTCTCTATTAAATGAGGAAAATGTAGTTACTGTTTCAAAAGAAATTGCTGATAAGGCACGACTTGCAATTGAACGAATGCTTGCAATAACTTAAGAAATTTCTAAACTCAAATCTATACCATTAACTGAATTAGTAATACTTCCTACAGAAATCATATCCACATTTGTTTTGGCATATTTTGTAATGTTCTTTGAATTTATTCGTCCTGATGCCTCTAAAACAACTTTATTTCTTAATTTGAGCTCAGTTAATTTTTTTACTGTCTTCTTGATTTTTTCTGGAGAAAAATTATCCAGCATTATGATGTCAACGCCCATTTTGGCACACAAAATTGCATCTTTCTCTGTTTCAACTTCAATCTCAATTTTACCTCTTGTTTTTTTTGCTTTTCTTAAAATACCTTCAATTGATTTCTCAACTGCCAAGTGATTATCTTTGATCATAATCATCTCGTTGAGAGTCATTCTATGTTTTTCTCCACCACCAATTTTTACTGCTTCTTTATCAAAAAATCTTAAACCAGGAACTGTCTTACGTGTGGCAAAAACTTTGGATTTTGAGCCTACTGATTTAATCTGTTTTTTAAGATTGTTTGTCTGTGTTGCAATTCCACACATTCTTGATAGAAGATTTAGTGCTGTTCTTTCACAGGTTAAAATATCTCCTGCGTTACCTTTTATCTCTAAAATGGGTTGATTTGCTTTTACAATTATTCCATCTTTTTTGTAAATTTTTGTTTTACATTTTTTTAATGCAAAAATTTCTTTAGCGTACTTTGTACCTGCAACAATTGTTTCTTCTCTTGTAATTATGCTTGCAACAATTTTTTTCTTTTCTAATAATCTACTTGTAATGTCGCCGTTTCCAACATCTTCATCTAAAAATCGTTTTAATTCTCTTTTTGGAGAATATGTCAATTTAAGTTACCTTTAATGCGTATTTGCCTGGTTTACTAATTCCTAATGTACCGGCAATTTTTGAGTTGGTTGGTTTTACAACTAGAACTATTCCATTCCAGTCTGGTGAGAGATCTGTTGATTTACAAACTGGACAAACTTTTGCCACTGTTACACATCTACATTCTCTACAAGCTAATTCTTTTACCAATTATTTTTCCTCAACAACAACTTCTTTTGCATCAACTTCTTCACCGTTTGCTTTTGCAATTTCTTCTTTAATCCATTCTTCTGTACCTAAGAATGGCTGTCTACATGTAATTCCAATTTTCCCCATTGTGGCTGCTTTGCCTAATGATACTGCAGTAATTCTAGTTCTTAACATGGAACCAACTTTTAATGTTCTTCCACTTTGATTTGCAATAATCATTCCAGATGCTACGTCACTTTTCAAATAATCATCCATTACTTGTGACAAGTGTAACAATGCATCAGTTGGTCCAATTCTTACAAATGCACCAAAGTCTGTAATGTCTACAATTTCACCTTGAACGATTTCTTGTAATTTTGGATAAAATGTTAATGCTTGAAATTCTACTCTATGGAATGTACCTCCATCACCTGGAATCATTTTTCCCATTGGCTCTACTTTGGCATCCATTACCATTATGATGTATCCTAATTCTTGATTGATCATACTTTCATATTTTGATTTTAAGATACTCTCTGCGGCTTTTTTTAATGTTGAACCAAATAGACTAGGTGGAATTCTTACAATATCTACTAGAGTTGAAACCGAAAACAATTGCAATTTTTTGATGGAATTTTTATTTATGAACCTTTGGATATTTTCCAAGATTTATTCAAATTATTCCAATTTTTGTCGAATGTTTGCTCCTCAGTTCACTATAATTCTCTAATTAGTTTGGACTAAGTAAAGAATATTTTAAATGAAGAGAATGAGTAATCTGCACAATGGTTGGTGTAGATCAAGTATTAGAAAAACTGGCAACAGTCGTTGATCCTGATTTGAAAAAAGATATTGTATCAATGGGTATGATTAAGGATCTAGAATTGAACTCTGGTGATCTCAAATTCACTTTAGAACTGACTACTCCTGCTTGTCCATTCAATGATGAGATTGAAGCTGATGTAAGAAAAGCTATTGATGACATTGATGGCATTGAAAATTTTGATTTGAAAGTTACTGCAAAAGTTATGGAAGGTCGCTCACTTGATGCCGATGAAGCAATGGCAACTGTCAAAAATGTAATTGGTGTTGCTAGTGGAAAAGGCGGAGTTGGAAAATCAACTGTGTCATTAAATCTTGCACTTGCATTATCTCAAACTGGTGCAAAGGTTGGTTTACTTGATGCAGACATCTATGGACCAAGTATTCCTCTAATGTTAGGAATGAAAGATGGTGCAATGGAAGTTGAAGATAATAAATTACAACCTGCAACATTTGATGATCTCAAAGTCGTATCTTTTGGATTCTTTGCAGAACAAGAACACCAAGCAGCAATTTATCGTGGACCTATAATTTCTGGAATCTTAAAACAATTTTTAGTTGATACAAACTGGACAAATCTTGATTATCTTATAGTTGATCTTCCACCTGGTACTGGTGATATTCCATTGACATTAGCACAAACAATTCCTATTACTGGCATTCTAGTTGTAACAACTCCTCAAGATGTTGCAAGTAATGTTGCAGTAAAAGCAATTGGAATGTTTGATAAACTCAACGTACCAATACTTGGCGTTGTAGAAAATATGAGTTATTTCTCTTGTCCTGATTGTTCAAACAAACATTATATCTTTGGTAATGGTGGAGCAAAAAAAATTAGTGAAAAACATGAAATTCCATTCTTAGGAGAAATTCCATTAAACTCTGGAATTATGGAAGGTTCTGATTTAGGTAAACCTGTAATGATGACAGATGCAGAATCACCTAGTGCAGAAGCATTTAGAATTGCAGCAAAAAATGTTGCAGCACAATGTAGTATTGTTGCAGCAAAATTACAAGAAGAGATGCAAGCAGAAGCTACTACAAACTAATCTCTTGATTTTACCCCCAAACTTACGTGATGAATTAAAAATTCCTTTAGGTAAATTAATTCTAAATGATTCATCTGAAAAAGAATCCTATATCCAAAAAATTTATTCTGAAAAAGTTGTGATTACTGTTGGCGATGCCACATCAGAGTTACTTTTAGGAATGGGATTAACTCCATTATTACACATTATTGATGGACAAGAAAAACGTGAGAAACGTTCTCCACCTTTAGCTGAATCAATCAATACTGAATTAACTGTAAAAAATAATCCTGGGGAAATTAGCACTGAAAGTTATAATCTCATTAAAGATATTTTTGAACAAAAGCCTCCAATTCGATTACTAGTTGACGGCGAAGAAGATTTACTGGTACTGCCTGTTTGTCTATTTGCTCCTGAAAATTCAGTTGTAATGTATGGTCAACCCAATGAAGGGCTAGTAATTGCTGAAATTACTGATGAAGTCAGAGACAAGGTTCAAAAAATAGTAAATCAAATGAAATAAGGGATGATGAGACGGTGGCTGTATGACTTGTGATTACAACACTAAACTCTGACCATCTTTTACACTTAGCCAAGATCATTTGACATTATCCAATAAAGTCTAAAATTTAGAATCTAATCATGAAGCTAGATGATGAGCTCCGTTTAGTAATACTGGAAAAAGTAGGAATATACTCAAAACGATTCTCAACATCTGAGCCACAAGTATTTTTTACAAACAAAGAAGTGATGGCTGCCCCAAAAGAAATTACTGAAGGTTGTAGAACTACGGCCTACAAGTATTATGGTGTCTCATACATGGAAAAAAATACAATTTTCCTCAATGTCAAAAAAATCCCTGATGAAAAGACTCTGGAAAATACAATTGTCCATGAATTGATCCATCAAAGATTTCCGTATCTTAGCCATGGTAAAAGATTCAACAAATTAGTCCGTCAGGGGTTGCGTGGAAAGACATTTGATCCATATAGGAAAAGAAATTCTCCCAAAATCTCTTGTTGATTTATATTCTTCAGAGATTCGTTTTTCAAATATACAATGGCTACTGAAACTATTCTGGGTTTGCCTATAGAGGTAATTGTTCCAATTATTGCAGCAATTGCATCCTTTGCAGTTGCAGGCATATACACGGGCTGGGTCGCCAAACAAAACCCTGGTACAAAACAAATGCAGGAAATTTCAGAAGCCGTAAGAATCGGTGCAGCAGCATTTTTGAGACGTGAAATGAGAATTATTATTCCAATTGCAATTGGATTATCTGTAATTATTGGATTTTTCATTGGTGATTCAAATGGAATTGCTTTTGCAGTAGGTGCAACACTTTCTGCAGTTGCAGGATTTATCTCATTGAAAGTTACAGTAAAGGCTGCAGTAAGAGCCGCACATGCAACAGGTTCTGGTTTAGGAAAAACTTTTGCTATTACATTTAGAGGTGGCGCAACAGTTGGTCTTGCAGTTCCTGCAATGGCACTAGCTGCAACCGCAATTTTGTATATGATTTATCCAAACCCAATCACCATTGCAGGTATCGGAATTGGTGCAAGTCTAATTGCATTATTCATTAGAATTGGTGGTGGAATTTTCACAAAGGCTGCCGATATGGGTGCCGACTTGGTAGGAAAAGTAGAAGCAAACATTCCTGAAGATGACCCACGAAACCCTGCTACAATTGCAGATAATGTGGGTGATAATGTAGGGGATGCAGCAGGCATGGGTTCAGACGTATACGAATCATACATTGTAACAATTTTAGCATCATTACTAATTGCAGCATTAATCGGTTCACCAGAAAACTTTGCATATCCAATCTTAATTGGAGCATCTGGATTAGTAGCATCAATCATTGGTACTGCAACAATTGGCTCAAGAAAGATTACTGATGTTATGAAGCCGCTTAACATTTCATTTTACGTTTCAGCAGCAATAGCAATTGCACTTAACTTTGTATTCACTCAAATAATTTTAGGAGATACTCCAATTGCTTATGCATTATTTGGTTCAACTGTCATCGGTGTAATTCTGGTTCCAGTTATACAAAAAATTACAGACTATTACACAAACGCAAACTCAAAACCTGTTGTAGAAATTTCTGAATCTGCAAAGTGGGGATATGCATCACTAACACTAATGGGAATTATCAAAGGCTTACAATCAACCGGACCATTCATGATTGCACTAGTTGCAGCAATTATCATTTCGTTTGCAATTACATCTGCAGCAGCACCAGAAGGTACTGACCCATTATTGTATGGAATCTTTGGAACATCACTAACTGCAATGGCTATGTTATCTCTAGCAGGAATTGTTCTCTCAATTGACGCATTCGGTCCAATTGCAGACAATGCAGGCGGTATTGTAGAGATGACCGAAATGGGTGAAGAAAATCGGAAAATTACTGATGAAATTGACGCAGTAGGAAATACGACAAAGGCTGTAACCAAAGGCTTTGCAATTGCAAGCGCAGCGCTAGCCGCATTAGCAATGATTCAAGCATTCCAATTTGAGGCATCACATTATTTCAGCGACGTTGTAATTGACTATGGTCTATCAAACCCATCAGTTATCGTAGGTCTCTTAGTTGGTGGATTAATTCCATTTATCATCACAGGCCAATTAATCAGCGGCGTAGAACGTGCAGCAAAGAAAATGGTCTATGAAGTCAGAAGACAATTCAAAGAAGATCCTGAAATTTTAACCGGTAAATCAAAACCTGATTATGCAAAGTGTGTAGACGTTGCAACAATTGCATCAATCGGAGAACTATGGAAATCAGCATCAGTTGCAGTAGCAGCACCAATCGTTGTTGGTATATTATTAGGTCCTTCAGCAGTAGCAGGTCTCTTAATGGGAGCCGTTGTCTCTGGAATTTATCTTGCATATCACTTAGCAAACACTGGTGGTGCATGGGATAACGCAAAGAAACTCATTGAAATGAGAGGTGAGAAAGGTACTGAAGAACACAAAGTCGCAGTAGTCGGTGATATCATCGGTGATCCTTACAAAGATACCGCAGGTCCTGCACTAAACACAGTAATCAAACTCTTGAACACAATTGCAATCGTATTCGTTCCAGTATTCTTTGCAGTTATTGTATTATAGAAAAAATCTATATCTTCTAGCGAATTATCACAATCGTGTTATCTAAAAACATCTTACTTTTCATAGGTTGTCTGTTTGGAAGTGTTGCTGGTATATTTCCAAGTAATTTGATAATGTTTTACGGCTTTACAACTGAAACCTTTAGCATGTCTATTCCATTTATCGTAATAGGTGTGGTAGGCGTTGTAGTTTGCTTTCATTTTGCCCATAAAGCAGAAAATGTTCAATCTGAAATGTAAAATCGCTCACTGCATAATTTTTTCTTTTAATAGGTTCGTATCATGAACTTGTAAAAATATGATACATTGTTTAAAATCTAAACAAAAAACTGGTGTCTCATGTATGAAAGAAAACTCCTAAAAGATCAAAAAGAGCGCTCTGTTCTTTTTGTAGGGTTTTTGTTGATTGTGGGCATAGGCATAATGATGATCCCATAATTCCTTTCTTTTCTTTTTAAAATCCTGGTTGGAATCCGGCATCCATGAATCCTCCACCGTCTCCACCTGCATCACCAAAGTCTCCACCTGCATCACCAAAGTCTCCACTACCATCTGCATCATGTGCATAATCAACTTCAGCTATAAAATCTGCCATCATCATGTGATTCATTCCTAACATACTTCCCATCATTGCTCCATTCGCAAATCCCATCATCATCATTAAAGGAAAAAAACTTCTATTTGCATTCATTCCTTCACGTAATTTTTCTTTGTCTTTCTTTTCATACAACAAAACCAGTTTATCCCATTCATCTTTTAATTCATCAATTTTTTTTTCAATTGTTTCACTTCCTTTTTCTGTGAGTTTTAATGTGGGATCAAGATTACGTGTAAGCCAACCCTCTTTCTTATCTGGACTAACTAACTCATGTGCTTCTAATCTTTTGGCAGATGAATTCATCTTTAACATTCCAATTTTAGGTAAACGCTTTCCAATTCTAGCCCATTTAGACAATCCATTTCTAATCAATCCCATGATTACATAATCTAGAGGCTCTAATTCTGATGCAGTTCTTACTTTTGAAATAAGATCTTTAGGATTAATTTTCTTACCTTCTTTTACTCTCTCAAGATAATCTTTTTCATATTCTTCAAGGTCTTTACCCATGTTGATCACTAAGGGCATAATTATAGATAAGATTTTCTAAAAAAAGAAAAATAAAATAAAAAAAGATTATAGAATTAACAGCCTTCCATCTTTTGGATGAAATAACCTTTTTCTTTAATCTCAGTTTCTACTGGTTCTGGGGCACCTTGTGTGTGACAGAATTGACATTCCTCTCCTGTTACAGTTGCACCTTCTTCACCAACAGTTGCTAGCCATTCTTTTGCAAATGCGATTGCTTGATCATGATCTTGCTTATCGGTGATAACATCGAAATGCATTGTATGACCATCTTTGGCTTTAACATAAGTGTCGTAGACGTGTATATCCATTGCCATATTCTTGATGCAAAATTAGTTCTATTTAATTTATCACTATATTATTGAAATCTGTTTTACGTTCTCGTCTTCTAAAATGAAACAATTCATTTCCTCTGTCTTGCCTGAATAAATTATCCATGGAAATGGATTTACTCTCATGAATTTTTTATCTGTCTCTGAAGGATATGCTTCTGATTCTGGATGGGAATGAAAAATACAAACTATCTCCATGTTTGATTCTTTTGCCTTTTGATCCACTTCAAACTCTTTGTCCGGTGAAATCGTAAATGTAACTCTAGACTTTGCAGTATTTTCGGCTAAGACTAATTCTTTTACCGTCCAGTTCTCATCAGTCTCATTTCCAACTAGAATTGCACAAGACTCGTATGGTTTTTCTGATTCTGCATACTTTGCTAGTTCTTGTTTATCTTTATCTGATAAAATAATAGATTTATTCACTATTGTTATTCTACTGACTCTTCTATAATTATTGTTGAGACCATCCACGGGTGTACAATACACATGTATTCGTATGTTCCAAGGTCTAACTTGTTAGTGTCTAGTTTGTAAGTTTCCCCTGCATTTAGTAGTCCTGTATCAAATGTTTCACCAAAGTCTACTGAACTTGTAGCAGTATGTGACATTGTATCGTCGTTCACCCATTCTATGATATGACCCTTTGAAACTACCGCTTCATCTGGTTCATAGTCTGGAGCACCTTGTACATCTGATCCTGCTAACATTGAAATTATGAATATTGGTCCTTCTGGAATTACTTCTTCTACGATTTCTTCTACTTCGGCAACATCTGACGCAATCATGTAAGGGTCTGGTCCTACAAATCCGAATGCCATGTAAAGTCCGATTCCTGTTCCAAATGCTAAAACAAAGATTACTCCAACAGGTTTTGCATATGTTGGCATTTTCATTGCAAAGTATGAAATTACAATTGCCGGAATTGCAATCATAATTAATATTCCTGCAAATAATGGCAATGTTGAATTTTCTGTCATCGTAGTTGCAAACGTTCCAAATCCTAGAGAAATTGAGATGATTGCTAGTACTGTTGCTTTGGTACGGTTTGATGTTGAAATTCCCCCTTCCAAAAGACCTGCAGTCATTATGATTAATCCAAACATGAAGAGTAATCCGGTTAATGCATGCATTCCATCAATGAATGTGTGAGCGATTCCTGAATATGATGTAATAAGTCCCACAAGACCGATTGCGGTTAGTCCTCCACCTGGCATTATTAGATCCCAATTACTCAATTCTGCTTTGATGCTTTCAGAGTATTATTTTATCCTTATGTAACAAAGAAGATCGTCTATTAGAAGGGAATAAATTCGATACATCAAAAATATGAGTATATTGGGAATAAAGGAAATAATTGAAATTTCAAAACCAAGAATTGTCGTTCTTCTTGTAATTACAGCTGTTACATCGATGTATGCAGCAAGTAAATTGATTGGACCTGAATTAGACACTTGGGGATTAATTCATATCATTATTGCAGGAGGTTTAGCATCAGCTGGTTCAAGTGCATTGAATCACTACTATGACCGTGACATTGATCCATTAATGGAACGAACCAGTACTAGACCAATACCATCTGGAAGAATAAAGCCAAATTCTGTTTTGATTTATGGATTGACTGTAAGTGTAATTTCTGTAGTATATGGTGCATTAGCTTTGAATTACATTTCCGCATTTTTCATTGCACTTGGAATATTTTTCTATGTGATAATTTACACAGCATGGCTAAAGAGATTAAATTCATCAAACATTGTGATTGGTGGATTTGCCGGAAGTGCAGCTTCTATGGCTGGATGGTCTGCAGCCACAGGCTCTATGGATATTCTGGGATTTTTAATTGGATTTCTTGTATTCGTTTGGACTCCATCTCACTTTTGGTGTCTAGCAATGAAGATGAAGGATGAATATTCTGCAGCCAAAGTTCCAATGCTTCCAGTTTTAATTGGAATGCAAAAAACATCAAAATACATTTTGATTAATACATTGATTCTACTTCCATACTCGTTAATGCTCTATGCATTTGGTATGGGTCTTGTTTATACTGCAATCGCAGCTGCCTCTGGTGGTCTAATGCTTGTATATCATTACAAGTTAACGAAAGAACCAACATCTGACTTTGCATGGAAAGCATACAAAGTTACCGCTCCGTATTTAACAATAATTTTCTTAGCAGTTGCATTAGATGCGGCTTTTAATTTTAGATTTTAAGAGTTAGGAAAACTGGCTTCGTAATCTTTTTCTTGCGTTTCTTTTATCTGATCTTCGTAGGCATCTTCTTCAACTTTTTCTGCAACTGCTTGAATTCTTCTATTATCTTTTGTTACCCATGCCACATTGATCAATCCCATTATCTCTAAATCTAGTAGAACTTTGTTGAATTTACCTTCAGTGATAATTGTGCCATCTTTTGTAAGGGCCTTTTCTAATTCCTTATCTGTATAGTTCTCTTTTTGTTTGATTACTTCTAATACATGATTTCTTATTGGAATTGCCATATCAAATCTAACCGTAAAACGTTTTGTCAGCCTCTCGTGGAATAATGCTTGATGCACCTTCTTTAATCTTCTCATACCATGATTCTACTTCTTTTGTTATTGATGGTCTAATCTTTTTTAATCCTGCAGCAAAGTCTTTGCTTGAAATTTCTTTAGAATTATTTTGCATTGCTTCAACTGCCGCTTCTCTGCATAATGATGCCAAATCTGCACCTGAATAACTCTGTGTAGCAACTGAAATTTCATGTAAATCTACATCTTTTGATAACGGCATTCCGTCTGTCAATATTTTGATAATTTCTAAACGACCTTTTTCATCTGGTGGGCTAACAAAGACGTTCAAGTCTAATCTACCAGTCCGTAACATAGAGTTATCAATTAAATCGGGCCTGTTTGTTATTCCTATAATTACTACTCTTGATGTTGTTCCTTCCTCCATCTCTGTTAACATTTGGCTGAGTATATTTTCTCCAATTCCTCCTCCTTCTTCTCCATTTTTCATTTTTGCCAATGAGTCTAGTTCATCAAAAATTATTACACATGGTGATGATGCTTTTGCTTTTCTGAAAATCTCTCGTATTGCTTTCTCTGATTCTCCAACCCACTTTGATAATATTTCTGGTCCTCTAACAAGAATCATGTTACCTCCACTCTCAGTAGCTAACGCTCTGGCTAAAATTGTCTTACCACACCCTGGTGGACCATACAACAATGCACCTCTAGGTGGTTTTATTCCCATTTTACTAAATTTCTCAGGATCATTCATTGCAACTATCAAGTTATCTTGAAGAACATGTTTTGATTCTTCTAATCCTCCAACATCTTCCCAGAATACTTTCGAGCGTTCTACATAGAACTCCCTCATTGCTGTAGGTATTACACCATGCATAGCATCATAAAAGTCGATTATTTTCACTTCCATTGATTGAAGAACTTTGGCTGGAATTTTTTCAGTTTCTAAATCAATTTCTGGTAAATATCTTCGAATTGATCTTATTGCTGCTTCTCTACATAATGATTTCATATCTGCACCTGTATATCCGTGCAATTCTGCTGCAAGACTTTTCAAGTTAACATCATCTGCAATAGGCATTCCTCTTGTGTGAATTTGCATAACCTCTAATCTACCATCTGCATTTGGAACTGAAATTTCCATTTCTCTATCAAATCGTCCTGGTCTTCTTAATGCAGGATCAACACTGTCTGGTCTATTTGTTGCACCAAGTACTACTACGTTTCCTCTATCTGTTAATCCATCCATTAATGCAAGTAATTGAGCAACAACTCTTTTTTCTACATCACCATATGCCTCTTCTCTTTTTGGTGCGATTGCATCAATCTCGTCTATGAAAATTATACTTGGAGAATTTTCTTTTGCTTCTTTGAAAATATCTCTCAATTTTGCCTCAGTTTCACCATAATACTTGTTCATAATTTCTGGACCGTTAATTGATAGCATTCTTGCTTCTGATTCACTTGCAAGAACTTTTGCAAGTAATGTCTTACCACATCCTGGTGGACCATACAATAATACTCCGCTATGTGGTTCGATTCCAAGTCTTACAAATAATTCTGGGTGTCTTAATGGCAATTCCACTATTTCTCTCATTATCTTAATCTCTTCTTGTAATCCTCCAACTTCTTCGTACGTTATACGGGATTTTTTATCTTCAGATGCTTCTGATAAGATTGTTAGAGTGGTGGTACGTTCAATACGTACTATTCCTTTTGGGGAAATTTTTTCTATTTTAAAGTCCATTGCATTTCCGAGAATCATTACTGAAATCTCGTCACCTTGACTTAATGGCAATCCTTTCAATCTATTTTTTACAAAATCAGTAAATTCCTTGTCAACTGTTACTTGATCTGCAATTGGAGTTAATGTAACTGATTTTGCAGGTTTTGTTACTATCTTCTTAATTTCAACTACGTCGCTTAATGCGACTCCTAAATTTTTTCTTGTTTGACCATCAATTCTGATTGTGTCTGGATATTTCTCATCTTCATCGGTAGGCCAAACTATCGCACATGTTGATTTTTTTGAATTAATTTGAATAACATCGCCTGGTGTTACTTGAAGATAATCCATTGCGTCTGGACCGATTCGAGCTCTTTTTTTTCCAATATCTCTTTGTTTTGCTTCTCCCACTCTCATTTGTAGTGGGTCAACATTTCGAGTCAACTAAACTCCTATTTCATGTCAACTGACATGCGGCTCATATTCAGCACCTCAAACTCACTAACACCTTCGACAGATTTGACAGAATTTTCTAATGATTCCATCTTACCTTCGGCATCTTCTAACGTGAATTCTGCTTTGATAAACTCTAATCCAAAAGCTAATGGTTCTTTTGTATGTCTACGCAATTCAATCTCATCTTTTAGACTTGATTTTATTCCTTCAACTAATTTATCTAAATCTACTTCGGTTCCGGTAGGAAGTATCTTTACAATTAAAAGTAATTGAGCCATTTTCTATGGTCCCGAAAAGCCGCATGATTTGCATGTATATGGTGCTGCGGCTTCTCTACAACTTCCACATCTCCAAATTAATTCGTTATTACACTCTGGACAATTAAATTTAACATTCTTATCGCCTGGCATGATGTGTCTACTACAACCATTGCATACCGGTAGTGTAATACTTGAAGACATACTAAAATCCGCTCTATTAGGAATTTATACCTTCCTTGAAATTTTATGCTTTATTTTGAACAAGTCTCTTGATTTCTCCTCCAATTAATGCTTGCATTGTGTTGAAGGAACCTTTCATTCCCAGCAATCTGAGAATTGAACTTGTATGAAAATCAAAGTCTTCTTTATTTGAAATATCTTCTTCAATTTCAGGTGTAATTGAATTAAATAATTTGTTTACCGTTCCATTATCCAATCTTGCAAGTATTTTTCTAGCAAGATTTTGTTTCTCAAACTCTTTCCCAAACTTTTCTTTCCATTCTTTCTCATAATTCATTAATGATGAAGAATCTCCTGTTTCTATTGCTTCTGAAATCGCTCTACCTGCCATAATTCCTGCCATTCCACATGAGAAAATACCTCCTGCAGTTGTAGGTTTTGCTTGTCCTGCAGCATCTCCAACTATCATTGTATTGCCATCAACAAAATTTTTAATTGGTCCTTTGATCCAGATTGGTGCGAATATTTTTCTAATTGTTGAAAAACTACCTTTAGATTTTAGTAATTCATCCATTCGTCCTAATGTGTTAATTCCTTTACCTGAAACTCCTACCTTACCTACTCCTTTCCCTGAAGGAATTATCCATGCAAAAAATTCTGGATATTTCTCTTGATCAAAATATACTTCTACTTGACCTTCTTTAATCCAATCTGCATAAACTTCGTATTGTGCAGTTAGCAATATTCCGTCTCTATCTTTATTTGCTAATCTTGAAACTCCTCTACAATCTACAAAAAATTTACATTCTACATTTCCATTTGATGTTCTTATTGTATTATCATTTTTTTCTTGGAAACTAGTCTTTACAGAAATCTCGGCACCGTTATCCCTTGCTTGTCTTGCTGCTTGTTTATCTAATTCTCTTCTGTTTATGACTATGATTTTTTGTCTTTTTGAATTAATTGTAATCTCTTTTCCCTCTGGAGAAAAAATCTTTGCACATTCTACTTTACTATCAAATGTTTTTGGTGACGGTTCAATTCCCAATTCCTTTAATGCATTTTCACTAACCAATCCTCCACAATGTTCTGGACTACCAACTTCGAATCCTTCTTCTAAAACTAAAACAGAATGACCATTTTTTGCAATTTCTCTTGCAGCTAAAAGTCCAGAAATACTTCCTCCAGCTACTACTGCATCATACATGTATGGTTTGTATCTTTATTTGGTATTTGAATTGTAACGTTTATCATCAACTTCCATAATTATTTCATATGACTGATATCAAACAGGTTATTGCGGTTAGAACTGATCTTGGAATGGGAAAAGGTAAGATTGCAGCACAAGTTGGTCATGCATGTGTTATGGGTGCAGAACATGTTAGAAAATCACATCCTGAATGGTTTCAAACTTGGTGGGGTGGACAAGAGAAAGTTGTCGTCAAGGTTTCTGGAATAAAGGAATTAAATGAAGTCAAAAAAGGTGCAATTGAGTTAGGTCTTCCGTGGTCTGAAATAACTGATGCTGGTCATACACAAATTGCACCAGGAACAACAACTTGCATATCTGTTGGACCTGCTCCTGAAAATTTAATTGATAAAGTTACTGGAGATTTATCGTTACTTTAAGAATCAGATATAACAAGCTCTAATTTTGAAAAGTTGTGAAGCAAAAAACAAAAGGTATTCTTGCATTCGCATTTTTGGGAGGTATTTTATTGACATCGACTGTATTATTTGCAATTGCTCCGCCAGCAGCCACCATGACTATGGAAGAAAAAGAAGTTCTAGATAAATTTGATTTTATGATGGATGCATGTGTAGAACGTACATCTGACTTAGAAAATAATGAACAAGCTCTTACTGCATGTCAGGAAGTTGCAACTCAAGACCGTAATTCTTCACTATGTGATGTTGGACAGAAAATTGGTGAGCAAATGTTAATTGATAATTATTGTACTGAACTTAGTTCAACATTGACCGGAACTCCTATGGATAACTTCCCTGATGATCAACGTGCAACTTTCTGTGGAGGTAGTGATGCAAAATCTACATCTTATGTACAGGAATATAAAATTCCAACTTTATGTACACAACCACTTGCAATTAAAGTCGCACCTGATGGAAATGTATGGTTTGTTGAATCAAATGTAGGTCAAATTGCAAAATTTGATCCTATATCTGAAAAATTTACTGAATTTGAAAATGATATGTGGCCAGAAGGTGCACGTACTATGTCATGGGGGATGGATTATTCTTCTGATGGTACAATGTGGTATACTGATGGAAGTTTTGATACTCTTTGGCGTTTTGACACAATTGGTGAAACATATGATGCGGTATCATTCCCTCCTTCTGAAGAAGGTTCGTTACCTCAAAAACTTGCTATACGTGGTTCAAATATTATAGTAAATGACTTTACTGGAAGTAAAATTACTTTCTTTGATTTAGCTCAAAATATTGATGATCTTACATATTCTAGTATTGTAGCACCAATTCCAAATTCATTTACTGGTGATTTTGGAGTTGATTCTAAAAATAATTTATGGTATACAAATTGGGTTCCTGATACGACTGGATTATTATTAAAATTCAATATTGAACAATACAAACAAGATTCCTATTTGGCAAGTACAGGAATAGATATTCCGCTCGAAAATTATTTTGATGTATATGATTTTCCAGATGATCTTAATACTGCAAATGGATTGTCTGTAGATGAAAATGATAATGTTTGGATTGTAGATACTTCTAGTAGTTTCTTTTTCAAATTTGATCCTAATGAAGAAAAATTTACAAAATTTGTTACCTCAACACCTCAAAAATCTGCATATGGGAATTCAACTGGAATAATAAAAACACCAATTTCTAGACCCTATTGGACTGAAACTGATATGAATGGAAATCTCATTTTCAATGAACAAACATCCAATCAACTTGCAGTCTTTGATATTGATAATGAACGACTAATAGAATACATGGTACCGTCTAAAAATCCTAACTGGGCTGACTGTGAAGATAAATCAAAATCAAATTGTGGTGTTGCACAAATTTTTGGCTTTGATGTGATAGATGATAAAATTTGGTTTACAGAATGGGCAGAAAATAAAATTGGTGTAGTTGATACTGGAAAATCTCTTCCATTCACAGTAAATACCAATGTTGAATCTATAAACCTCAAAAAAGGTGAAACTGAAACAATTTCTTTGAGTATAAATCCATCATCATCAAACATTGGGGATATCAATTTCAATTTTGCTCATACTGCATCAACTGTTACAAAATCATCTGATCTTTTAATCTCCCATGACTTCAATAGTTCTAATGAAATTATTGTCTCAATTACTGCAAGTCAAATTGCATTATCTGGAGATTACAAATTACTTTTAGGAGTTTTCAACTCTGAGGTAAACGTATCAAAATACGTTGATGTCATTATTG
Organism: Candidatus Nitrosopelagicus sp.; assembly: GCA_028345575.1. Classification (GTDB taxonomy): domain Archaea; phylum Thermoproteota; class Nitrososphaeria; order Nitrososphaerales; family Nitrosopumilaceae; genus Nitrosopelagicus. The sequence goes on from JAOMDR010000004.1 coordinate 46,059, forward strand.
AACCGTGATTCCACAAATTGATAAAGAGATAGGACTCTCTGTTTATACTACAAAATATGCCCCTATCTCTGGAAAAATTAAAAAAAATGAAAATGATTTTTTGGTGAAAGAGGTTTTATCTGAAAAAGCTATTGACTTATTTGATAATTTGGATGGACATGCTGTTTACCTGTTAAAAAAATCTGGAATTGATACAAATCATGCATTAATTGATATCGAAAAACGCTATGGCCTTGTCTTAAAATCGCTTGGTTTGAAAGATGCAAATGCAAAAACAGAACAGTACGTTTACACCTACAAAAAAATAAATTCTCTAGAAGAATATACTGGACAAAAATATTCTGCAAAAAGACTTGGATTTGTAGAAAAACCAATATCAAAAAAAGATATGCTAGGAAATTATTTTGAAATTAGAGTATCTGATATGAATGAATCATTACCGTCATTTACCGGTAATGAAAACATTCTTAATTTTTTTGGATATCAAAGATTTGGTTCAAAACGACCAATAACGCATCTAGTTGGAAAATCAATCATTAAAGGTGATTATGAAGAAGCACTTGAGTATCTACTAAGTTTTTCATCAAAATATGATTCAGAAAAAAATAATGAAATGCGGAAATTAATATCTGAACGTAAATCTGAATCTGAAGTAATTGAATTATTACCATTTTCTATGGATATTGAAAGAAATTTACTAAAACAACTTTCCAGTGACAGTGATCCTAAGAATGCAATACGTTCGATTCCTCTTGCATTACGAAGATTTTACATTCAATCATACCAATCATTTCTATTCAATAAAACTTTGAGTCTTGCACATGAATTTGAAGAAGAATTGTCATTACCGACAACTGATGATGTTTGTTTTGATAAAAATTCTATATTGGGAAAATTTGAAAATGATCCTAAACAAAAACTTGCTATTCCACTTGTAGGTCATTCATATTATAAAAAATCAAGATTTGATTATTATATAAAAAAAATTCTTGATGAAGAATTGCTTACTCCAAAAGATTTCTTCATCAAAGATTTCCAAGAACTCTCAGTTGAAGGTGGATTTCGTAACGCATCAATTAATTATTTGAATTTCAAGATTGATGAAAATATGATAAAATTTCAATTATCTCGTGGTTCATATGCCACAATTCTGTTAAGAGAAATTCTAAAATCTTCAAATCCTTTGGATTCTGGATTTTAAAATTTTGAAAGCTTTTTTTATTGTTTAATCTGAATGAATGTATGGAGAAAGCAACTTTTGCTGCAGGGTGTTTTTGGCACGTTGAAGAAGTATTTTCTAAAACAAATGGCGTAAAATCTACCGCTGTAGGATATACCGGAGGTCATACAGATAATCCTACGTACGAAGATGTTTGTACTGATAAAACTGGTCACGCTGAAGCTATACAAGTTGAGTTTGATCCTGCAGAAATTTCATATTCTGATTTAGTAAAAGTATTTTTTGAAAATCATAATCCAACTACTCCTAATAGACAAGGTCCTGACATTGGCATTCAATATCGCTCTGCAATATTTTGTCATAATCCTGAGCAAGAACAAGCAGCAAAAGATGTTAAAGAAAAATTAAATCCATCTGCACAAAAGACATTTGGGAGCGATATTGTCACTGAGATAAAATCTGCTTCTACATTCTACCGTGCTGAAGAATATCATCAAAAATATTTTGAAAAAAATTATTAAGTTAATTTCTTCTTTTCTACAAAATACCCAATTAATATCAAAATCACTCCCATCATACTGATAATTATTCCATTATCTATCCATTCTTCACTTTCATACATGAATGATGATTCTGGTCCAACCATTCCTTGTCCTTGAAAACTGAATATGATTCCAAAAATTACCAGAATTACTCCTGGAATTACAATTGACAATGATTTCATATTGTAAAGTTCTTTTAGTTAAAATAAAAATGCGATGTTCATTGAAAATGATCATTCGTTAGGAACAAATTGAAAAGAATTGATTAATTGGGTAAATCAATTTTTACTCGGTTTTTTAATCCAAATTCCAAAAGAATTTTCTGTGTATAGTTGGAATAGTTCTGATGAAAATGTGCCAAAAATATTCAAATATTCAAATTTGATTGTTTTTGGGTCTGCTGCTGGAATTGCATTATTGACAGCGTTTTTACTCAATACCTATTATGCTGAATTATTTCTTGAGCATCCATATCTTATGAATATTTTATTTGCTCCTGCATTTGGAATTGGATTTCTGTATGGTCTAAAAATTTCTGAAAGAGCATTACAACCCTCTGAAACTCGAAGTGCGTTCAAAAGAAAAATTATGAAATTATTTCTTTTCTTCTTAGTCATTGGTGGTTTGTTTAGCTCTGTAAATTTTGCACTTCATGGTGGTGCAATGATACCTGATTCATCTTTAGTTGATGATGGAGTGGTTCCTTGGGCTACTGATATGATTACTGCAAATGGTGGTGCAACATTTTTGATTGTATCGAGTATTACAATTATGGCTGCCGCAACAAGAAGAATTGTTGGATTAAATGGCGGAATTATTGGAAAAATTATTACATTTGGTGGAACATTTGTTTTCTTTTCAATGATTAGTATGAGTTTAACACAAACAGATCCTTCTAACTCTCAAATCTATCTATACACGTGTTATCACGCTGGAATTATTGGTGGTGCGATGTATCAAATGAATCGTTTTACTTCTAATCTTAACACTTGGGAAGATTACATGAACGGGCAGTAATTATTCTACTATAACAGTTCCAATCATCCAAGGATGAACGAGACAATAATAAACAAATTCTCCTTTATCTGAAAACTCAAATTCGTATGTAGCTCCTGCCATAATCATTCCTGAATCAAAAGCTCCGTCTGGTCCACCATCTGGAGTTCCACTTGTTGCAAGATGTGCAGCACTATCATTATTTTCCCAAACTACTGTGGTGCCGGTTGAAATGTTTAATGTTGCTGGAATATAACATTCATCGGTTTCTTCACATCCTGGTGCACCTGATCCTTCGGGAATTGAAACAATTTCTGCAGATACTTGCGGTGCTTCCATAACTGGTTCTTCCATAATCATAGTTTCAGATTCTTCTGTATCATCTAATGTCATTCTAGGAATTTCATATAATGTATTTCCAGGTTTTTCAAACATATCACATCCTTCCTGCATGTAATTTCCTGCTTTACACATCTCAAAAAATGCTGTATTGTCTCTTTGTATTCGATCTGCATAAAGAACATCAGGTCCAATTGCGACTTGGACTATTCCAATTGCTGCTAGTGATGCAGCTACTAATATCATTGAGTAACCAACTTTTCTATAATTATGTGGATCTTGCATTTCTGACATTTACTTTGAGGCAAAATTAGGCAAATTTAAAACTTGAGCCTTCTTAATTTCATTAGTGACAATTCAAATTCTTCATTATGAATTTCTTGGACCTATCAAGCTATCCGAATGGGGCCCCCCTATGGATAAAGTAGTTTACATAATTTTCAACCAGAATAAATCCGGCTTTATACCACTTCATGCTGGTGAATCTGACAAAACCGATCAGAAAGACTTTTTCACACAAAATGATAATTTCAAGTGTTGGATTCAACATGCTGGCAATGAAGAGAGTCTTTATCTCGCAATTTTACCTCTATGGGAGTCTGAAGCGCCAGAAAGAAAACGTATTGTAGACAAAATTATATCGAAATATCGTCCTCTATGTCAGACTGAATGATTATTTTGAATTTATTTTATCTTTAACTTCAAATAATTGCATTGTAAGAAGGTCAATTGCTTTTTTCAAGTGATCAAATTCATTAATTGAATGAATTTGTCCCTCTGTAAGTTTTCTTAAAATTTTAACATTAGCTTTTGCTTCTTCATCTTTAGCAGTTACCTCTAATGCATTGATTTTTGCCAAGATATTTTCCAAATCTTTAATCATTTCTTCTTTTGGTGCGTGTTTATCCATGTTTTTGAAACTCTTTTTTCCTATATATCACTAGAGTTGTTCATCATCAATCTCTTCAAATGCATCTAAAAATTGATTACATGTACAATCGGGGATTTGACAAGATCCTCTTCTTAACATTGACTCTGATGATGTGGTAGTTTTATGAATTTCATCAGTATGATGACACCGTCTACAAATCATGTTTGTAACAAAATTCCTAGTAATTTAAGGAATTAGAACTGCACGCGCTTCGATATTTGAATTTTTTAACTTTTCAAGTACTTCATTTGCCTGTTCTAATGGAAATGATTCTGTAACCACATTGAAATCATTTTTTTGTGCAATCTCAATTACTTTTTCCATGTCTTTCATAGAACCAATTAGCGTTCCTCTTACTGTTTTTTCCTCAAACGCTAAGAAATTTGGAATTTTACCTACTGTAGCAATTATTACAGTTCCTCCTTTTTTCACTGATTTTATAGCTGTGTCTGTGACAACATCTGATGGCGCAAATACAATTGCTGCATCAAATAATCCATATTCGTTTTTAACTTTATTCAAAAATTCATCTTGAGATTCTGTAAATTGGAATGTTTTTTCTGCACCAAGCTTCTCTGCAACATTTAGGTGCTCTTTTTTTCTTGATACGCCAGTTACTTCACATCCATCTACTTTGGCAAATTGTATTGCCATATGTCCTACTCCACCAATTCCATAAATTGCAATTTTTTTATTTTTTTCAGGTTCTGCTGCTTTTACTGCTTTGTATGCAGTTATTCCCGGGCAAAATAGTGGTGCTGCATATTCTGATGACATACTTTCTGGAACTTTTGTCAGAAAGTTTTCTGACGCATTAATAAATTCTGTATAACCTCCGCGTAATGTCTCACCAGTTATTTCATTATCTTCACAAAGGTATTCTTTTCCTTCATTACAATATGTACAATTCATACATGATTTCAAAAGTGGTGTTATTCCAACTCTATCTCCAATTCTAAATTTTGTAACTTTATCTCCAATTTCAATAATTTTTCCAACCACTTCATGTCCTGGTACTGTTGGAAATGACGGAGGAATTCCAATCTCTTGCCAATCTCCTTCTATTCCGTGTAGTTGAGAATGACATACTCCGCATGCTTCGATTTTGATTAAAACTTCATCAGGATTATTTATTGAATGTCTTTCAATATTTGTTAATTTTAATGGCTTGTCTTCGATTTTCTTACATTCTGAAAGAACCATTGCACGCATCATTTCTGTCATAAATGAGCCTAATCTAACACACATTTATTTTTAGTAGGATGTTCTTATGACAAGTATGGCTGAAATTTTAAAAAAGGATGATTTTCGACGTGTTGAGCTATTAAATTTAGTAACTAAAAATGGTAGTTTCAAAAATCTAAGTGATGATCAGCTTATTCTATTAGACAAATTATTAAAAAAGAAAGACTACAGTAACGAAAAAAAGGCAGAAAAATCAAAGCAAAAACTACTAAAACAGATTAACATAGAAATTTACAAACGTAACGATACGGCAATCTGGAAAATCTAGAATACCTACAAATAATCAATACTCTGAATTACCATCATGCCGAATAATCTATCTAAAGAAACAAGTCCATATTTACTTCAACACAAAGATAATCCTGTTGAATGGTACTCTTGGAATAATGAATCATTAAAAAAAGCAAAAGATGAAAATAAACCTATTTTTCTATCTGTTGGTTACAGCTCTTGTCATTGGTGTCACGTCATGGCTCATGAGTCATTTGAAAATGATGATGTGGCAAAAATTATGAATGAGAATTTTATTAATATCAAAGTTGACCGCGAAGAACGACCCGACTTAGATGACATTTATCAAAAAATATGTCAAATGTCGACTGGTCAAGGTGGATGGCCACTAAGTGTATTCTTGACGCCTGAACAAAAACCATTTTACGTTGGAACTTATTTTCCGGTTCTTGATTCCTATGGCAGACCTGGTTTTGGTAGCCTATGTAGACAGTTGGCACAAGCATGGAAAGAAAAACCAAAAGATGTTGGTATTTCAGCTGAACAATTTATGTCAAATCTTACTAAACTAGAACGAGTTTCTGATGGTGGGGAAATTGAAAAATCTATTTTGGATGAAGCTGCAGTAAATCTTTTACAGGTTGCAGATACAAATTATGGTGGATTTGGTCAAGCACCTAAATTTCCAAATGCTGCAAATCTTTCTTTCATGTTTAGATACTCTAAACTCTCAGGAATCACAAAATTTCAAGAGTTTGCGTTAATGACATTAAAAAAAATGGCTAAAGGTGGAATCTTTGATCAAATTGGTGGCGGATTTCATAGATATTCAACTGATGGACGATGGCTTGTACCTCATTTTGAAAAAATGTTGTATGACAATGCACTTTTACCTCCTGTCTATGCTGAAGCGTATCAAATTACAAAAGATCCATTTTACCTTGGTGTTGTCACAAAAACTCTTGATTATGTAATACGTGAAATGACATCTACTTCAGGTTTATTTTATTCTGCTCAAGATGCAGATACCAATGGAGAAGAAGGACAAACTTTTGTTTGGAAAAAACGTGAAATTGAAAACATCTTAGGTGATGATTCTGAAATATTTTGTATCTATTATGATGTTACTGATGGCGGAAACTTTGAAGGAAATACAATTCTGGCAAATAATATCAATATCTCTTCTCTTTCATTCAAATTTAACAAAACTGAAGATGAAATCGCTGAACTTTTGAAACGTTCGTCAAAAAAACTACTTGATGTAAGAGATAAACGAGATCAACCTGGAACTGACGATAAGATTATTACGTCATGGAACTCTATGATGATTTCAGCATTTAGTAAAGGTTATAGAATTTCGGGAAATGAAAAATATCTTAATGCTGCCACAAATGCAGCCAAATACTTTACAGAACAATTCTCTAAACATGGATTCATGCATAGAACCTTCAAAAATGATATTCCAAAATTAAATGGATATCTAGATGATTATGCATATCTTGTAAATTCTCTTGTTGATGTTTTTGAGATAACATCTAATGCACATTTTCTTGATATGGCTCAGAAAATTGGAAATTACATGATAGAACACTTTTGGAATGAAACTGAAAAATCATTTTACTTTACAGCTGATACACATGAATCTTTGATAGTTCGCCCAAAAAATTATTATGATTTATCTGTTCCATCTGGAAATTCAGTTGCTGCAAATGCATTACTAAAACTCCATCATCTTGTAAATGATGAAAAATTTCTTAAAATATCTAAACAAATTTTGGAATTAAATGGAACTTCTGCTGCAGAAAATCCATTTGCATTTGGCTATTTACTTAATGTAATGAATCTATATCTAAAGCATCCCACAGAAATTACGATAATTAATTCTGAAAACTCTGAAATTGTAAATTCTTTGTATAAGAAATTCATACCTGAAGGAATTATAATTCAAATTGATGATGAAGAAAATTTAAAATTATTATCCGAATATCCATTTTTTGAAGGAAAAGAATTCTCGGATAAAACAAATGTAACTATTTGTAAAAACTTCACTTGCTCTTTACCCTTATACGAATTATCTAAAATAGAAGAAAATCTCTAAATTCTTTGTATATCTATTCTTAAAACTTGCCCAACTTGTGGTCTACCAAGTTTTTCATATCTATTTTTTGGCATAGTGATTGAGATATTTGTCTGTGCATAACTCTTCATTTTGATAGTTGGCTGCGCTTGTAGCATTGCTTCAAGTAATGGCATGACTTGTTCTTTTGTATCTTGATCAAGTTTCTTTGAAACGTTTTCCATAATCAATTGTTTTTGTGAAATTGGTTCTGTTTGAACATCTTCTGCCAGTGCTATTTGAATTGCTTGACCATTATCAATAATTTGCTGAATCTTATATCCAATTATTTCTGACATAATCATCGTCATTCTGTTTGGATTTATTCCTACCTATAGCTTCTTTTGGTCTAACGCCTTGGTTATTTTCTCAATATTATCTCTCATAAATTCATGAAATTCTTGTATATCGTCTAATCTAACTTCTAATTGTTGATTTGAGTATGTCTGTAAAAATGCTGAATACACTGTACCGACTATTACGCCAAAAGCTATCTCTCTTTTAGAACTAGAGAATTTACTGTATTCGTTTGCAAATTGATTGTAAGAATCAGCTTGTTCGATATAGTATTGCAGTAGTCCTTCTAAAAATTTTTTATTCTCATCTGAAATTGCCATTTAACATTCTTGTTTGTGTGTATGTATAAGAATTATTGTCGAGCTAAAATCTTTGAACATCTGCCAAGGGCATTAGTGATTCTTTCAGGGTTTCTTGAAAAAATCACATATGATGATACTGAAATTATTAATAGTGCACTTGAACCTAATGGAAATTCTGGAACTGCTGCATACTCGTCCGATTCAGCAATTATGGTATAATCTGCAACATTCATTGATTGGTTCTTCTCATAAATTGGAACTAAAAAGTGACTTTCCTCCCCAGCTCTCAGAAAATCTGGCTGTGTTTGAATTTTTGAAACTGTCAATACTTTTCCATCTCTGTCATATAACGTTGCAACAACGTTTATCATGTTGGCAGTAATCTCTCCATTATTTTCAATAGTTCCAGAAATTATTAAATTATTTAATTGGTCTCTCTTCATTTCTGATGAAACAATTTCAATTACTTGATTCTTTGGTGCTGCAAGTTTGTATTCAAATCCCAAATCATAATCTAAAACACCATTCATCTTTTTTTCATTTGTAATAATATCAAAACTACCTTTCATTCCTGGCATTATTATATTTGACATGACTTTTCCATCTATTATGTCTAATACTTTTCCATTCTCATCAATTAGCGTGGCTGTAATTTTTATTTTATTCACTGGTGACTTTGAATCATTTTTAATCTCCCCTACAATGTGCATGATACCGTCATTTCCAATGTATGTCTGATCATTTTCAACTATTATCTCTCCAAACGCTGGTTGTATCAAAAACAATAATGGAATCAAAAATACTAATTTTTTCATAAAGATACTATGATCTTAAATGCTTAAAGATTTATTGTTCAATTCCTGCTTTTGCATCATTAAAAGATTTTAATCCTGCTTGTTCGGCTTCAAATGACAATTGTGTCAATTCTTGGGATCTGACTAGTTCTAGTTCATCTCCATTTTTTATCCATCCTAAACGATGCTCATGTGATTCAATCTGATATTCTAAAGATAATTTTAGTAGTTTTACGGATCTTGAGAAGGCATCTGGCGGTTGTAATTCATCATATTTGTCTAATAATTTATTGAATGTTTCAATATGTCTTTCTCCAATTACAATCATCTCTTCATCAGATATTGTATTTTCATTCCACCTCGCTATGCTTGAAATGAATAGTCCTTGTTCATTTTGAATTTCTTCTTGTAATGATTGAATCTCATTACCAAACGCAAACCCACGAATTTTTGCCTGATCCGCTGAGTAGAAATAAAAGACAATGATTCCTATTATGATTGCACTTATTATTATAATTGGGAATTTACTTTTAGATTTTTTTGCCTTACGTTTTTTCAATTACTAATCGATATATTTTCCTGCTTCATCTGATTTTAATTCTATGTTGAGTTCTGTTCCGCTGATAAATGATTCTCCTCTGACAGTTCTAATTCTAGCAATAACTAACTCATGTGGCCAAATTTCTACCACTACTTGACCAACTTCGGGACTGTCTGGCGCATCAACTATTTTGATATCTTCTTTTTTAATACCATAATCTTGTAATTTTTTTATACTGTGTTCAATCAGTGGTTCTGGGTCGTTATGACTTAGTGCCCACACTGTTCCAGAATATTCAATTTGCTGCAACACAATTTCACTTTTTTTTTCGTATAAGTGTCATTCGCCTTTAATGACATTTAGTGTCATTGTGCTTACAACTCTGGATAACTGTCTAATTCTCAATGAAACTGTTTTCTCAAAATCTTCTTGTGTTTCTGCGTGGATTTCTGCTATTATGTCGTATGCACCAAATGTAACATATGCATTTGTTATTTCATCTACTTGTTGTAATTCTTCTAAAATGTACTCTTCAGCACCTAAATCACAATTCAATAAAACAAATCCGATATGCATTTTTTCTTACACTTTTCTAACTAATCCTTCTCTTTAAGTGTTAAACTACCACTTCTTCTTTGTATCTCTACCTTGTCTTCCATAAGATGAACGTGTACTACTTCTTCTTTTGTATTGGTCTCTAGCTGGTCCATCTCTACTGCGTCCACCACCATAACTTGATCTTCCACCACCATAACTTGGTCTACTTCTACCACCATAACTTGGTCTACGCCCATATCCTGAACGCATTGGTTGTGCAACGCGTCGTCCTACATCCCGTTTCAATGGGTCTGGAATATGAACTTCAATTCCCATCTTTTTATTTAGATCCGTTAAGTCTGATTTGATTTGTTTTTTAATAAATTTCCAATCTGCAATTGATGAATATGATACTAATGTAATCGCCCTTCCTTTTGCTCCTGCTCTTGCTGTACGACCAATTCTATGGAAATAGACCATATCCTGATTTGGAACATCATAGTTTACTACCAAGCCTACTCTTGGAACATCAATTCCTCTTGCTGCAACATCTGTTGCAACCAATATGTCTGCTTGATTTTTTCTAAATTTCATCATTGAATATTCTCTTTTATTTTGTGACATATCTCCTTCAATTGCAACTACTTTGTATCTGGATTTTTGTAGATCTCTTGCGACATTCCTTGTTCTAATTTTTGTCGAACAAAATACTATGACTTGACCTCTATTTTGATTAATAAAGTCTGTAAGGTATTTGTGCTTCTCTCTATCTTTTATCACTAAAAATGATTGATCAATTCCTTCTCCACTTAGATCATCCGAATCAATTAAAATATTTTTTGGATTATTTAGATATTTGTCAGAAAGTCTAAGAATTTCCGGCGGCATTGTTGCTGAAAATAATGATGTAATCCTATTTCCAGGAACTTTTTGTAGGACATATTCGATATCTTCTATGAATCCCATGTCAAGCATTACATCTGCTTCATCTAATACAACATGTTTGATATCATTAGTTCTGATTGAACCATTATCCAAATGATCAATTAATCTTCCAGGTGTTGCAACTACTATCTCTGGTTTTCTACGTAGTGCATCTAATTGTATTCCAATTCCTTGTCCTCCATAAACGGTTACTACTTTGATTTTTGTATATTTTCCAACTTTTTTTATCTCTTCAGTAATTTGCATTGCTAATTCTCTTGTCGGTGCAATGACTAATCCTTGAATTCCTCCTCCGTGAATGATGTTTTGTAGCATTGGGATTCCAAATGTTGCTGTCTTTCCTGTTCCTGTATGTGCTTGACCAATTACATCATTTCCTTGTAAAAGTTCAGGTATTGCTTGTGCTTGTATTGGAAAAGGTTTGGTAAATCCGAGCTCCTTGATGGATCTCATTATGTCTTCATTTATTTTTAATTCGTCAAATGTGTTCATTTTTTTTCTGTCTAAAGCAATGACAGAGAAAGCGAACCTAATCTATCATTATTTCTAATCTCACTCAATTCGATCGTCTAATAAACCCATGCTTAGAATTAATTGATTCCTATGGTGAATAGTGTAATTGTAAAATATGTCAAATTGTTTATAACCTATTTTTGATTTATGAGCACATGGATGAAAAAAAACAAAATGATATGGATGAACAAATTGAGGCTGAAAACTCTGAAGTTTCATGCAGCTCTTGCCCTATTGATTCCGTCGCCCAAAAAATCATGAGTTTGTTCAGGCGCAAATAATATAATCTTAGAGACAATGCAAGGTTTTTTAATTAAATTACTTTTCTAAAATCCATGGTTGATACAAAGAAAATTGCAGTTGCTGGCGCAGCTGTAGTGTTAGTTGTAATACTTGTAACGTTTGCCACATCATACATGTCTGACTTTGATACTCCTCGAACTTCCACTAATGATGATGAATTTAAAACACTTGAACTAAAACAAGCACCTGTATTAGGTTCTAAAACTGCAACTGTAACAATCATTGAAGTTGGTGATTACCAATGCCACATGTGTAAACTTTGGTTTGAAGAAACTCGACCCCAAATCATTGAAAATTATATTGACACTGGAAAAGCAAATCTTGTTTTTGTTGATATGCCATTTCTAGGTAGTGATTCGATTCCTGCTTCTGAAGCAACATACTGTGCAGATGATCAAGGAAAATATTGGGAATATCATTCAATGCTTTTCACATACCAAGAAGATGAAATAGATGGTGGTTGGGCCAGCGCTACCCGATTACAAGCTTTTGCATTTAACTTAGGTTTGGATATTGAACAGTTTGACAAGTGCATGACCACTGATGATCATTATGCTAGAGTTAATTACAACAAACAAGTGGCTGTTACTGAATTTGGAGCAAACAGTACTCCTACATTCATGATTGTAAATACATTATCTGGGGAGTCACAAAGAGTTGTAGGTGCTCATCCATACTCTACATTTGAAAATCTAATTGATTCATTAATCTAAATTGAATAATATTTTTGGACTTATTTATTCAAATCCATCTTACATTCTAATTACAACTGGAATCTTTTTCTTATTATTTATTCCATTAATTATAATTTCAGAATTTTTATTTCTTGAACCATTTGTGGTATTCTCTGTGTATCCTGAAACTACATTGAGCTTTTCTCTAATTGTATTTTTATCAATTCTTTCATCTCTTGCAGTATCGATGAATATCTACCGTGTTAAATTAATCAAAGAAACTAAAAAAATAGGTTCAAGTATAGTTGGAACTATTATTGGTGCATCTGCAGGTGCATGTTCTTGTGGACCTATAGCATTTTCAGTTATTACAACATTTGGGACAGCTGGAAGTATCGCAAGCTCATTTCTAACAATTTATGAAATTCCAATTCGCTTAACATCTATTGGAATTCTTGGAATCGTAATTTTTGTCACTACGAAGTCTCTTTCACACGAGTGTAAAATGAAATTCTAGCCTAGTTCAATTTTGTTGATGTAAAAAGACAATTTTTTACAACCCACTAAAATTACTTTTCAAATTGTAATGCATTACTATGTCACGATTCTTCGTTCCAACTCGTCCATCTAAACGGGCATACGATGCTGACGAATTAGATGAGACAGACGATCAGTAATAGAAGTTCTTTCTATATTTTTAAAAATGAATTACTTGGTACCTCTAAATCTGTAAATATTTCTGGATGCAAAATTTTCGCTAAAATCTCAATACCACTTACTACTCTAATGCTTGGTTTGCTAAAAAATGAATTTGCATCAACTGCAAAAACTTTCTTTTCTTTAACAGCTCTCAACTGATTCCATTTTGAATCGCTTCTAAGATATTTTTCATACTCTGAAATTGTTCTTTTAACATCAAAACCACATGGCATCAAGATTAACACATCTGGATCTGCCTTTACAATTTCTTCAATTTCCATTTTTCTTGAATGTTCACCAGTTTTCGTTATCATGTTAATACCTCCTGAGTATTCAATCATTTCTGGCACCCAATGCCCTGATGTAAAAAATGGTTTCACCCATTCTATTCCTAAAACTTTAGGTTTGTTTGAAATTTGCATATCTTTAATTTTATTTATTCGTGAATTAAGTGAATTAACAATTTCCGCACCTCTTTGCACTTCATCAATTTTTTCTGCAATATCTTTCACACATTTTAAAATACCTTGTACATCATGAGGGTTCATTGAATAAATTTCTGGTTTCTCATCCAGAATTTCAATTGCATTTTTTACTTGATTGGTGTATGCTGAACAAACCTCACAAATTTCTTGTGAAATAATTAGATCCGGTCTTGCATTAGATACGTTTTTCGTTATTAATTTGTAAATATCTTCTCCTTTCTCTGAAAGACTACAAATTTTCTCATCAATTTCTTGACTTGACATATTTTCTGGTTCAAAAACACTCTCTATCACTTTAGGTTTGTTTGAAGCATCACTTGGAAAATTACACTCATGAGTTACACCAAATAATTTTTCTTGTGCTCCTAATTCATAAATCAACTCTGTTGCACTAGGTAAAAATGAAATAATTCTTTTATTTTTCATTTGAAATTCTTGTATTCTTTGTTCTCTTTAACTTTGTGTCAATTTTTTACTAGATGAATTATTTATTATTCCTAACCTTCTAGAAAATATGTGTCTAGAACAGGTTCTGATATTAGAAAAGGTATTGAACAAAACTGGCATGAATATCTTTCAAAGTATGCAAATCTTTTCTCTTCTAATGAAATACAGGGTTCTAGCCCCCCTTCAGTTTTTGTAGGCTCGTATGGATACCCCAAAGTTGGTATTGGGCCAATGTTACCTCCAATCCACGGAGATACTGCGCTTTTAGATTCACCTGAAAGATGGCTTGGAAAAAGTCTTGAAGAAATTGTCAATTATCGATTAAATCTTGTACGTGGAATACAAAAAACAGGAATTGAAGAGACCAGTGGTCGTTTCGTCGAAAGTCTTCATGAATTAGCAATGTCATCAGGCTCTATTGATTCTGAAATAGAGTTCCTGAAAAAACCTACTCCAATTCCATCTCTTGATGGCCAAAATGCACCATTTGGCCCTCTCGGTGAAATAAAGACTGCAAAATTTTCACCAAATTCTTCTATCAAACCAATAGAAAATGCATACTATGACACTGATCTAAAAGCTGAAGATGCAGTGATGAAACTTTATAATTCTGGAATTGAAATATCAAAAATTCAAAAATGTTTCAGTATTGGAATGTTTGGTAAAAACCGAAAACTAGTTCCAACAAAATGGAGTATCACTGCAACAGATCAAATAATATCTAATGATTTAATGCATAACATACTTGATTTTGATATAATTGATACATATGGTGTCTTTAATTTTGATCATCTTGGAAATTTATTTTCAGTAATATTATTCCCTCATAGATGGGTTTTTGAAATGCAAGAAGCATGGCATGATAAAAATTCAATAGGATTTGGAAATGATTATGAAAATGCAAAAGGAATTGATCATACTCCGTCTATTGCAGGCGCATATTTTGCAGGTAAATTGGCAGTAACCGAGTACCTACAAAAAATCAAAAGACAATCAGGCGTTATAATATTTAGAGAAATTCAACCTGAATATGCTGTACCTGTTGGTGTTTGGCAGGTTCGTGAAGGGGTGAGGGAAGCAATGAAAAAAACTCCTCAAGAAACAAATTCATTAAATGAAGCAATCAGTCTTGCAACAAAACGAATGAGTATTAGTAAAAATGAATGGCTTGCTCATGGAAATATGCTCAAACTTGTAGCTCAAACAAATCTATCTGATTTTTTCTAATATTTGCATATTTATTGAGAGACTTCAAACGACACTCAATGGAAAACAAAAGTGTGTTTATAGCAATTCTTCTTGTTTTATCTCCAATCCTATTCACAATGGCGATATATCCTGATAGCTTTAGTCTTAGCTGGAATCAAGGTAGAGGTGGATTTCTTTTTGCAGCCGCATTCATCGCAGCAGAATTAATTGGATTAAAATTTGTAATTCCAAGGAAGCGTTTCTTTTACTGCATTCCGTTAATTGCACTTACAATAACATATTTCGTATCTCTACAATTTGGCGTTAGAGATTACATAATGAGTTTAGTCGATGTTTTTGGTGTCTTAGAATATTCTTGGGAATGGTTATTTGATTTCACAGTAATGGCAATTTTTGTCACTGCATCCCTTGCAATTCTATTTGGAAGAAAATGGATTAGAATAGGACCTGCTGGCCCAATATTTTTAGCTGGCAATGCAATTATTTTGGCATTAGATTCTTTCTTTCCTTATGATACCCTTGGACCATTACAATACATTGTACCGTATTTTGTGCAAGCCAATGTCTGGGTAATTACTGTACTTGATCTTGGCGTTGCAACTGCACGTGACAATCTGATGTTCCTTAATGGTGACTTTGGTCCATTTGCATTACAAGTCTTCTGGCCATCTGCAGGAGTCCATAGTATAATCATCTATTCACTAGTAATGATGGCATTTCTCATAAAAATGAGAATTCCTCGAAATCGTAAAATTATATATTTTGTTTTAGGTATTCTTGGAACTATTTTTGTAAATATGATCCGAATATTTTCATTATCTGTTTACGCACTAAAAGTAACTACTGATCCTGAAGCTTGGGAAGAATTTCATTCTGTAGCTGGAGAAATAATGTTCCTTCCTTGGTTATTCATATTCTTATTGGTTGTTACTGCAGTTGAAACAAAAAGACTCAAAAAATTAGAATCTGAAGACACCTCTAAAAATAATTTGTAATGCTACTTTGACCTTCAACGTCTGAAAATTCTGAAATTCTAACTCCAACTCTTCTAACTAGCATAACTTGTTCAACTAATGCTTCTTCTAATAATTGGTTTGTAACTTTTTTCAGTTCATCTTCATTACTTACTGAATTTTTTAGCATTCTTGATTTAGTTTTTGTTGATAGATCTTCATTTACAAATTGAATTCCAATTGAGCGATACATCTTATTATTCTCAATTGCTATTCTGTTCAATTGCACACATAACTCCATTACGTTTTCTTGTAAAAATTCGAATTCTTTGGAATTTTTCTTTAAAGTGACAATTTTACTGAACTGAATTGTTGGGGATCTCTCTTTGACTATTTCTGCGTCTATACCTTTTGCAGAATTAAAAATATATCCTCCAGTTTTTCTTCCAAACACTTTGTTCAAATCAAAAATACTAATTCTTCTTAATTCTTCTATTGTATGGACATTCATCTGTGTGAATACATCTTCTGTTTTTTTACCTATTCCTGGAATTTCTCTAATCTTAAGTGGTGACAAAAACTCCTCAACCTGTTCTGGTTTTACTGTTGTTAATCCATCAGGTTTTTTATAATCCGAAGCAATTTTTGACAATAATTTATTTGGTGTAATCCCAACAGAACATGTGAGTTTTAGGCTATTTCTTATTTCATTTTTTAATTGTTGTGCTAAATGCTCAGCATTATGAAAATCTGTTTCAGTTTTTTTTGTAACGTCTAGATATGCTTCATCTTTACCTACATACTCAAATACATCTGCATACTTTTCAATTATTTCCATTCCTTTTGATGACATGTCAGAATAATAATCAAAATCGGCTGGCAAAAAAACTGCATCTTCTTCTTTTAATTTATTTTTTGCAAGCATGATGGGTATTCCAGATTTTACTCCAAATTTTCTTGCATTATAATTTGCAGTAGCTATGGCACCACTATCTCCTCCTCTATCTGAAAATATACAAACTGCAACACATTTTCCTTTTATTTTGGAATCTCTGATTTCTTCACACTGTGCATAAAAATAGTCAAAATCAACATGAAATACAATCCGCTTTTCCATAATGTGTTTTAAAATTCAATTCTTATTACAATTACGTAATTTTATATCTGAATCTGAACTAGCTTTCATTAATGGATTCGGCAATTGAAGTAAATGATGATGGTGTTAAGGTAAATCCTGAAATCATGGAAAATGAAAAATTCTATCATTGTATTTTCAAGGATAAAGTAATTCTAGTCTTTAAGGATCATCAGGAATTTTTGAATTGTTTTGAAATTGAAGAAAAGGAGATAGTAGATAAAATCAAATCTTCAAAAGACGATGATGTGCATTCTATTCTTGAATCTTACATTGAAAAACAGAAGCTTAAAAAACAATAAACTTGTCTTACTGTATTAATGAGTTCAAATTCTGATGCGTCTGA
>JAOMDR010000040.1 GCA_028345575.1 Candidatus Nitrosopelagicus sp.
TACCACATGTATTTGAAATTTCAATGGGAATTGACAGAAGTCTTTACACAATTTTAGAACATTCACTAAGAGAAGATAAAGAAAATGAAAGAATGGTTTTATCAATTAAACCATATTTAGCCCCAACACATGTGGGAGTTTTATCATTAGTGAAAAAAGATGGGCTCTTAGAAAAAACAGATGAGATTTATCGTCTTATTAGAACAAAATTTGATTCCTTTTTAGATCATTCAGGTGCAATTGGACGAAGATATAGAAGATTAGATGAGATTGGTGCACCATTTGCAATAACAGTAGACCATCAAACAAAAGAGGACAACACAGTAACCATTCGCAGAAGAGACGATATGGCTCAAAATCGTGTTAATATTTCAGAATTAGAGTCAATTCTTGCAAAAGAGACAGCATATCCATAAGATATTTCTTCTAAGATAATGGTGAAATTTTATGAAACTAGCAATTGTAATTCCAACATATAATGAAGCAGAGACTATTCCAAGTCTAATTAAAGAATTATTTGAAAAAATAAAACAGTTTGTTGAAAAATTAGATATTTTAATTATTGACGATTCCTCTCCGGATGGAACTGCAGATATTGTAAGAGGATTAGGAGAGAAATATGAAAAGATTACAGTAATTCAGAGACCAAAAAAGATGGGACTAGGGGCAGCATACAAAGAAGGATTTAGGCATGTTTTAGAAAAACTTGATTCAGAATTGGTACTTCAGATGGATGCAGATCATTCACATCAACCTAGTGAAATCCCAAACATGCTTGAAAAAATAAAAAATTTTGATTTTTTAGTTGCAAGTAGACATGTGGAAGGTTCCGATGTTATAGGATGGGGAATTGGGAGGAAAGTTACACACTCTGTTGCTGGAATGATTGCTAGAATTTGTGCAAAAATAGAGATCAAGGATTCAACTAGTGGATATAGAATGTTTAAGAAAAATACACTAGAAAAAATCGATTTTAAAAATATACGTTCAGATGGTTTTGCATTTCAAATTGAGGTTCTATATCAGCTAAAACAACTAGGAATGAAAGGATTAGAAGTACCAACAGTTTTTGTAAATAGAACAGAGGGTAGCTCAAAAATGGGAAGTAGTGAGATGATGCAATTTATCACAATGTGCATTAGTTACATAGGTAGAAAATAAAAGAAGAAGGCTAACTACTCAAAACTTGAAGTCGATGTTGTTTGTTTGTATTCTTGAGTTGGAAGCTCCATTGAAGGTACTGATGGGAACTTGTCACCGATTTGTTGCTCTGCAACTGCGGATGCTTCTTGAAGAATTTTATTTGTTTCTTCACTAGATGCATCGGATTCCATGTTAAATGAATCACCGGAGATCGAGTCGACCATAAGTCCGTTTAATGTCTGGGTCATTGCGTTCAATTCTGAATCTGCTTCTGGC
Source organism: Candidatus Nitrosopelagicus sp. (assembly GCA_028345575.1). GTDB lineage: Archaea > Thermoproteota > Nitrososphaeria > Nitrososphaerales > Nitrosopumilaceae > Nitrosopelagicus. The sequence continues at coordinate 1,420 of JAOMDR010000040.1, forward strand.
ATGAATTTACCTAATGATGATTGTAGGCTCTTCATTGTACCCATTGCAGGTCCAATTGCAACCATTGCATCACCGAGGTCATGAATTGTTGAAAGTCTTAATTGAACTTGTTCCAAGGACATTCTTGCACCGCCAAGCATTTTTTTTACTTTTCTAACTTCTGCTAGTTCGTTTGATAAAACAGCGCTTGCACTTTTATCATGATTTTGAACTGCTGTGACGACACGTTGGAATAATTGTTGATCTCGTTGTTCGAGTTTTCCCAACATAGTGTCCATCTTAGAAGTTTGTGTCTGTAATTTGTTAACAGCATTCTGAATTCTTGGTTTCAATGCTCCTTGAGGTTTCAAGGTATCACGAAACTTGTCAGTCATACCTGCTGTTTCTTGGCGTGCCCATGCTTTATGGAATGATGGCATGTGTAGTCTCGAAAAAAATGCTCTTAATTAGAAGTGTGGAATAAGATCAACACTAGACTAAATTTAGCTAACCAATCATACATGAATGAAGATGAAAATTGTTGTTTTTGACTCAGGATTAGGTTCTTTATCGATAATTAAAGCAATTCAAAAAAAGACAAAATCAGATATCATCTATCTGGCAGATAAAAAGAACTTTCCGTATGGAAAGAAAACAAAATCACAATTATACAAAATAGTTTCAGATACAATTGAAAAAATTTCTGAAAGATTTCATCCGGATGTAATAGTTCTTGCATCAAATACAC
>JAOMDR010000041.1 GCA_028345575.1 Candidatus Nitrosopelagicus sp.
TCCAGATTGATGTGTGAGTCAATGGGGTGTAGTTGTATAACTAGTTATGATGTAGGAATTGCAGGACTACATAGAATATTTCCAGTTTTGAAGGAATTTGTTAAAGCAGGAGTAGATGCAATAATTGTTGTTGCAGGAATGGAAGGTGCATTAGCATCAGTAGTTTCATCTACAGTAAATGTTCCAATAATAGGAGTTCCAACATCAATTGGGTATGGTTATGGTGAAAAAGGAATTGCAGCTCTTGCAGCAATGTTACAAAGTTGTTCATTAGGATTAACAGTGGTGAATATTGATAATGGAATTGGAGCCGGTGCAGCTGCTGCAAAAATTGTAAATCAAATCAATAAAAAATAAAGAATTATCATATTTGGTCTTGGAAAATCTCGTAAACGATATATATCATAGGTAGAGGGAAAGGTTAGAGTTGTCTGGCAAAAGAATCGTATTAACAGCAGATAGAAGTTTAATGACAAATTATAGAGGTAATTTCCTTTATGGATTCATAGCATGTGGTCCATATGAAGTTCTTCCAGAATGGGTTTTTGATAAGGTATTTTGTCCAGCAGTAGAAACAGATCCTATTACAGGTGAAGCAAAAGTTGCACAAGTTGGACTAAGAAGAGTTGAGAGTGCATTACACCAAGGTTATGATAAAAAAGATATCCTTGTTGCAAATCCAGAACATTTATCAAAATCAATAGGACCAGATACCAAAATTGTGGGAATTAATGTAATGGATCCATTAGGAATGGCCCCAGTTACAACAACAATGGCTCCAGAAAAATTATCGTATGTTGCAATGAAATTTAAAAAAATGTGTGCAGAAATAATTCAATTAAAAAAGAAATATGATTTCAAAGTTGTAGTTGGAGGAAATGGTGCATGGGAATTAGCGAAATCAGATAGAATGAAGGTACATGGAATTGACACAGTAGTAGTTGGTGAAGCTGATGAACTTGCATTAGATTTATTTCACGATTTAGAAAAGGGTGATGCGCCAGAACTAATGCATTGTTTTGTTAAAAATATACAAAATATTCCAGAAATTACAAAACCAACTGTCAATTCTCTCATTGAAGCAATGAGAGGATGTGGAAGAGGATGTGATTTTTGTGATGTTAACAAACGTTCTAAAAAAGACCTATCAATAGAACGATTACAGAGAGAAGCAAAAGTTAACTTAGATTATGGATTTGACTCAGTTTGGCTTCATTCTGATGAAATGTTGCTTTATGGATGCGACAACAAAGATTTCATTCCTAATAGAGATGCAATTACAGATTTATGGAAAGGTCTCAAAGGTATGGGTGCAAACTTTATTGGAACAACACATATGACATTTTCAGCTGTCGCCGCAGATCCTCAATTAATGAGAAATATTGCAGATGTTAATAGACAGCATGAAACAGGCAGATGGCTTGCAACTAACTTAGGTATTGAGACAGTATCACCTTCAATGGTTAAAAAACATCTAGGTGTTAAAACAAGACCATTTGCTACTGAAGAATGGGGAAGTGTTGTTAGAGAAGGAGCAAAAATTCTAAATGATAATCACTGGTTCCCAGCTGCAACAATAATTATTGGATGGCCTGATGAAACACCTGATGATAGTCAGTTTACAATTGATATGATGAATGACTTTAGAACAATGAACTTCAGAGGTTTGGTTGCACCACTTCTTTACCAAGACTTTAGTGAGAAAAATTCAATGCATTTCGGAAACTTGAATGAAGCGCAATTTACATTGTTCTGGAGATGTTGGGAGAACAACTTACGCGTAATTAATGACATTATTCCTATCATATTGAGAAATAAAACATACGGTCCACCAATGAAGATTTTCATGTATGGAATTCTTAAAGCAGGAACATGGGCAATTATGAGGTATTTGAGAGGATTGTGTAAAGATCTATTCAATGGAAGAACACCAGAGGAAATAATTGAGAAATACTCTAGAAGTAGATCAGTTTCTTCACAAAAAATGATTACAAAGAAACTCTAGAAGTTTTCTCATGGAATTAGATAAAGCAAATTTACTCGTAATAATTATTTCATT
>JAOMDR010000005.1 GCA_028345575.1 Candidatus Nitrosopelagicus sp.
GGAATTATAGACGCCTACATAGCGGATCTTTTCATTTGAATCTAGTAATGCATTACAAAGTTTACCGTAGTCCATAACAAAAGAGTTTAACAAGTAAATGCGTTATAAGCTTTTCATTTCTTTTAATACGTTAATTTATAATTTTAAAATATGAAATTTGTCGATATTCCTGATTCAAAAAGAATTGAACGTGATCCTGATGGCAGAAATTTGATTTTTTCTGATGGGAAAATAACACAAGATGGTGTGGAGATTAAACAAATTGAGTTATTACATTATAAAATTAAAACAGATCAAAATTTGGGTGAATATTCAATCATCACTGCATTAGTTGATACGGATAAAGGCCAAATCGAAATACTTTATGATGAAGGTTATAGGGGAGATGATGCATTAAATGACTCTGCAACTATGCTTGTACAAAATTTAGGTTTATCTGGATTGATACTTCGTAGTTTAATTTCATTAAAAAATGAACTTGAAAAAATTGAAAAGTAAAAATTATCATTACAAGTTATCTACGGATGATAAAAAACCAAAGTGTGCGTTATGTGATAATGATTGTTCATATTATTGTAACATGAATGATCTATATTATTGTGAAAAACACGTTATTGGTCATGATGAAAATGAATCTTGATTGTTTATTACACAGTGATTTTATCTCTTTACGTTGGACGACAGTTTTAGGAATCAGTGTATTGATAAAATTGCACTAAAGATAACTGATGAAAAAATTCCTACCGATGAACCATCCTCTGAAACCCTTGAGTATTTACAAAAATTTGCAATTACTCTTGGTGTAGATATTTCAAATACTGAAGAGGTAGTTAATGAAGCATTTTTGTACATTGCAATGAAAAATGCTAAAGATATTGATCCTTTAACCAAAGGTGATGAGTTTGGTGCAGGATTTAGTTAACTGTTTAATGATTTGAATTTTTTAATTGCTTCTTTTGCTATCTCTTCTGCACTTTTTTCATCAAACTTTGTGGGATCATCATTGGCAAAATGTTCATGATCCTTGTCTTTCTTTTCTTTCATGGTATGATATGACACTCTAAGTAAATTATAAGTTGTGGCAACCATTCCAGTCATTATGAGAATACTACAACTTCATTGTGATAATATCTCGTATGAAGCAACGAAAAAAGAGATAAAATCTGCTGAAGATATTGAACCTAAACCTGTTTCAATTGATGAAGTTGTAGTTTGTTTTGTTGCCGTAGAAAATGGTGATGACAATGATGTAGCATTGAATGCGATTTCTCAAATTAAAGTATCAATGCAAAAAATTGGCTGTAAGAAATTATTGTTGTATCCTTATGCACATTTGAGCTCTGAATTGGCAGCTCCATCTACTGCATTATCCATTTTGAAACTAATGGAATCTGAATCTCAAGACTTGGAAGTTAGTCGTGCACCATTTGGCTGGACTAAGTCATATAATGTCAAAGTAAAGGGTCATCCATTAGCTGAAAGTTCCAAAGTAATTACAGCTGGTGATAAAAAAGAAAACACTTCAACTGCATTGGAATCTGAATCAAAAATAAAATCATACTGGTTTATTCTATCTCCTGATGGAACTATGGTTGAGTTTGATAAATTTAATTTTTCAAAACATAAAAAATTAGAAAAACTTGCAAAATATGAATCTGATAAAAACCGAAATGTTGACCAACCTCCTCCACATGTAGCATTAATGAAAAAACTTGCAATTGCTGACTACGAGTCTGCATCTGATCATGGCAATATGAGATTTTTTCCAAATGGACGTCTCATAAAATCACTCCTAGAACAATATGTAACAAATAAAGTAAAAGACTATGGTGGATATGAGGTAGAGACTCCAATTATGTATGACTCGCACCATCCTAGCATGCAGAGTTATTTTAACAGATTTCCTGCAAGACAATACAACATTAATGCAGATGGAAAACAATTATTCTTAAGATTTGCAGCCTGCTTTGGACAATTCTTGATAGCACATGACATGCAAATCTCTTACAAAAATTTACCATACCGGCTCTATGAAATGACTCGATACAGCTTTAGACGTGAGCAGTCTGGAGAATTAGTAGGTCTTAGACGGTTACGTGCATTTACAATGCCTGATTGCCATGCATTTTGTAAAGACATTCCACAAGCTGTAGAGGAGTTTAGAACTCGCTTTGATTTATCTAGAGATGTTTTGAAAAATGTTGGCATTGAAAAAGATGATTATGAAATGGCTATACGATTTACAGAAGATTTTTACAATGAAAATAAAGAATTAATCTCAGAGTTGGTCAAAAAATTAGACAAACCTGTACTTGTTGAGATGTGGAAAGAACGATTCTTTTACTTTGTTTTAAAATGGGAATTCAACTATATTGATAATTTAGGAAAGGCATCTGCATTATCAACTGATCAAATTGATGTTGAAAATGGTAAGAGATATGGAATTGAGTTCGTTGATGAAAATAACTCTACAATACATCCCATAATTCTACATAATTCCCCTAGTGGTGCAATTGAACGTGTCATATACGCTCTACTTGAAAAATGTGCTACTGATGCTAAAGAAGGAAGAAAACCAATGTTCCCATTATGGCTTGCTCCAACTCAAGTTCGTATAATTCCTTTAACTGATGATTTCTTAGAATTTTCACAAAAACTCTCTGAAAAATTAACTGCGCAAAATATCCGTGTAGACATTGATGACAGAAATGAATCCATTGGAAAACGTATTCGTGAATCTGAAAAAGAATGGATTAGATATGTACTTGTGATTGGAGAAAAAGAGGTCGGTTCTGAGAATCTAAGTGTTCGTGACAGGACACAACGTGATGTGAGAGAAATATCATTTGATAATTTTATAGAAGAAATTACTAAACAAAATGATGGAAAGCCACATTCCACTCTAAACTTACCTCCACTTTTATCAAAAAGACCAATTATCCAAGTTTAATGGATGATTTATCATTCCTTCTTTGTGGTTAAATACAAATTCTGTGACAATAATTCATGCATGGAAAGTTACTAATCTGTACTGATTGTGGTGAATCTCATAATTTCTGTTTATGTGATGACTCTTCATGCCAGTCTGATTAATTGGGCATTACTTTATTTTAAAGTGAATTGAAATCTGTATAATGAGTTACTCTGATTTGTATCTGACTAGTTCTCCGAAGATTATATCTCCTGCAGATGATTCTGAACCTGTAGCGACATTATTTGGAATTCCATTTGATTCAACTCATTCGTACAAACCTGGATGTCGTTTTGGTCCTGATGTAATTCGTGATGCGTTTAATAATATTGAAATTTTTATGCCAGAATTTGGTGTTGATTTAGAACAGGTTAACATTAAAGATTTGGGAAATTTAGAACATACAGTCGTTGCTCAAAATATGATTGACATGGTTAGAAAGACTACTGATGAATTGAAAGATACATCAAACCAATTAATCATTCTTGGAGGGGAACATTCACTTACTTATGGTAGTTACTTGAGCTATCCTAAGGATACTGGATATGTTGTGTTTGACGCACATTATGATCTGAGAGATGAATATGCAGGTACTAAATTAAGTCATGCTGCATATTTGAGACGAATTGTTGAAGAACGTGGCTCTGAAAATATAATTCATGTTGGGGCTCGTGCATTTGTAAAAGAAGAATTGGAGTATCTTACTGAAAATAATATTCAAACTATCTCTGATTCTGAAATCAAAAATGGAAATGGTCCAAAATTATTAGAAAAATTAACTGAAAAGTTTGAAAATCTCTATGTTAGTATTGATCTTGATGTATTAGATCCTGCTTTTGCTCCTGGTGTTGGAAATCCTGAAGCAATCGGAATTACTTCTCGTGAACTACATGACATGGTAATTACTTTAAAAAATAAAAAAATTAAAGCTGCAGATATTGTTGAATTAAATCCTATGTTTGATAATGGCGCTACTGCATCTTTAGCTGCCAGAATGATTTCAATAATAATTTCAATGAATCAAAAGTGAGGAAATGTATTGTTAAATAATTTACGTGATTCTTTAAAACCGGTATTACAAAAAATTGGAAAATCTTTTGCAGCTACGGGATTATCTCCAAATGTATTTACTGGCATTGGTTTGGCATTAGCATTTGTTGCATCAATGATTTATGGAATTGGATTTGAATATTCATTACTTCTAGGTGGAATTGCATTATTGGCCTCTGGTTTCTTTGACATTGTTGATGGGCAGGTTGCTCGTTATGCAAATAAAATGTCAAAATCTGGAGGATTTTTGGATTCAATATTTGATAAAATTGCAGAAGTTGCAATCTTTTTTGGAATATTAATTGGAAATTATACTGAACCCTATTTGGTATTTGCCGCCATCACTCTTTCCTTATTGGTTAGTTATGCACGTGCAAAGGCTGATGCTGCAGGAATAAAGATGCAAGGAATTGGAATTGGTGAACGTGCAGAAAGGTTACTTGTTATTGCTATAATAGGAATGATTGGTTTTATGGAAATTGCAGTAATTATAGTAATAATTATTGCTGGAATAACTCTAGCTCAAAGAATTTCCGTTTTAATGAAAAATAGATAACTTATCCACGAAGTTTTGTATGTTTACGTCTCTGATCTGCTGAACGAATTTTTAGAACTTTGAAATGTATTGCACATGAAATACAATACCATTTAGTAACTTTTGGTGCAGCAATATATGCTCCTTGTGCACGTAATTCTTTTGCCAATTGATGTTCTACTAAACTTAGACGTGAAGTAACTTTTTTTGCTTTATCTTTTGGAACAGTTCCTGCACAATTGACACATTGAATTGTACCCGAAGAACCTTTTCCTCCTTTTCGTCTACCTCTACTTGCACGCTTTGATGGCATGTTAGAAATTCAAATCTTCGATATATAAAGTGAGATATTATCTCTCAAAAAAACAATTTAAAGATCAAGAATAATTACGAATTATGACTGGACTGTGTGAAAAATGCTTTGCTTCTAATATTGAAGTAAAATTTGTTAAAGGAAAAACACTTTGTTCTAATTGTGCAAATAAGGATTCAAATAAGTAGTACAAACCACAATTTTTGCTCATTATGAAAGTTGGAATATTTTCTCATTGTACGATTGATACGATTATTTATGAAAATGAACAATATGATGCTCCTGGAGGTCCTGCTAGCTATTGCTCATTAACTGCACGAAAACAAAAACATGATGTCAATCTATACACCAAATTTGGTCCAAATTATCCTTTAGAAGATTTTTTCAAAGAAAATAAAATCAACACTCCTACTGCATTATCTTCACAATCTACTACTCGATTTAAAATTGAATTAAATGGCTCTGATAGAAAACTCTTCGTGGAAAATATGTGTGAGGAAATTAATTTTATAGAAAATGATAATGATGGAGTAATAATTAGTCCTGTATATGATGAAATTTCTTTAGAAACATATTTGCAAATTAAAAACTCTGATAATTTTTCTTTTTTAGATCCTCAAGGTTTTCTAAGAGAAAAAAATTCTAATAATGAAATCTCACTAAAAAGAACCTTGCTTGATCTTAACAACATAAATGCTATCAAGATGAATCCTGATGAATTACGTGCATTAACTGGTCTTACAGGTAATGATGGAATTAAACAACTACAAAAACTTGGAATTGAATATGTAATTTATACAAATAAACAAGAAATATCTCTACTTGTAAAAGATAAGTTGTATACAATTTACTTACCAAAAATTAATTTGACTGATACAACTGGAATTGGAGATATTTTTTGTTCTACATTCGTTTGCACTATGTTAAAAGAAAAAGACTTTCTATGGGCATTATCTTTTGCAGGTGGAGCGGCACAATCTGCCTTGGAATCAAAGGCATTTGGTCTCGAAAAAGTTCCAGAAAAAAATGCATTAGAAAGTAATGGTTCTTATTTTTATAATATTGTGGAGTTTAAACAGATCTAACATATATTGTGCATAACAAAATAATCTATCTATGCATGTTGGAATATTTGGAACTGGACTGACTGATTCATCTGAAAAATTTCTCAAAAAAATATTAGATGAAAATAATATCTCATCATTAAAAATTGGAACAAAATCTAAGAATAAAAAACCTGACTGTGTATTTGTTCTTGGAGGCGATAAGGGTGTTAGAAATTATTTTCATCGTACATTTGATTCATCCATTCCTGTTTTGGGAATCAATGAATCTGAATCTGATGGATTTCTTTCCCAACTTGATTTGAAACAACTTCCATCATTAATCTCTCGTATCAAAAAAATGGATTTTGAGACTGAACAGGTAACTAGATTGGGTGTAAAAATTGATGGAAAAAATGTTTACCCTGTACTAAACGATGTTGCAGTTTTCTCGTCTCGAAGTGCTATGTTGATGGAGCATACTCTGAGAGTTAATGGTGACGAAGTATGGCATGATAGTAGTGATGGATTAATAATATCAACTCCAATTGGCTCTTCTGCATATTCAATGTCTGCAGGAGGTCCTGTAATTTTTCAAGATTCAGATGTATTTGGAATAATTTCTGTAAACTCTCTTGATATTACTAGACGTCCATTGATTGTATCTAATTCAAGTGTAATTGAAGTTGATGAAGTTTCATCAAGATTACATTGTGAAGTTGTTCTGGATGGATTGGATCGTTATAAAGTAAAAAACTCTGTAGAAGCTACAAATTATGAACCTTCTGCAAAAATCATTCGTCTAAAAAAAGATACAACCGCCATCTCTGCTATCGCTAAGAAAGTTAAACTTGCTGAAGAATTATTCAACATGCCACCAAGCTCAAAATTACTTCTTAAAATTTTAGAGTATGAAGGTTCTATGAGTCAAAAAGAATTGGTGAAAAAAACATTATTGCCTGATAGAACTGTACGTTTAGCGATGAGTCATCTGTTAGAAAAAGGATATGTCAAAAAGAAAGTTTCCATTAGAGACTCACGTCAGAAAATATATGAAATATCAAAATTGATTAATTCTGATTTGCAGCAGTAGTGAATGCTTTGAATACGTGTTCTGGATATCCGGGTCTACTGTTAAATTCTGGATGGAATTGAACCCCTACAAAAAATTTATGAGATGGAATTTCTAAGATCTCCATTCTTCTTCCTCCATCACTTTCGCCTGAAAAGATCATACCTTTTTGTGCAAATTCATCTAAATATTTTGTATTAAATTCATATCTATGCCTGTGTCTTTTTGAAATTTTATCTTGACCGTAGATTTTATTTGCTATTGTATCTGGCTTTACGTTAATATCATTTGCACCTAATCTCAATGAACCGCCCATATCTGTAACCCCATCTTGTTCTGGGAGTAAGTCTATTATTGGATTATTAGTATTTTGTTCAATTTCTGTTGAATTTGCATCTGTATGTTGACAAACATTTCTTGCAAATGAAACTGCTGCTAATTGAAATCCAAAACATATTCCAAGATATGGTATATTTTGTTCCCTTGCAAAATTTGCAGTTTTTATTATTCCTTCTGAACCTCTAGTACCAAATCCTCCTGGAACTAGTATTCCGTTATATTTGAATAATGTATCCACATTTCCATTAATGTTTTCTGAGTCAATCCAATCTATTGTAATCTTTTTTCCAAGTGACGCAGCTGCGTGTTTTAATGCATGATTTACACTAACGTAACTATCTGCAAGTGTTACATATTTTCCCACCATTGCAATCTTGATTGGTTCTCCTTCATTTTGTAATGAATTAACTATTTTATTCCATGTATCCCAGTTTTGAGATGCATTAACATATCCCATCTTGTTGAATTTTTTAAAAATTACATCTACCAAACCCTGTTCATACAGAATTTCTGGAACTTGAAAAATTGAATCAACATCATGACATGAAAATACATCATTATTTGTAACATTTGTAAACATTGAAATTTTATTTCTTGTTTTATCTTGTAATGGCATGGAACATCGTACACAAAGTAAGTCGGGTTGAATTCCAATTCTTCGTAGCTCCTGAACACTATGTTGTGTTGGTTTGGTCTTTTGTTCTCCAACTACATCTAATGATGGTGCTAATGTGACATGAACAAAAATCACATTTTCTGAACCTTCTTCAACTCTGATTTGTCTTAATGCCTCCAAAAATGGTAAACTTTCGATATCTCCTACCGTTCCACCACACTCTACTACTAGTATTTCTAATTCCTCATCTGTTGCAATTTTTTTAATTCTATCTTTTATTGCATCTGTGACATGTGGTATAATTTGAACACATGCTCCCAAATATTCTCCTTTTCGTTCGGATTCTATAACACTTGAATAGATTTGTGCAGTTGTAATGTTATGTGATTTTGGTATGTCTTGATTCAAAAATCTTTCATAATTTCCTATATCCATATCACATTCTCCACCATCATCTGTTACGAAGACTTCACCGTGTGCAATTGGATTCATTGTGCCTGCATCATAATTTAGGTATGGGTCAATTTTGATACATGACACTTTTTGATCTGATAACTGTAATAATTTACAAATTGATGATGAAACTACACCTTTACCTAAACCAGACATAACTCCACCTGTAACAAAAATAAACTTTGTCTGCATTTTTTTCTTAAACACTTCTAGTTTTTATTCGTTTATTTCATTATCTGGTTCTGTTTTTTAGTTTTTTTGTGAATGTCGCAATCCTTGTTTGAACCTTATTTGCAGGGGTATTTTCAATAATCTTTATGTTTGCACTACCTACTATCACTGCATCCGCTCCTGATGACACATATTTTTGAACATCCTTTTCAGTAGATACTCCAAATCCTATGCCTACTGGAATTTTCCCTTTTGCAGTGTTTTTTGTATTCTTGAGTGCATCTAGTGTATACTTGTGAATTTTAGTTTGAACTCCTGTTGTACCAAAAACTGCAACCATGTAAAGAAACCCTGATGTGGATTTGATAATTTGTTTTAATCGATCTTTTTCTGTATTTGGTGATACCAGAAATATTGTATCCATTCCTATTTTTTTAGCCGCTTTAACATACTCTTTTGATTCTTCTATCGCCATGTCTGGTAAAATCAATCCATCAATACCTGCTTGTTTTGCTCGTAAAATAAATTTTAGATATGTCTGGTTATACAGGATGTTCGTGTATGTCATTAATACCAATGGTATGTTTGATTCTTTACGTATTTTTTTTACAATTGCAAAGAAATTTTCAATTTTTGTTCCACCGTTTAATGATTCTGTACTTGCCATCTGAATTGTTGGTCCATCTGCAATTGGGTCTGAAAATGGAAACCCCAACTCAATAATATCTGAACCTCCTTGAATTAATCCTCTTACTGCGGCCAGTGTAGTTTTTTCTGATGGATATCCTGCCATAATGTATGAGATTAAAGCGGTCTCATTTTGTAATTTTAATTGATTAAATTTTTCTTTTATTCTTGACATTTTTGGCCAAATACTCCTTTACAATATCGATGTCTTTATCGCCTCTACCTGATAAGGTAACTACAATTGATTCTGTATTTTTCATCTTCTTTGAAATTTTAATTGCATGTGCTATGGCATGTGCTGATTCTAATGCAGGAATAATTCCTTCTGTTCTTGTAAGGATTAAAAATGCATCAATCACTTCGTCATCAGTAACTGCTTTGTATTCAACTCGATTTTCGTCTTTAAGGAATGCATGTTCAGGTCCAACTCCTGGATAATCTAATCCCGCAGAAATACTATGTGTTTCACTAATTTGACCATCTTTATCTTGCATTAGATAAGTCATCATTCCGTGTAAGACTCCTTTTTTACCTGCCGTGAGAGGAGCTGAATGTAATTTTGTTTTTACCCCTTTTCCACCGGCTTCTATTCCTATAATTTTGGCATTTGTATCTATTAGTGGGTAAAATGTTCCTATTGCATTAGAGCCTCCTCCTACGCATGCAATTACTGCATTTGGAATTTTCTTCATCTGTTTTTTAATTTCTACTCCAATTACTGCTTGAAAATCTCTTACCATCAGAGGATATGGGTGTGGTCCTACTGCAGAACCTAACAAATAATATGTTGAATCCACATTTGTAATCCAATCTCTCATTGCTTCATTTATTGCATCTTTCAATGTCTTTGAACCTGATTTCACTGCGTGCACTTTAGCACCTAATAATTCCATTCTGAAAACATTTTGTTTTTGACGTAACGTATCTACATACCCCATGTAAATTTCAGCTTTTAATCCTAAACTCGCGCATGCCATTGCAGTTGCTACTCCGTGTTGACCTGCTCCTGTTTCTGCAATAATTCTTTTTTTACCCATGCGTTTAGCAAGTAATGCTTGTCCCAACGTGTTATTGATTTTATGAGCTCCTCCATGTAACAAATCTTCTCTTTTCAAATAGATTTTTGCTCCACCTATTGTTTTTGTAAGATTTCTTGCAAAATAGATTGGAGTTGGTCTTCCTGCATAATCAATTAACAATCTTCCAAGTTCTTTTTTAAAATTTTTATCATTTCTGATCTTGAGATAATTTTTTTCTAATTCTTCTATTGCTGGCGCAAGCGTTTCTGGAATATATTTTCCTCCAAATTCGCCAAACCGTCCGTCTTTTGGTATTCCTATTTTCATATGGAATTCACTAATCCTCTAACTGTTTGTTCAATGTTGTCATTTTTCATTATTGCTGTTCCTATAAGATACCCTTTTGCACCGCATTTATGAAGAAAGCGAATATCATCTTTTGACTCAATTCCACTCTCGGAAATGATAATTTTAGATGAATTTGATTTTTCTAGTATGTCTTTAGTTGTGTTTAAATCAATTTTCAAGGTATCTAAATTACGATTATTTATTCCAATAATATCTGCATTAGTTTTACAAGCATTTTCAAACTCATCTGATGTATGAGCTTCGACAATCACTTTTACTCCATTTTTATGCCCATACTCGATTAACTCATCCATTTCAGTTACCATTTTTTTATCGAAAAGAGATTGTATAAGTAAAAAGTAATCTGCACCTATTTTTTTAGCAGCGTCGATTTGTATTTTATCGATTGTTATATCTTTCATCAACATTGGAATTTTAACAACTTTTCTAACTTTCATAAAAAGTTCAGGTGATCCATCAAACAAAAATGGCTGAGTTAATACCGATAATGCCGATGCTCCTCCGTTAACCATTTGCATTGCAATGTCTACGGGGTCTGATACTTTTCTAATATTGCCTAATGCGGGTGATGAAAATTTTACTTCTGTAATCAACGGTGCATGCTGTGAATTGATTATAGTTTCACCTAAATCAATTCCTGAATTTGATAATGATTCTGAAATACTATAAACTCCATTCTCAATTGCTTTTCTAGAGTTATTGACAAGTTTCTCTAAAATATTTTCCATATTATTCAAACTCCTCTAGTTTATCTGATGCATTATTCTCTTTTGTAAACTGTTTTAATTTATCAAACGCTTTTCCGCTATCTATTGTCTGTCGAGCTAATTCTATACCTTCTTCAAACTTGTTACATATTCCTCCTACAAGAAGTCCTCCCGCAGAATTTAATATTGTAATTTCTTTCATCGTTTTATTTGATGTATTATTCAATACTTTGACAAATGAATCTATGGCATCTTTTTTTGTTGTAATTTGAATATCCGATATGTTTCCTTTTTCCATGCTATATTTACTAGGATCAATAACGAACTCTGTAATCTCTTCATTTTTTAATAAACATGCTTTGTTTTTTGATGTCGTTGAAAGTTCATCCATCCCATCATCAGATCTTACTGTTAACACTGTATCTGAAAAATTCTTTTGCATAATCTTTGCAATTCTTTCAATGTAATTATCTGCAAAAACTCCTATCATTTGATGTCTTACTTTCGCTGGATTGCATAATGGACCTAAAAGATTAAACGCTGTTCTTTTACCGATAATTTTTCTAGCTGGGGCGACATTTTTCATAGCAGGATGAAATTTTGGTGCAAACATGAATCCTATTCCTATTTTCTCAATCATTTCTTCTACAACCCATGGTTCTGAATTCAAATCAAATCCAAAATATTCGAAAATATCTGCACTGCCTGATATGCCTGAAACCGAACGATTTCCATGTTTAGCAACACTTCCTCCTGCTCCTGCGATAACAAATGATGCAGTTGTGGAAATGTTGAACGTCTGTAAATTATCTCCTCCTGTACCACATACATCAATTAAGTTTCCATGGCAAAGTGGATTGATATTCACTGAATACTCTTTCATTTTTGTAAACATTGCACGTAATTCTTCATTTGTTTCGCCCTTGTTCGATAAATCTTTGAGAAATTCTGCAATTTCATTATCACTATTTTTTCCATTTAGGATTTCACTCATTACTGTTGACATTTCGTCAAATGATAAATCTCCATTAATTTTTTTCATATTTTTCTACCTTTTTTATGAAATTTGAAAATATCTTTGATCCTTCATCTGTTAATATCGATTCTGGATGGAATTGAACTCCTTCGATTAGATATTCTTTATGACTTACCCCCATCACCTCTCCGTCATCTTCTGCAACCGCGGTAATTTTTAAGGAATTTGGTATGATAGTTTTTTCTCCTACAAGTGAATGATACCTAGTTGCTCTAAATGGATTTTTTACTCCTACGAACAATGATTCATCAGTATGTTTAACTTGACTTGTTTTTCCATGACGAATATTTTCTGCATTGACAACCTTTCCACCAAAACATGAAATAATTCCTTGATGTCCAAGGCAAACTCCTAAAATTGGTTTTTTTGGCCCAAGCTCGGTAATTACTTTTTTACAAATTCCAAAATATCTTTCATCATCCGGCGTTCCTGGTCCGGGAGAAATAATTATGGCATCATAATCTGAATCTTCAATATTTTCTATTGTCACTTTATCATTTCTAATGACATCTGATGTTACCCCTAACTCACCTAACCTCTGAGCAATATTGTATACAAAAGAATCATAATTATCGATAATTAGAAATTTCATTTTGAAGCCTCCTTCAAGGCGGTAATCATTGCATTTGCTTTATGTTCTGTTTCTTTGAATTCATTTTCTGCAATTGAATCGAATACAATTCCAGCTCCTGCTTGTACAAATCCTTTATCCTTACCTGCAAAAATACTCCTAATCGCTATTGCAAAATCACAACATCCATTAAATGAAAAATAACCTACAGCTCCTGCATATGTTTCTCTTCGTATTGGTTCTAATTCCTGAATTATTTCCATCGCTCGTACTTTTGGTGCACCTGATACTGTTCCTGCTGGAAAAACTGCTTGAAAAGCATCATACATGTCATTTTTCTCGCTCAATTTACCCACCACGTGCGTCACTATGTGTTGAACATGGCTAAATCTCTTAATTTTCATTAATTCTTTTACCTTTACCGTTCCATAATCACAAACCCTTCCAATATCATTTCTACCCAAATCTACAAGCATAGTATGTTCGGCAAGTTCTTTTTCATCACTTAATAATTCCTCTTTCAGTTTTTGATTTTTCTCCTCATCGTCAGTAATTTTTCTTGTACCTGCTATTGGAAATGTTTCTACATCTTTTCCAGTTACCCTCAATAACATTTCTGGACTTGAACCAATTATTATGTCATTTTTCATTTTTAGATGAAACATATATGGTGAAGGATTTAACTTTCGAAGTTTTTCATACACTCTGAGATAATCTCCTTTTCCTTCAAATGAAAATCGTCTAGAAAGAACAACTTGAAATACGTCACCACTGTGAACATATTCTTTTGCTTTTTTTACAATATTCTCAAATTCATCTTTATTCAGATTTGAATTGATGTTTGACATTCCAAATGCACCTAAATCTCCATCTGTTTTCTTTATGTCATCTTTTCTATTTTCATCATAATAAAAATAGAAAAACTGTTTCTTTTTATTATCATAGAGTATGCCATCGTTGTAAATTCCAAATTCCATTATTGATTTTTCTAAATCTCTATTACCTGGTATATCTTCAAACAATCTGATTGCATCATAATCGATATTTCCTACAGCTCCTCCCAAATATCGATAAGACATGTCATCTGTTTTCTTTATTAATTTCTTGATTTCTTCTAGAGGTGTATCTGTTTGAATTGTTTCTATTTTCCCCTTTCTATCTTGAATTGTTATTCTGTCAAAGTAACCTTTCACAATTAATTCTGGGTCAAATCCCATGATGGATGTCTCTGAAAGTTCATCAGGCCCTTCTAATGATTCAAACAAAAAAGAATGCTCATAGTTTCTTGATATTTTGTTGTAAACGTCAAATGGCTGGGTTTCAGTGTACACTAGAGGAATCTTAGAAATGCTGTGTTTTCCAAAGGTGTTCACCCATAGGCATGCTATTAGAATACGGTATTTAAACTCTAAATACATATTACAGTAAAGTACGGTACCTTTATATCGAATGTGATTATACTGGCAGTATGAGTCAGTTAGTTTATTCTGGAAAATCTGCCTTAATTCAAGATTTTATTTTAAAGACAGACCACGTATTTTTGAGAACAGATGCACATGAAATGAATTGCTATGTTTGTAAAAAAGGAATTGAAGATGGAACGTCACTTACTGCGAAAACTCTTGATTCAAAAAATATAATGTTATGTGAAAAGCATTTTGAATAATTAATATTCTGCGGGTTTTGTGATGGCGCCATTTGCTGCAGATCCTACAAGTGATGCAAACTTTGCAAGTGCACCTGTGGTGTAGTTTGGTACGGGTCTTCTCCATTGTTCTTTTCTAACATCTAACTCTTCATCAGATACGTGTAGGTTAAGTGAATTATCTTCTAATTTGATTGATATTTTATCCCCATTTTTCACAAGTGCTATTGGTCCTCCAACAAATGCTTCTGGTGCAACATGTCCTACCATGAATCCACGTGTTCCACCTGAAAATCTACCATCTGTTACCATTGCAACTTTCTTTCCTAGTCCTTGACCTACAAGGGCCGCAGTTGTTGATAACATTTCTCTCATTCCCGGACCTCCTTTAGGTCCTTCATATCTGATAACTACTACATCTCCTTCATCTATCTCGCCTTTTGAAACTGCTTCAAATGCATATTCTTCTCTATCGTAAACCTTTGCTGTTCCTGTAAATTCTTTCATTTCAACTCCTGCAGTTTTAATCACTCCGCCTTCTGGTGCCAATGTACCTTTTAGAATTACTGCAGTACCCACTTCATGTATTGGTTGTTCTACTGATTTGACAATTTGTTGTTCTGGAGCTTCAGTTATAGACAATTCTTCTAAATTTTGTTTAATTGTTTTACCTGTGACCGTCATTGAATCTCCATGTATCAAATTCTTGTCTAATAGTTTTTTCATAATTAATGGTATTCCTCCGATTTTATCTAAACTGTTCATTACATAATTTCCTCCAGGTTTCATGTCTGCAAGATGTGGTGTCTTTTTCCTAATTCTTTCAAAATCATCATATGTGAGATTAATTCCTGCCTCGTTTGCCATTGCCAATAAATGCAAAATTCCATTAGTTGATCCTCCAACTGCATTTAACATTGTAATTGAATTTTCAAATGCCTCGAATGTCACAATATCCAGTGGTTTTATGCCTAATTGAAGTAAATTTGCACATGCTTTTCCAGTTTCAAATACTATTTTGTTTCGTCTATCATCTTCTGCTGGAGGACTTGCACTTCCAGGCAATGATAATCCGATAACTTCTGATATTGATGCCATTGTATTTGCAGTAAACATACCTCCACACGAACCGGCATTAGGACATGCTACATTTTCAATATTTTCTAACTCTTCTGCAGAAATTTTTCCTGCATCGTATGATCCAACAGCTTCGTAAACATCCACTACTGTTAACTCTCGTCCATCTAACATTCCAGGCATAATTGTTCCTCCATAAACAAATACTGAAGGTATGTTGAGTCTTATCATTCCCATCATTGTTCCTGGAAGACTCTTGTCACATCCTGCTATTCCAACTAATGCATCGTATTGATGAGCTCTTACCATTAGTTCAATTGAATCTGCAATCACTTCTCTGCTGATTAATGATGATTTCATTCCTTCGTGACCCATTGCAATTCCGTCACTCACTGCAATTGTACTAAATTCTCTTGGTGTTGCACCTCCATCAGTTACTCCTTGTTTTGCTTGTTGAGCAAGATTTGGAAGATGTATGTTACAAGGAGTTGCCTCATTACCTGTATGACATACTCCGACAAATGATTTGCTTAAATCTTCATTTGTGAGTCCCATTGCCTTATACATTGCACGATGAGGAGCTCGAGCTGTACCTTCAACAACATTTCTACTTGAAATTTTCATCTTACTCACAATCTATTGATTGCTTGTGCATTTAACTCTGCTAGCTGTTTGTCAATAGCTAATTGGTCTTCATTTCCGTATGTGATAAGAATTCTGTCATCTTCTTGAATTACATATTGTCTTATGTCTTTAACCAGTTGTTGATTAATGTAAAACTTTAATGAATAATCCTCATTATTACAAAACTGTCTTCCATCTGGGAAAACAAAACAATTTTCGTCAACACCAACACTCATTGAATTGAATAAAAATTCAAGTTCCACTCCTGTAGAATGTCTGTGTATTGTATCTCCATCTTGATTTTCAAAGTGAATCCACGGTGTTTTTACCTGATAATTCGGTGTTGAAAAGTCAAATTTATCGCCAAATATGCTGACTAACAGAGATGCATGAATATGCTCGTCTCCTAATTTTCCAGCATTTTCGGGGGCTCCTGGGACATTGTTTGTTGAAGTAACAAATTCGTAACAAGCAAATGCAACAATAACTCCAATCATAGATAAAATTCCTAAAGCTTTAAGATTTCTCATTCGATACTGTGAGGATCTCTTGCTTGCAAATCCTTCACGCTCTTCCTCTCTCTTTTCACGTCTGTTCTTACCCATTGTTCATTTCAAATTTATCAATTAAATAAATCAATCAATCCGTATCATTTTTAGTATCATTGAGTCTATGCATCTGTAATGACCATATTTACCGAAATAATTGAAGGTAAGAGACCTGGTTTTATTATTTTTGAAGATGAAAATCATGTTGCAATTTTAGATAAATATCCGATTGACACTGGACATTCTCTAGTTATCCCAAAAAAACCATATGAGAAAATTATAGATATGCCAAAAAATGAAGTGGCTGAATTGTTCTCATTGGTTCCTGAAATTGCAAATGCGATTCTTAAAGCTACAGGGGCTGTTGCATTTAGTATTGCACAAAATAATGGCAAAGAGGCAAAACAAATCATTCCTCATGTACACATACACATTATTCCTCGCTATGCAGATAAAGCCACCATGTGGACAAAAAGAGAAATTCCTGCGGATGATGAATTATCCAATTTACAACAAAAAATTAAAAATTCTTTCTAACTACGATTTGGATTATAACGAAGTATGGCTGCTATATTTCCTAAACTACCAAGCATTACTCCGTGTTCTGTTTTTCCTGAAATAACCTCTACTTTAGTTCCCGTTTGAGCCGCAGTTAATGCGATATAGTCTACAAGATCTTGATCAATTATTTCAAAATCAATTGCTTTACATTTTGAACATGCTATATTCTTCATTTCAGTTTTTCTCGCAATTCTTTTTCCATATTCGATAAGTTCATCTTCTACATTTGAACATCTTTTACATGTTTTTTGAATTCGACTCATATTGATATCATCTGAGATAATCACCATTCCTGCAATATTGTTTTTTAACATCCCAATTACTTCTTTTAGACCATAACTTCCTAATCCTGAATTTGTATTAATTTCTTGAAATAATTTTTCAATTATTTTTTTCTCTTCTACCATTCTAAAGTTTGATAAAATATCTGAACACTTTGCAAATGCTTCTCTTATTCCTTCTGCACCTGAATATGATGCATCAATTGTGGCGATGATATTGTTTTGTAATCTATACTCCAGATACTCTTTATTCACAAACTCCTCTTTTGTTGGACCTGGACCTGATACTATTAGCCCTTTTACTTGATAGATGTCAATAAAATATTCTCTAGTTATTTCTGCAACTCTGTTAAAGTAATATTGTAATTCCATTTCTCTTAATTTCTGAAATCGTTTTGCTGATTGTCCTCCTTGTCTATGTTTTCCTGCAACTCCTGAACCTGTTTGTTTCAAAACTTCTAATTTATCTCCATGCAATAATCCCCACCCTGCATCTTTTGCATCAATTGCCAATAATCCAATAATGTTATCATCTTGTAACATGTCTTTCAAAATGTCAGTATGAAAATGATCATCACATCTGTATAATGATGTAGTTAGATCTTTAGGTGGATCTATTTCGTATATTTTTACAACTTCACTTCCTGGTGGACCCCCTCCTTCTCGTGGAAGTGCGCCACAAAATACCACTAATCCTTTTTCTGGTGTTTTTTTGTACAGTTTCAATCTTTGCTGTACTTTAGATAATGAATCTACTACGTGTGTTCTAGTTAAATCAGATTTTATATTGTCCGCAGTACCTTGTTCTTCTCTTAGTTGTGTCATTACTTCATGAAGTTGTTGACCTTTTGGAATATACACCGTGATAAGTTCAGTTCCACGACCTGAATGTTGAGTTAACTCTTCCAATGTCTTTCTAATCTTGTACATTTTCACAGAATCTACATTCTGAACTTCAAATTTTCCCATTTTCTAATAGTCCTTGACTCAGAATATTAACATTAGTGATTGTTCTCACCTTGACGGATTTTTAGTTGATTATTCAATTTTTGAAAATATTACTGATTTTGTTTTAAAATCAATCTTCTCAACTTTGTAACCTGCTTTGAATACTGCTGAATCACTTGGCACTGGAAGTTTTTTTCCAATTATTTCGTTAATTTCTATGAATGTTAGAGTAATATTCCCGGTTTTATTCATTAAGAATTCTTCCAAAGCCACATATTTTGTTTCGCCATCCATAGGTGATTTTAGAATGTGACGTTAATATTCCATGTCCTGATTTCTTATCCATGATTGATCATTTAACTAACATACCTATTTTTTTAACTTTTTTTAGGGGACATACTATCTAAGAATAATGACTAATTCGGATGACGAACGATATGAAACAATATCTATTGAATCAAAAGTTAGAGAAGGAGTATTTCATAAAGTTGTGAAAGATTTAGAAACTGGAAAAGCCGTTTCTTGTTCTTGTAAATGCTGGAGTAAGGGAAACAAGCCTTGTTATGGTATGAAAACTATTGGTTACGATGGCTAAATTCTATTAATTCATGCAACCTTTCTTGAGTTGAAATATTAATTTTATGAGTTTCCAAGCTTTTGAAATGCCTGTTCAAATTTTTCAAATGGTTGTGCACCGATTATTCGATATATCTCATTATCATTAAATATCAAAAATGAAGGTGTTGCATTGATGCCAATTTCTCGACCAAATTTTTCATTATCCAAAACTTTCTGTCTAAACTCCGATTTTCCTAAACATTGACTAAAATCATCCAGATTCATTTCTAAATCTCTGGCAAATCCTAGTAAAATATTTTCAGTTATCCATCCTGTATTTTCTCCTCCCCAATTATTATACAATGTATTGTGATATTCCCAAAACTTGTTTTGTTTTTGTGCACAATAGACTGCCTCAGATGCCAAAATTGATTGTTCACCATTCAATGGAAAATCTTTATAGATAAAATTCACATTATTTGTTTTGATATATTCATCGGTAATCTTCTTCATTGTTTCATCATGAAATTTATAACAAAAAGTACATTGGTAGTCTCCAAATTCAACTATTGTAATCTTGGCATTCGGATTGCCCATTATGATTGATCCTTCAATTAGATTCTCTTTGGTTAAAACTGATGAATTGCCTGAGTCTTGCTCTAAGTTACTAACAAGTCCAATTCCTATGAGCATTCCAATAATAATCGGTATTGCTAAAAAATAGATCTTCATACAATGAGCCGGTTTTTAATTACTTTTAAATAGATAAGTTTCTTCAAAAAATCAATGTCACAGGAACAAACTACAATTACTAATTCAGGTGTTTCTAAAATTGCAATTGCTGTATTGGCGCTTGTATTTGGATTTGGATTATTCATAGTAGGTTTTGATCAAGGACATATTTTCAGTGTAGTTATGGGTGAACAAGCATTTGATGAAATGTTCATACATGAATTAACACATGATATGAGACATGCCGCTGGTTTCCCTTGCCATTAATTCATTCTATAATCTCATTCTAAATTCTAAGAATATATAATGTGTCTTAAATATACTTTATTTATGAAACATTCATGGCTAAACGAATAACTTTACCTCAATTAAAAAAATATGATGTAACTCAGAAAGTTATTGAAATGTTAGCTGATGCAGAATCCCGTGCAATTATTTTCTCAATTATCCGAAAAGGAAAAACTGCTGCAGAATTATCTGAAAAACATAAAATTCCTTTAAGTTCCGTTTATAAAAAAATCTCTGATTTGGAAGAGCTAACATTAATCCATGTAGACAGCTGGCAAATTTCTGAAAAAGGTCGTAGATTCAAGGTTTACCGGAGTAGAATAAAGGATGCCGAGATAAGTATAAAAAAACCTGAGGCATCATTAACCTTGACTCCAAATGACGCCAAATAATACAAAGAAAAGCATTGTTCGTGAGGCGCTTCCTAAGCCAAATATTTTACAATTAAGTGAATATGATATAACTCAAAAAATCATGGATTCATTAACTAATGCATGTCACCGTTCAGTATTATTTTCAATAACTAAAGATTCAAAAGATGCCCCAAAAATCGCTGAAGAGTTAAACATATCCTTATCTGCAGTTTACAAAACTTTGGTAAAACTTGAAGAATTAACATTGGTGGAAATTGAAAAATTCAATTTTGTGGAAGGTAAAAAAGTTAAACTCTACAAGAGTAGAATTGGAAGAGCTGAAATCACATTTGACGATAACGATGCAACTTTACACCTCTATCCAAACAGCCCCGATAAGAAATAATGTCCATTCATGGTTGAAATCAACATATTAAAATTAAATTTTAATGATAAAGATTTTTTACATATCCGACATATACGTAAATCTGTTTTTAACACTGAATTAGGAATTTCAGAATCTGAATTATTTGATAAACATGATGAAACATGTGATCATTTTTTGATATTTGATGGAAGAAAAATTGCTGGTTCTGTGAGAATTCGTTCTATGGATGCCGCTATAAAGCTCGAGCGGATGGCTATCCTTAAAGAGTTTAGAACAAAAAATTATGGAAAAAATTGTATTTTACAAATAAAGGAATATTATTCTGCAAAAAACATCTCTCAAATAATATTGGATTCCATATACTCTGTAAGGGGATTCTACAAAAAGTGTGGTTTTACTGAAGAAGGAGAGATATTCCAAAGAGTTGGAATTGATCACATTCGAATGTCGTTAACGTTCTAGTCTATTTAGAAAACACCCGATTGATTATTATCTCATAAAAAAATGCAGAAAATATGAATGCAGAACTTTCTACAAGTAAACTTCATGACATTGCACATTTGGGTATGCGTGCAACTATTGGCGTTATCTTTATAGTTCATGGATTTGGAAAATTTGGAAATCCTGGATTCGGTGGATGGATATCTAGTATGGGTATTCCTGCAGAAATGCAAATTCCTATAGCACTAGCTGAATTTGTACCTGGAATTTTACTCTTAATTGGAGTTCTAACAAGATTATCTGGTGCATTACTATCGATAGTAATGCTTGGAGCAATCTTTCTTGTTAAAGGTGCAACTAGTCTTACGGGTGACAAGGGTTATGAATTTGATTTGATTCTTCTTGCTGCAAGTCTAGTGATAATTGTTAGCGGTCCTGGTAGAATCTCTATCTCACATCTAATCAAAAAGATTCCTAGAGTATTACAATAGTTCTAGGTAACAATTTTTTCTACTTGATTTTTTTCTTCAGCAATCTTGATTTCTCTTGCAATTCTTTTTCCCATACTCATATTTTCATTGAATAATAACGAATAGTAGGGTGAACCATCCATGTAGATGTTAGTTCCTGCAACAATTCTTGCTGAAAATTCAAATGATGTAAATTTAGCATTTTCATCATATACTCCTTCAATACAAAATGGACCATTCATGCCAGGAGATACAACTCTTTTTGCTGCTTCAACAAAATTTTCGCCCATCTTATACACTTCATCTAATAATGATTCTCTCAAAACTAGAGGACTATTACCAATTACGTTAAATGATGGAACTTTTTTTGATTTTAATTGCTGTTCTGATGGAATTCTACCTAGACCTTCAATATCTGATTCGTGTCTTTGATCAACTCCAAAGAATTCTAATTCATTAGTTAATGGAGAGTAAAAGAATTGCAAATAGGCAAGAACACCTGCTGCATATTCTTGAATGTAAAGTGTTTCATCTTTTGAGATTACTCCTTCAGAAATTAACTGATTTCTTTTTGTATTGTAATCTTCTTCATTGGCTGCCATGAAATAGCCTTTACCTCCTGCTGCACCTTGTCTTTTCACAATTACCAATTTTTCAATATCTTTTGGTTCTGTTACGGGTTTTGGCATTGGAAGGGTTGCTTCTCTCATGAGTTGTTCCTTCATGGTTCTATCTGATTCCCATCTTAGAATCCATTTATTTCCAAAAATTGGCACCGTAATGGATTCAATTTCTTCAGAGCTCATTTGGGCAATTAATGTTCCATGAGGAATTAATATTGCATCTTGTTCTTTGAGTTTATCTTGTATTTTTACATCTAGTATCTCGGAGAATTTTTCAACTATTATCAATTCATCAATAAACTTGAATCGTCTGTATAATTTCTCACGTTTTTTTTCACAAACAAGTATTGTTTTGAATCCTTCATCTTTCGCACCTTTCAAAACTTGTAAAGAACAGTGTGACCCTAAAGTGGCGATGCTTGTCAAGAGTAATTCTTCTTATCTGATTGGCTTTTTGAATCTATTCCCTAGATAATCTGGTTGACACATATTGAAAGATCTCATCAATTAGCTCAATTTTTGCTTCAGATTCTAGATCTTCAGGAATAGTTTTTGCTAGAAAATCATACATCGATGCCTGATCTTCCAACTCTCCCCACTCTTTTCTAAGTGAATATGTGGCAATAGCCCCTGATATGTAGGCAATAGCTTGCTCTCGCGTATTCATACACTGTCAATTATACTCTAAAATAAAAATTATAAACCAAATGTAAAATAAACCCAAAAAATTACTTTAAACTAAATGATTGGAACTGAATTAGGAGATCTAAGACGAACACACCATTCAACTGAATTAAGTTCACTGAGTGAAGGTACAGAGGTGGTTGTTATGGGATGGGTTGTAACAGTTCGCGGTCATGGAAATATTGTATTTGCTACAATTCGTGACAAATTAGGAAATATTCAGATTATTACAAAAAGTGGAGAATGTGATGATGACATACGTGAAAAACTGTCCCATCTAAAAGAACATTCATCAATTGCAGTAATTGGTAAAACTAGAAAAAATGAAAAATCCCCTACCGGAATTGAGGTAGTTCCAAGTGAGATGAGAGTGTTCTCAGAAGTTGAAAAAATCCCGCCATTTGAGCCGTATGCAAAAACTGTGAAAAATATTGATACCCGATTAGAAGTAAGGGCAATTGATCTAAGACGAAATGTTTTACAAAAAATATTTCTTGCAAGAAGTGTCACATTGAAAGCACTACGAGATTATTTTGGAAAAGAAGATTTTGTTGAAATTAATACTCCAAAAATGATTGCTACAGCTACAGAAGGCGGTGCAGCATTATTTCCAATCTTTTATTACAATAAAGAAGCATTCTTAGCTCAGAGCCCACAACTTTACAAAGAACAATTAACAATGAGTTTTGAAAAAGTTTTTGAAATTGCCCCAATATTTAGAGCAGAACCTTCTAGAACAAATCGACATTTGTCTGAAGCAATTTCCATTGATTTTGAAGAAGCATATGTTGATTACAATGATGTAATGGATAGAATAGAAGACCTAATCAAAAATTGCATTTCTACGGTTCAAAATTTTGTAAAAGAAAATCCAGACGTTGAATTTAACGTTCCAGATATTCCGGATAAAATTCCACGTTACAAATATGCTGAATTAATTGAAAAGATGCAGGCTGCGGGGGTAAAGGCTCAATGGGGTGATGATTTGTATCCCAAAAACCTACAAAAAATCGGTTTAACTGGATTTTACTTCATTATTGACTGGCCAATGGGTCCAAAACCTTTCTATGTTAAAGTAAAGAAAGATGATGAAAAAATATCTGAATCATTTGATTTGATGTGGGGAGATTTGGAATTATCTTCTGGAAGCACAAGAATTGAAAAGAAATCTGAATTAGAGGATAGAATGAAGAATAAAGGCATGAAAACTGAGGCATTTGATTACCATCTTAACATATTTGATTTCGGTGTTCCACCTCATGCTGGATGTGGAATCGGTCTTGAAAGATTAATGATGGCTCTTACTGGAACTGAAAATATTCGAGATACAACGTTCTACCCTAGAGATGTCGACAGACTAACGCCTTAATCGTCCTAGCAAAATAATATCTATGGGATATTTTACTTCAAAACATGGTTGATGAAGAAGAAATAATCCGAGTAGCAGAATTAATGAAAATTGATCTAGAAGAACATGGTGAACACGTAAGCCGTGTAAAAAAAATGCTCGAATATTTTGATATTTTAGACCAAATTGATCTATCTTCTGAAGAAATCACTGCTCAACAAAAATTATTAAACGAATTACGAAAAGATGAATTTATTCCAAATGATAAAAAATTAATTGAATCATTAAAAAACTTCCGTGAACATTATGTTCGTGCTCCAAAGATGAATTAGATGAACCTTAACACTTCTATTCTAAAATACATCGAAGATGTGAAATCTGGAATTTTTACTGTTGAAGAGTTTACCGCTGAAACTTTACAACGAATTAAGGATGTAGATGGAGATGTACATGCATATCTATCATTAAACGATTCTGTATTAAACGACGCAAAACTAATTGATCAAAAAATAGCATCTGGAGAAAAAATTGGCCAATGCTATGGATTCCCTATTTCAATCAAAGATAACATTTGCATCACCGGTACTAAAACTACATGTGCTTCAAAAATATTAGAAAATTTTATCGCGCCATACACTGCCACGGTTATAAATCGCTTACAGAATGAAGATGCAGTAATTACTGGTAAAACAAATTTGGATGAATTTGCTATGGGCTTGACTACTGAATTTAGTGCATTTGGTCCTACAAAAAATCCTTGGAATTTAGACTATGTGCCAGGAGGATCTTCAGGCGGAAGTGCTGCATCTGTTGCTGCAAATGAGTGTCTTGCATCATTAGGTTCGGATACCGGAGGATCTGTTAGAAACCCTGCTAGTTTTTGTTCAGTTGTAGGTCTAAAACCAACATATGGATTAATCAGCAGATATGGTTTGATTTCTTATGCAAATAGTATTGAACAGATTGGTCCAATGACAAAAACTGTAAAAGATTCTGCATTTTTGTTAAACGTAATTGCAGGTCAAGATGCTAATGATGACACCACAATTAATAATGATAATGTGAATTATCTTGAAGATATCGAAGATGGAATTGAAGGTAAGAAAATTGGAATTATAAAAGAAATGACTACGTCTGATGGTTTAAGCTCAGAAGTTTCTACAGCTACAAAAGATGCCATAGGTGATTTTGAGAGTTTAGGTGCTTCGTGTGAAGAAGTAACACTTCCTACCATCCCATATACAGTTGCTGCATATTATACGATAACTTCAACTGAAGCGGGTAGTAATTTAGCGCGTTATGATAACATACGTTATGGTTATGAATTAGAATCAGAAGGCTATGAATACAATTCTTACATATCTAAATCACGGGCAAAATTTGGACCAGAAGTAACACGTAGAATTATTCTAGGCGGGTTTGTACCATCTGCAGGGCATGCCGGCAAATATTTCTTAAAGGCACTAAAAGTGAAATCAAAATTAATCTCTGAAATCAATAAAGCGTTTGAAAAATTTGATTATCTTATTTCACCTACTGCACCTGTACAGCCATTTAAATTTGGAGAAAAAATTGATGATCCTGTAACGCTAATGTTGTTAGATTACAATACCGTTACTGCAAATCTTACTGGCAAGCCTGCAATTTCCGTTCCATACCGTGTGATTAATGGACTTCCTATAGGAATGCAGATTATGGCAAATAGTTTGAACGAAAAGTTACTATTCCAATCTGCATATGCATTAGAATCAAAGACTAATTTGCCGGAGGTTCCATTATGACAAAAATAGGACTGGAAATCCACTGTCAACTAACAAAGTTAGAGAGTAAATTATTTTGTTCATGTAAGGCAAATTATCGGGAGTTTGAACCAAATCACAACATTTGCCCTGTATGTATGGGGTTGCCAGGTTCATTACCTAGATTAAATCAAAAAGCAGTTGAATCTGCAACCAGTATTGCACTTGCTTTAACTTGTGATACGCCTGAAAAAATTGCATTTTTTAGGAAAAATTATTTTTATCCAGATTTACCAAAAAATTTTCAAATTACACAACTCAATGTTTATGGAGATATGAGTGTGGGGGGAGAGGGTTATGTCAGTGTAGAAGATAAAAAAATTAAGATTAGACGTATTCAATTAGAAGAAGATCCTGGACGAATCATTTACGAGGGTGCATCTGAAAGAACCAAAATCACGCTTGTAGATTACAATCGTGCCGGAACTCCACTAGTTGAAATTGTGACAGACCCTGATTTTGAAAGCCCACGTCAAGTTAGAGTATTTTTGAATATTTTATCGGATTTACTAGAAAACCTAGGAGTTGCAGAACCAGGTTTGGAAGGTGCAATGCGTGCAGATGGAAATGTTTCAATTGAAGGGGGAAATAAAGTTGAAATTAAAAATATAGGTTCATTTCATGATCTCGAAAAAGCATTACATTTTGAAATTACACGACAACAAAGTTTGTTTGAGAGAGATATCGAAATTGCTCAAGAAACTAGACACTGGGATGATAGAAGAAAGATAACAGTTAGTTCTAGAAGTAAAGAAGAAGATCAAGACTATAGATATTTCTTAGAAAATGATATTCCGTGGGTAAAAATTGATCAAAGTACAAGAGATAGATTAAAAGAAAATATGCCTGAGAGTATTAGTTCTAAAAAAGAAAGATATATTGAAAAATTCGATATAGCACCACAGGTTGCAGACATTATTGCATCAGACAGATACTATTCAAAATTATTTGAAAATGCATACTCTGATAACAACGCAAAAGATATTGCAAATCTAATAACAACTGACGTTATAGGATTTATTGATACCAAAGAAAAACAACAAAACTCAAAGATTACTTCTAAACACCTATCTGACTTGGTTGATGCGATAAATTCGAAAACAATAACTAGAAATTCTGCAAAAGTTGCACTTCAAGAAATTGTGAAATCTGGTAAAGATACAAAATTTGTATTGGATGAAATGGATTTGGGTCAAGTTTCGGATTCATCTGAAATTGATACTATAATATCTAAAATTTTTGAAGATGAAAAACAGGCAGTAATTGATGCAAAAGAACGTCCTGAAACAGTGAATTTCCTAGTTGGGAAAGTAATGCAGAAAACAAAAGGTAAAGCTGATCCTGCTAAAACACTTGAATTGATCAAATCAAAACTAAATCAATAGATTCTAAGATTTCATATCGTTATGAAAACAGGTTTGTTCTCCAAGATGACATGCAGGACCTGATGGTTCCACCAAGTAAATTATTGCATCTGAATCACAATCCACGAGTATTTTTTTTACTTTCTGTGTATTTCCAGATTCTTCACCTTTCATCCATAGTTTATTTCTAGAACGACTCCAAAACCATGAATTTCCAGTTTTTTTAGTTAGTTCTAGTGATTCTTTGTTTGTGTATGCTAGGGTAAGTACGTCTTTTGAATCTGAATCTTGAACAATTACTGGAACAAGTCCATCTCCTTTTTCAAAATCAATATTTTCAATTTCTTTTACTGTCATCTCTTACCTCCAATTTGATTTGCAACCATTGGCAGAAATGCACCTACATCAGATACAATTCCTAATGCTTGCCACGTTCCTCTATCCATAAGTTTCGTCACAGTTGGTTGATTGATATCAATTACGATTACCTTGACATTTGCTGGAAGCATGTTGCCTGTAGCAATTGAATGTAGCATTGTTGATACCATGATGACCATATTTGCATCCTTCAAAACTTTTTTGTATTCTTTTTGAGCTACTGCAATATCTGTAATTACATCTGGTAATGGTCCGTCATCTCTCAATGAGCCTGCTAAAACAAATGGGATTTTTTTCTTAATACATTCATACATTATTCCACGTGTTAATTTTTTCTGCTGCACCATTTTCTTTAGTGAACCTGCTTTGAATACTGAGTTTATGGCATCCATATGATTTCTATGACCTCTTACTGCCAGTGTTCCATCTTTAACTTTCATTCCTAATGAAGTGCCAAGTGTTGCATATTCAACATCATGTACTGCCAGTGCATTTCCTGCCAATACAGCATTTATGTGTCCTGATTTAACCAATTTTGCAACGGCATCTGCTGCACCAGTGTGTACTATTGCGGGGCCACCAACTAAAACAATCTTCCCACCGTCTTTTTTTGTACGAATGATATCTTCTGCAACCTTACGTGCAATATGTTGAGTTGGTCTTTCACTCGAACTTCCACTTCCCATGAATTGAAAAACATTCATTCCTTCTCTTGGACGTTCAGGGGTTGTAACTTTAATTCCATCTTCTCCGACAACTACTTTGTCTCCCTTTCTAACTTCTCTAATTGGTACACATGCTGCTTTGTTTCCTTTTACGATGATACATTTATCCATCATCATATTATCCACGTTAATCCATTTGTTATTATGATAAATTGATGTATGATTATTTGTTGTACTGTAGAAATTATCTGGAAATACCATGTTTTTGATAGCTGTTTTTGTTTTACATTTTTTCTGGGTTTTTGTAGTTGCACCTTCTCTATGTAGTGCCGTCATTATTTCATTCAGATGTGAACTATTTTTTCCAATAACTCGTAATTTTGCATAACTTTCATCTGTTTTCAGTTTTCCAACTGAAATTTTCATAACTTCAAATTTCCCTTCAAGATCCATCACTCTATCAAAGATTTTTGTTAAAACCAATGAATCTATGAGGTGACCTCTAACTTCGATGATTTTAGAATATTTGTTCATCTTAGTATGATAATAGATGGCATTAATAAAATCTACACAGGTAAAGCTACTTTGCCTTTGTACTCTACAATGTTATCTTTTTTCAATAATTCTACAATGTTATCTTTTTGTTCTTGGTTAAGACTCTGAACTAGTGATTTTGAGGTACCTTTTGAATCACATATTGCGATAATATATCCACTAGAATCAGTTAACACGAATCCGGATGATTCATCAACTACTGCATAGAGATTTTCTTCCCCAACAGGTTCCCAAACATTGGTTTTGTTATCTCTTAATGCTAAAGCTGGCATTGCTCTATCATTTGATATTGAGTTTAGATATGCACGTGATGCCTCAACTCTTTTTTGACCCATCTTTAACGCTTGGAAATATTGCATATGATAGAAATATTATAAAAGCGATATAAATTAACAATTCTATGCCCCTACTAAATACAACAATAATGCGTTTAAATGAAATTACAACTCTGGTTGAAGATAAATCAGGTTTAACATCCGAAAATGAATCGCTCATAAAACAAATTTTTCAAGAAATTAATGAAAATGGGGAAAGGTATGATGTTGATGAAATTGAATCATGGTTTGAAAACGAAGGTAGTTGGAATATAAAAGAAGTTAGATCACGAATTGTAAATATTTCACATTATGCACAATCAAAATTTGAACAAACAAATAAGTTTAGAATTGTAGATGATACTTGTAATGACGGCGACTCATGTAGTTGTGGTAATTAATTAGATTCTATCTGTTTTAACAATCTTGAAACAATCTCTGCATTATCTTCACGTTCTTTGGTAATTTGTTCTAATCTTAAATTTTGATTTTCAGTTCTAATTTTTTTACTAATAATTTTAAAATATTCTGCATCCAAATCATTATTGGATTGAAGACGTTTTATAATCTCAAATAAAATCCCAATTAATTCATTTTGTGCTTTTATCAATTCATCATTATTTTCAGACATGTTGCTACACTAAAAAGTAAATTTGTATTTATTTTAAGATGTCCATTAAGATCTTCTTTACATCTGGATCCATTATTTGTTCAACTGCAGAAATGATGAATGGTTTGACTTTTTCAGGATCTGTATCTTTTTCATATATTTTTGCCTGTAGTGCCATCTCTAGTTTATCTAATTCATGAACCAATTTTGATTCAGGTGATTTTCTAACTAAAAACTCATTCCAAATATTCGTATACTCCTCCTGAATTTTTTGTGGAAGAGATTCTAAAATTTCACTCATCGCATAGGTTTCTAATTCAGATTTTTTATCATATCCGATTTGTTCAGGCATAAAATCTCCGATTTTTGATTCAGCCCAATCATGTAAGATGGTCATTTTAAGCACTTTTTCAGAATTAAGAGATTTCATATCTGACAATACCATAGACATTACCGACATCATGTAGGAATGTTCTGCAACTGACTCTGAATCCTCTAATCCTACTTTTATCTTCCATCCAGACCGCGGTAATTTTTTTAATTCTGCAATCTGAAAAAAGAATTCAGAAATCATAATGTCTTATTTAATTTCGTTTTAATAGGTTCTTTGTTATGATGTTATATCCATAAATCTTTCATTCATGAAAACTTTTTCAAATTCTTTATTATTTTTAGATTTATTTTTCAAATTGGGCATTACATTTACAGCTTTTTGAAGAAATTTTAGAAATTGTTCAATATTGTTTAGTTTTAAAAAATTTGATGCCATATCATACAAAACATCCCCATTTTCAGGATAAATATTCAATAATTTTATACATATTGAGTTAGATTCAGTGAACTTGTCTAATTTTTTTAAAATACGCAATTTATGATATAACACAATCGTCTCATTAGGATTCTTGCTCAATAAATCATCACAAATTTCTATCGCTTTATCCAATTCCTTGGTTTTTCTTAATATTGAAATTTTATTTATCAATACGGTTTTATCGTTAGGACTATTTTGTAGGAATTTGTCATAACATGATAATGCTTCCGAATATTTTTTTAATTTACTAAAAGAATAGCCTTTATTGTTTAAAGCGATTGAATTATTGGGTTCCTTTTCTAAAACTATTTGATATTTCTCAATAGCTTCTTGAAATTTTTTTTTAAGAAATAATTCATTTCCTTCATTTAGTTCAATCATGATAATATCGTTGGCACCATGTAAATTTTAACATACCCTTAATACGTATGCGTTATCCAAAATTTTATGAAGATATACACCAAGACAGGAGATGAAGGTAAAACATCATTATTCGATAATTCACGAGTCTGGAAATCTGATGAACGTATCATGTCATACGGTGCAATTGATGAATTAAATTCATCACTTGGAATTGCATTATCTCTCGAATTAGATCCGGAAATTAAGGACATTTTGATTAAAATTCAAAATGATCTATTTATCGTTGGGTCAGACCTTGCAAATCCAAATATGTCTGATAAAAAAATCCGAACAACTCCTGAAATGATCACATTCTTAGAACAAAAAATCGATTTACTGGAACCTCAACTGGAACCTTTGACTAGTTTTATTCTTCCTGGAGGAACATTGTTGGCATCAATTATTCATTTATCCAGAACAATATCTAGGAGGGCAGAAACTCATGTAGTAGCACTGTCTAAAAATGAAGAAATAAACCGTGATGCAGCAATATACTTGAATAGACTTTCAGATCTAATGTTCGTATTAGCGCGTTCAATTAACAACCGAAAGAAAATCCCCGATATAGTTTGGAATCCTTGAAAGGATACGCTTTAATTTCAATTAATTCGCAAGTTTTTCATGCCGAGGTAGCTCAGCCTGGGAGAGCACCACGCTGAAGACGTGGCTGTCGGGAGTTCAAATCACCCCCTCGGCATTCTACTTTTTGTTCAATGCCGACTCACAATAAAAAATCAAACAAATCGTTCAAAACCTATCCCCGGCATTCTACTCTTTGTTCAAATCCCTTTTTTCAAAATCTACTTAAGAAATTCAGTTAAGAATTTCTAGATAAAAAGGAGGGATATGAGCAAAGTGAACCAACCCCACTCCCGACGCCTAATTTTTTTACTCGTTCTTGACTACCTGAACGTTTAGAGCCAATGCTTGTCACTTTCGTCTTGCCTTAAAGCTTGAACTTCTAGTAGTTGGGATTTTTGTTCTTCATTAAATTCAGTTACAAGACCCTTAAGATTTTCTTGAAAGGCATCATTATCCTTCCAGTCGTTTACATTAAATGCAGTCATGAGAGAATAAAATGCATTTTGTTTTTCACCCAACTCCAATTCTATGAATGATTTGGTGTACCAGTCAACAGCATTGCCAGGTTCAAATCTCATGGCATATGTTAAGTGTTGTAATGCCTTTGATTTGTAACGTAAAACATCCTCTTTGTTATGATTCTTGTTAGTCTCTTCTACATCGGACCATTGTTGATAATATACTATATACGCACGACTAATCTCTGCTCTCTTTTTAGAGTCGTAAGAATTTTCTAAAATACGTTGAGCTTTTAATAGATAGTCTCCTGCAGATTTCATAATTTCACATCTTGCATTATAAGAGAATTTCTCTGACCCGTCCTTTACCCCTGTTATTGCCATTATGCTAATTGTTGTAGATACTTCTAGTAAGAGTTCAATATTCTTGCTATTTTTTAGCATTGCAGGTTTTAGAAATTCCTCTAATAATGAATTACATTTTTCCCACGTAAAGCTTTTGCTAGGTTCTTTATCACCTTCACCAAAATTAGTCCAATATGCACTCCATGTTTTGTACGATTCAAGTAAAAAATCAACATTATCTCTCCAGTTTGCATCATCATTTGCCATGATAAGCTGAGATATGTCTACTGCATTTTCCAACTGTTGAGGATTTGCAAGAGTTTTCATTTTTAGTGTGGCTATGGTTGGATCTGCAAATTCTGGATCCATTTCCTTAAGAATTTCTAATGCGTTAGATAAATCATCTGTGTGTATCATGCAAGTAGCCTTAAGCAGATCATAGTGAAATTTTTCAATCTTATCTAATGAATCATATTTTTCATATATTTCATCTATTGATTTTATTGCCTCAAAATGATCTCCATTTCTTGCTAATTTTTCTAGGACTTCGATATATTCCGGTGTAAAATACAATGTTTGAAATAATTGATTTAATTTTATATTAAAAGCGGAAGGTCAATTTTGAACCTTCCAGTTCGAATTTTACCTGTCGGTATTTTTTATGTCTTCCCAGATAATAATCAACTATTTCTTAATCGTGTATGAATCACATAGAAATCAAACTCTTGAGGAAAATTCAAGAAGAAAGAAGAAAGAAGCAACGTGGAGAACAGATGGAGTTGTTCAACAATGAGTGATAAGCCATCGGATGATTATGTGAAAGAGATGATGTGTTGTGACAACGCAGATTGTGTTCTGGAAACACAACAAAATCCATCTGCATCCAGGTTCACAGAATCATATCATTGTAAAAATTGTAAGAAGACCATTGTGTATTACATCATACTTGAAAGATATGAGAGGTATGGCAAATTTGGAAATCTAGAATATGAGAGAAATTTGTGGGGTGTTGAATATGAGTAGATCTGATAGATGGGATGATAGAGAAGCAAAATGGGATGAAACATCTTTCCATATCGGGGAGCGAACTCCTTCTAATTCCATCATTTATTGGCAGAGAAACTACCTATTGAACAAAAACAATGAAGATAATCCTGAACCAATAGATTTTCTTAGAGCCATGAAAGAATTGGCAAATTTACAATTATCCAAATCTAATGAGGATGTGAATATGATCTATTTTGAAAGAACTGATACTGGAGATTCGATACGATTTATCTATATTTTTGGATGCTGGTATGTTGTAAGTGACTGGCAGGATGAAAGTGTATATGAAACAAAATTTGTCTATGTTGCAAGATTAACCAACAAACAAACCTCCACCATAGCGAGACTGTGGTTTGAAGACCAACCTTGGACCGGCTTTGTAGATGCGTGGAGAGTTTTGAGAGCCAACATTGACGGTAAACTTGACATCGGTGATTTAATTGGTGATAATCCATAATGAACAAAAAAGAAAAGATATTCTATTTGGGAATTATTTTTGCAATCATAATCTATGTAACTGCACATGTTAGTAATGGTCAGAACTCTGATGAATTAAAAAAATGGTCTTTGATTGGAATTGTAATTGCAGTACTTCTTGGATTTGTTATATCCTCTCATTATGCCAGCAAATCTAGGAAAAGATGTGATCCGTTTAGTGATTCGTATCGAAAAGGAACATACTCGACGTCATTACTGGATAAAATATATGATATTTTGAGATGCGTACGTATTCCAAGGAATCACAAATCAAAAGAAAAGACCTATTCTGGAGATTATTCACAAGGATATACAAAACAAAAAACTTCCGAACCTACATACTATGATATCTTGGGCATTACAAAGTTTGCTACAGAGCAGGAGATTAAAAATGCATTTAGAAAACAAATTTTAAAATTCCATTCGGACAAGAATCACATTGATGAAGCAGATGAGTATGTTAAATTACTTTATATGATTAGAGACACATTACTTTCATCTGAAAAACGATTCGTTTATGATGCAAATAGGAATTAGCATCGTGTAAAAAAGATTTATTCATTCACTCGTTTTTAAAATTTTTCTTACGTTATCATACGCTTCTAATAATTTTTCTCCATTTCCTGTTATTGTATATACTTGTATATTATGACCCGTTAGATTAGTTTGAATCCTGCTGATTGGATTATCTTTTTTCCATTCTTTAATTTCTCTTTCATCTTCTTTTTTAGCGTCTCTATGTGTAACCAACTTTAATTCGTCCATTGTTTCAAGATATTTAGCTAACATACTAGATCCTCCACCACTCTCAAGTAAAAGTGGTTTTGTAATGCCAAGCAATTTTGATTTCTCTGGATCTTCACATGTCAATATTCTCTTGATTCCTGCTTTTGTTACAATCGCTTTAGGTTTACTTTTGTCGTTTTGAAAATCCTTCATAATGTTCAATATGGAATGGAATATCTGAGCATTTTGCAAAATTTTGTCTTGTTCTTCCATGTTGTTACGTGTATACGAATTAATTAAAAATTTTGTAACTGTTGTTTTTTCTCGATGTGTCAGATTTGACATTATGATTATGATGGAATGGGGAAAAGACCCTCCGATTGTGATGAAATGGCACAATTATTGGCAGGATATTTCTATTCGGTATTCGCGTTTGAAACGGCATTGAACAGGTCGTCAAAAAGCCCCCCTCGGCATTATAATTCTTCATAGTGAAATATTTAATAAGATGATATTCTGATTTTCATCGAATCACATGGTAGAAAAGAAAAAAACCACAAAGAAAGATGCAAAAAAGACTACAAAGAAAGCATCTAAAAAGACTACAAAGAAAGCATCTAAAAAGAAATCAAACTCTGAACCTTTGGATTCAGGAATAGTGATTGTTGATGATGATTTATCAGTAGATAAAGAAAGTGAACGTGAAGAAAGACGTGCATATTTAGAAGAAGCCCGCTCTCAAGAAGCAAGTTCAGATTAGAAATACTTTTCACATACAATATGATGCCTAATTCATGAAAGCATTATGCATGATTACTGTGAAACCTGGCATGGTGGATAAAGTGGTTCAAATTTTGAGGAAAAAAAGAAAAATCTCTAAAGACATAATGGTTGTAACTGGACGGGCAGACATATCTGTAATTTTGAACTCATCAATAGATGAGATTAACAATGTTGTGATTGATTTAAAAAATGTAAATGAAATTGTTAATACTGAAACACTAATTGAAGTAGAGGTGGATTTAGGATGGTAAGGGCTGTGATACTTGTAAAATCTCCAAAAAAATTGATAGCTGCAAGATTAAGAAAAATAAATAGAATTACAGAATCATTCCCTGTTAGTGGTCAATTTGATGCAGTGGCAGTGATTGACGTTGAAGAATTATCTGAAATTAAAGATGTTACCACCGAAATACAAAAAATTCCAGGTGTTGAACGAACTGAAACTATGGTTGAAGTAAATCCATAAAATCTTATATCTAATAATGTTGTTTATGGGGTATGAACATTAAACGAATTGGAAATATAATATTAGAAGTAAAAGATTTGGATGCATCGATTAAATTTTATCACGAGGTTTTAGGAATGCCAATAAAAAATGAAAGACGGAATTGGGTGGATTTAGGTCAGCAATCCGGAGGAATTTTGAGTTTACATCCTGCATCAATTACAACATCTCATACAAGTTCAACAAAAGAAAATGGAATTTTAATTGGATTAACTATCGGAGATTTAAATTCTGCGATGGATGAATTATCGGCTGCGAAGATAGAAATATTTCGAGATATTCAAGAAAGACAAGCGGGTAAGAATGCAATTATTTTAGATCCTGATGGATATATGATTTCTTTATTTGAACCTGATTTCTCAGAAAGTAAAGACAAACAAACTTCAGGATATGTGGGATTTACGCCCGAGTAATTATTTTTTTTATTTTATTTACTAAGAGGGTATTTGATTTATTTTTTTTATTAAT
Source organism: Candidatus Nitrosopelagicus sp. (assembly GCA_028345575.1). Taxonomy (GTDB): domain Archaea; phylum Thermoproteota; class Nitrososphaeria; order Nitrososphaerales; family Nitrosopumilaceae; genus Nitrosopelagicus. The sequence goes on from JAOMDR010000005.1 coordinate 36,811, forward strand.
TGTGACATAGTATGTTATCCCATTTTTATAAAATAATAGAATATTAATTTTTTTATGAGTTATTGAAATAAATTCCACAGAACCTAATGTTTTTGATGTTTCCCCCCTTAATCTCATCATCGAGGCAATCGCAAAAAATTCATGGCGTACTAAATCTGGAGAAAAAATGGGTTTCACACCTGGTCTAATTTTTCCAGATATTGTACGACCATATTCATTGAAAACTCCGGCATAGCGTATATCGTTGGAAATTGATAGAATTTGTTCACATTTTATCCTATTCTGTGTAACAGTTTTTGTCCAAGATTGACGGTTCATACATGTCTAAAATATTCCATAATTAATAAACCACATTAAATATTGATTTTTCAAATTGAATATTATTCCTAAAGAAAAAATTAACCAAATACTTCAATCCGACGCCATTAATTATCTTGAGACTTCTGAGAGACTAATTCTCAAAAATATATTGGAAAAGGAAACAATCACTGAATCCGAGATTACCAATTTAGATAAAATTCTTCAAAAATATAAAAAATTTATTAGAAATTAGATTGTGATGATTTTTTCTCTGATTTCTCAATCTGTTTTTTTAACTCAAGATTTTCTTTGAGTAGCTTATCATTTGCTTCCTTTAGGAGTGAAAATGATTTTTCTTTATTGTAAAGTGGATGACCTGGAGGGAATATTGATTCAGAACCATTCAGTAAACCGTCTGCATATTGACGAAACATTTGATTGAAATCTTCAAGATTTGGCATCATGGAAGCATTTCTTTGATTAAATTTCTCTCGAATTTCCTTAATTCCTGTAACTCCGGTAGGAGGTCTGCTTGTAGGAGGGTAACGTACGGAATTTTCAAGACCGTGATTTACATCAGCTGCATTAAATGGTGTTTTTTTCTGATTAAAGAATCCCATATCCATACTATGAAGGCTTTTGAACAATATTTTAGCATTCGTATAGTGCCTTTGTGCTCAAATTGTGAATAAACGTCGATTTTTAGTCATATTCTTCTGATCGCAGATCCTTATAGCGATCATGAATTTGGATTGATTCATGCAAAGCAATAAAGTGAAACGTTGTCTAAAATGTGAAAAGATAATCAGAGACAACGAATTACATAAAATTGTAATGTATGTTGTAGAAGAACAATTCACCGAACATCACTATGAACATGTAGAATGTCCAGATAAATTTACCATTTAATCCGAATGATAGTAAACCGGGTATAACTCTCCAGTTTCCCTGCTATGATATTTCCATTCATCTTCACCCCATATCTTTTTTGAAAATTCTTTTCGTAATGAAGGATGAATTCTGTTGTAGACATCTTCACCTATGAGTATTTCTTGAGGTTTCGCTTTCCCTTGAATTTTTGCTGCAATATTCATAGCAGGGCCTAAAAGATCTACATGTGATTTTTCAGCATCAGACCCATATCTGACAATCATATTAGTTCCAAAGTCAATGCCAATTTTTACAAATAAATCTGGATAGTCGTATTGATTCAAAATTGGATTAATACCTTCTTGAATAATCTTAATCATTGATTTTCCCGCACTAATTGCATTATCTGCAGCAATCAAAGAGCTTGCATGAACAAAATATCCAATTACCGCATCCCCTACAAATTTTAAAACAAATCCGCCATGATGTTTAACAGCAAATGCCATTTCTTGTGCAAATGAACTAATTATTATTGCAACTTTTTCTTCAGGTAATGTTAACGTAATATCCGTAGACCCTACCAAATCAACATACATTACAACCATGGATTGTTTTTCATGTACATGTTGCCTAAGATATGCATCGGATCTATCTACCGTCGCATCATATTCTATCCCTTTTTTTAATGAACTCCAAATTCTTTTTTGAGTTTCTTGAATCATTGTTTCAGAATCTATTACCTTCTCATCACTCTTTCCAAGCATCATATCCACCACACTACCTTTTTGACTGGTGTCTTCTTGTTCTGAACTTGTAGAAGGTAATACCGAATCTTCTTTATTTCCCATTATCATATTCTTAAAAAATTACTGTGTTTTATCCTTTTTTTGTGAAAACATACGGTGTCTCAAATTCTTGATCCATAGTCCAATAAGTTGGTAGTGAAATTGTAGATACAACCGTTAATTCAAATTTTCGGATGGAGGTCCCCCACCCAAAATGTGTCGTATCTCTCGAGAATTCTCGATGTGAGTGACTTCCAGTAAGTACAAATGATGAATTAGTAATATGTGAAGATTCTAGCGCATTCTGAATAACGGATTCTGCTAAGACCTCTCCAATTTCTGGAACGCCACCTATCACAAAAATAGTTTTTTTTGATGGAATTTTTTTGAAATCATAACATGTTGCATCAGAACATACTGGGTTAAAATCAACCCCTGTTTTCTTTGACAGATTTTCCTGCATGCTTACCAAATTTTCATCAATTTCAATTGATATCGAGTCTAGACCCAAGACTTTTCCACAATATGCAATTCTGCCATCGCCAGACCCAATATCGATAATTTGTTCAAATCCAAAAGTTTGGGCATTTAATGCCAAGCCCCATGCAGATAACATCCATGTAGGATAAAATGGCGCATAGCTGGCATCGTGTTTGATGCTATCAATCCAATAATTATTCAAATCTCCTTCAAAAATTGTATAATCTTTCTTAGAAATTTTTTCAGATATATGATTTGAATAAATGGGATTGGCGTCAAGAAATTTACGTAATAAGAAAAGTTGTTGGCTTTCTATTTTGAGGTCTGGATTAGGCAAATCGGGTAAAATTTCAGTAGTATGACTATTTCCTTTGTACACTTTTACAAATTCATGTTTTAACTCACACACACTCTTAGAATATGTTTCCATAAATGATTACAATTTAAGGAAGTAATTAAAAGAAATCATGTGAGAATAGGTAATCCGACAAACAATGAATTCATTTTAGAATTAAATAACATCAATGATAAAATCCAATCCGAATATCTAAAAAAAATTATTCATACAACAAGAAGTGTAGACTGTGATGTAATGTTAGGTGATAGTACCACTAAAAAAGTTGAAACATTTGATATCAAAAATGTAGAGGTATTTTTTGGTGGATTTGAATCATATCTCTCTGAATGGAATTCTCAAGGAGTTACATATTCTTCAGATGAGGATCTAAGACGTATATTTACAAAAGCTGAAATAAGAATTGGTGATTATATTTTATCATTGCATATATCGTTACAATATCATGTATTACTATATTACAAACCAATACAAAGAGTGATAGAATTACAAAAAAAACTAGCAGAACTAATTGATAGTAATGGTAATTCTGAATCAAAATATGAAGAAGAAGGAGAGAGGTTAATAATTGAAAAATTAAACGAGTTAGGGTTCAAAGACATGCCAAAACAAGAATTATTTGAATTATTTTATAACGACGAAGAATTAGCAAAAAAAATTAAAAAAATGATAGATGATTCACAACCAGAGGTAGTAGATGTTCAAGGTCAGAAAAATGAACTATTCAGAGAATTAGATAATTTATTGATAGAAACATTTCATACAACATCCGTAATGATTGATGAACAAAAACTTGTAAATGGCGAAGAAGGATGTCTATGCAACATAGATTTAGAATTTGTTGACAACGGTGCAAAACAAGGATTAGTAGATGCCGCACTTATAGATGAAAAAAATAAAATTCTAATCAAACGAAACATTACAAAAATTTTAGATGTAGTTTTAGAAATTAATTCTTAATCAAGGGTACATAGGCTTAATGCCTTGGGGAGTTGTACCTCTTGACTAATAATCTACATCTTGATCGCACATATTTAGGGATTATGAAAAAATTAGGCACGAATTAAAAAATTAATTCATTTCAAACAATTATTTACTGATTGAATGTGCAACAAGTCCATGACGGTAACATATGACGATGTTGTGAAAGCAAGAGAGACTCAAAGTAAAGTGATTCGAAAGACAACTTTAGTATTTTCTGAAACATTTAGTAAAATCTGTGGAGCTAACGTATATCTAAAAAATGAGTATGAGCAAAAAACTGGCTCATTTAAAATTCGTGGCGCATATTATAAAATTAAATCATTAACTGATGAAGAAAAAAATAATGGTGTGGTTGCTGCATCTGCAGGAAATCATTCTCAAGGAGTTGCATTTGCATCTCATATAGAAAATATTCCATGTACAATCGTGATGCCAAAAACTGCATCTCCTGCAAAGGTAGCTGCAACAAAAGGCTATGGCGCCAAGGTAGTACTTGAAGGCTCAACATATGACGAATCATGGGCCCATGCTCAAAAAATATCTTCAGAAACAAACGCAACAATAATTCATGCTTTTGACGATTTACATGTAATTGCAGGTCAAGGAGTTATTGGATTAGAAATAATCGAACAATTACCAAACGTAGATGAAATTTATGTTCCAATCGGAGGGGGAGGATTGGTTGCAGGAATAATAACTGCAGTTAAAGAAAAAAATCCAAATGTGAAAATAATTGGGGTTGAATCAAGCGCATATCCGGCAATGAAAAAATCGATAGAAAACAATACACTTGAAACCGTTAGTGGAGATACCACTATTGCGGATGGAATTTCTGTAAAGACTCCAGGAAAAATAACTTTTGACATAGTTAAGCAAAGGATTGATGAAATTGTAACGGTGGATGATAGAGATATAATCAATGCAATGTTTCTGTTGATGGAACGTTCTAAAGCTGTTGTCGAACCTGCCGGCGCAGTAGCGCTTGCATATATTTTAAAACATAAACCCGAACCTGGAAAAACAGTGGTTCCAATTTTATGTGGCGGCAATATTGACATGTATTTGTTAGGACAGATTGTTTCTAAAGGACTATCAGGAATGGGAAGAATGTTAAAAATTTCAGTTCTTTTAAAAGATAAACCAGGTGCATTAAAGGAATTGGTAGATGAAATATCTTCAATCAATGTAAATATTGTAGAAGTGATCCACGATAGATTGAGTACGGATGTCAGTGCAGGTTCTGCAGGAGTTACGATTAGTCTTGAAACTGAAGATCAAAATCAGTCAAATGAATTGATCAATCACTTACAAGAACGAGATATTAAATTTCAGGTAATATCTTAACGAAACTTTTTTTTCACAAATTTGGATAGACCTAGTTTTTTTAGTTCTTCAGATTCCTTCAGTACAGAAGTGTATTGGTCAAATTTATGCTTCTTTAATTTTGTTTTAATTTCAGGATATGAATTTCCAAGAATCTTTAATGCATAAATTCCTGCATTAGATGCTTTATTCACACCCACAGCTACAACAGGGGAACCCGTAGGCATTTCTGAGATAGATAAAAGAGAATCAAGACCTCCAAATGCAGAGTATTTGTTTTTTTCAGTTTTTTTCATTTGTTTATCGTTGTACACCATTATTGGAACCCCTATTACAGGAATAGTTGTATGTGATGCTATCATACCCGGAAGATGCGCGGCACCACCTGCACCTGCAATAATCACTTTGAATTTACTCTTTTCAGCATGTTTTGCATATTCATCTAATCTTTCAGGAGTTCGATGTGCAGAAATAATTTGATCTTCATGAGATATTGAAAACGAATCTAATATCTCAGCTGCACCATGCATTATACGACTATCAGAGCTTGAACCCATGATTATTCCGACAAGGGGTTTTTTTGTTACCAATAATTTTTCATGCTTTTTCCTATTTTTAAACAATTTCAATCAAAAATTCTCGGCTAAACTATTAGTAATACAAAATTTGTTTTACAGTATGAGTAAAATTTTAGGGATAATTGGCGGAGGTCAATTAGGAATGATGCTTACAGAAGCCGCACAAAATTTGGAGGACATATCAAAAATAATAGTTTTAGATCCTACTGAAAATTGCCCTGCAGCAAAAGTTGGAGCTCAACAAATCATTGCAGATTTTAAAGACGAATCAGCAATAAGAAAATTATCCGAATTATCAGATATCATAACTTATGAAATTGAATCTGGTAATAGCGATGTTTTAAAAAAATTGGAAGAATACACCGAAATCAATCCATCTCCAGATACATTAAAAATTATTCAAGACAAATTGCTTCAAAAGCAATTTTTAAAAGAAAATGGGATTGCAGTTGCAGATTTTAAAAAAGTTGAAAATAAAGGAGAAATAAATGAAATGATAGATAAAATGGGACTTCCATTATTATTGAAAACAAGAAGAGATGCATACGATGGAAGAGGAAATTATAAAATCAATTCAAAATCAGACATAGATGATGCATTAGATTTATTTTCAGGTAAATCTTTGATGGTAGAAAAATTTGTAAAATTTGAAAAAGAAGTTTCAGTTATAGCTGCAAGAAATACAAAAGGAGAAATCGCAACATATCCTGTAGTAGAAAACATTCATGAGAATAATATTTTAAGAACTACAATTGCCCCTGGACGAGTTTCAGAAAATGTAAAAAAACAAGCAGAAGAAATTGCTGAAAAAACTATGGAGGTATTACATGGAGCCGGTGTTTTTGGCATAGAAATGTTTGTTACTAAAGATGATGAAATTTTAATAAACGAAATTGCTCCACGGGTTCATAATTCAGGCCACCATACATTACAATCATGTAACACATCACAGTTTGAACAACACCTTAGAGCCATTTTAGGGATGGATTTAGGAGATTCATCAATAAAAACACCTACAATAATGTACAATATTTTGGGACCTAAAACATTTCAAGGGGAATATAATGTACTGATAAAAAAACAAGACAATATTCATCTGAAAATGTATGGAAAATTGGAATCAAAACCTCAACGGAAAATTGGTCATGTGAATATAGTGGATAAAGAAAATTTAGGAATCGAAGAATTATTTATTCAAGTAGAAGATCTAAAGAGAAATCTGGTCATTGAACCAAAAAAAACCTAGTACTGGTTCCAAAACGCCAAAATGGTTTATTAATACTTGATTTCAAAAATCAATATGTTACTAAAAGCATCGGTAGTAATTACTGGAATAGCCATTGGATTGTTAGTACTCTATGGTGCAGATGTTGCAGTTGCAATGAGTAATCCAGACCATGAAGGGTTCTTGCCATTAAATGACATGCAAAGAGGCATGGGACTGGGAGGACCAGCATTAATTTTACCAATAATTGCATTCTTCATATCTATTAAAGAATCATCTAAAGGATTGGGGGGAATGATCATAATTGCAGGTGTTCTAATTTTAATCGGAGGATTAGCAATGGTCGGAAGTCCTGCCCCTGAAGGAGTAGATAGAGACCCAATATCATCAATTGCGATGTTATTTGCACCTGGAATTTTCCAAATTGTATTAGGTGCAATAAAAATAAAAAAGTCGTCAAATTAGATTTCACATGCAAAAATGTGAAAAATGCGGAGAAAACACTAGTAACGGTTATGATTGTGAGCATACTAAATTCGAAGAGTATTGCAAAGAATGTTACACCGAACTACATTATTACATAACTGAGAAAAAAGATAATGAGTGAATTACAAGTATTAGTTCAATGGATTGCAGATTTACTTTCTGAATATCTGTATATAGGCGTCTTTGTTGCAGCGTTAATTGAAACGATAATTCCGCCAATTCCAACTATGGCTGTATTTCCAACAGCAGGATTCATTGCATCACAAAATGGTCTAAGTGTTGCAGAGGCAATACTATTAGGCATTGTAGGAGGATTAGGTGCATCAATTGGTTCAACTGGGATTTATTTAATCGCTTTAAAACTAGGTAGAACTGCATTACTGAAATATCTAAACAAAGTTAGAATTTCTGAAAAAAAATTAGACCGAGTTGAAAGATGGTTTGAGAAATATGGGGATAAAGCAGTTCTTTTTGGCAGGATGGTTCCAGTGTTTAGAGAAATGATTTCAGTTCCAGCAGGATTATTGAAAATGAATATCAAAAAATTTTTGTTGTATACAATACTAGGTTCATGCGGATGGGGAGTTACAATGGTACTAATAGGTTATTTCTTTGGATTAACTGCCTTTGAGATGATCATATAGCTTAACATAAGTTAAAAAATAGAAAAAATTAACAATTAACATGAAAGCGATAATTTTAGCAGGAGGTAGAGGGAAAAGATTACGACCAATTACAGATAAAATTCCAAAACCACTAATCCTAATTAATAATAAACCACTAATTGAACGCACTATAAAATATTTAAAAAAATATGATATAACCGAAATCATAATTTCAAGCGGGTATAAATCAAATTTAATAGAAAAATTTCTTAAGAAGAAGAAAAATTTTGGATGTGAGATAATATTTTCAAATGAAAAAACACCCTTAGGTACAGGTGGCGCCATTAAAAAAGCACTAAGACATGTTGATGAAGAATCATTTCTAGTACTAAATGGAGATATCATCACAAATATAGATCTAAGAAAAATTCTAAGAAAACCAAACACAATTGCTTCAAATGAATTAAAAACAAAGTTTGGTACAATGAGTATTAAAAATAATAAAATTTTAAAATTTAATGAGAAAAAAGATGTAACTGACGTTTGGATGAATCCCGGGATATATCATCTTTCAAAAGATATTGCAAAATTAATTCCAAAAAAAGGAAGTTTGGAAGAAATAGTTTTTCCAAAAATGGTAAGAAATAAGACGTTAGAAACGGTGAAATTCAAGAATGTGCTATGGTTTTCAATAGATTCTCATAAAGATATAGAAGAATGTTCAAAAGAAATAAAATTGAAAAAATATTCTAAATATTTCACATGAGCAGATTATCTTACAGTCTAGGGTCATTACTTTCAATTGAGGAAGTTTTAGAGTGTTCAAAAAAACTAAATGAGATTAACCCCGAAGTTATGTGGATTCCTGAAACTTGGGGGATGGAAAATTTTTCAATGTTGGGACTTGCATCTAAGGAAAATACATTTTCAAAAATTGGTTCATCGATCATAAACATCTATTCCAGAAGTCCAAGCTTAATTGCAATGGGCGCATCTACTATAGACACAATTTCAAATGGGCGATTAATACTAGGACTCGGCACAAGCAGTGTGCCAATTGTAGAAGATTTTCACGGCAATTCATTTGAATCACCAGTGCAAAGAATGAAAGAATATGTCGAAATCATACGCATGGCATTACGTGGCGAAAAAATAAATTATTCTGGAAAGATTTTTTCATTGAAAGATTTTTCACTGTTAACAAAACCCGTAAGAAAAGAAATTCCAATCTACTTGGCGGCTATTAATCAAAAAATGGTCGAAATGACATGGGATATTGCAGATGGAGTGATATTTTATCTAAGACCAAAAAATGAAATGAAAGAAACGATTTCAAGAATGCAAAAAAAGAAAAAAATAGATACATCATTACAGATAATCACATGTATTAGCGATGAACAAGAAAAAGCTAGAAACCGTGCCAAGAAGACTCTGAGTTTTTACATCGCAGTAGGAAAAATTTATCGAGAATTTTTACAATCAACAGGATATTCTAAAGAAATACAAGTTATTTATGAGGAATATAAAAAAGGTGGGTTGGCAGGTTTAGATAAATTTGTTCCAGAAAAAATGTTAGATGATCTATGTATTGCCGGAACACCGGATACTGCAGTAAAAAAATTAAATGAATTTCGAGATATAGGTATAGACTTGCCTATTATTCAATTTAATCCAATAGGTAATGTAAAAGAATCATTTGAATTATTAACTAAAACATTTTCGGGAAAGTCAAATGAATAAAGTAGCGATAGTAAGTACAGGACAAACAAAATTTTCAAAAGATAACGGCGATGTTGAAAAATTACTTTTTGAATCAGCAAGTAACTGTATTCAATCTACAAATAATTGTGATTTAAAAGACGTAGAAGGAGTTATTGTTTCTACAAATAACAATTCAAAATATCTCGGCGCAATTTTATCTGAAACTATGGGTATACGTCCAAAAATCTCACATTCAATTGAACATCTTTGTAGTTCTGGCACAAACGCCATCATCTCTGCGTATGCATACATTTCTTCAGGATTATCCGATATAATGCTAATTTCTGGTGCAGAATCAGCAACTAATCCTGGACAAGTTTTAGAATGGGATAAATCTAGAGGAAGTCTCGAACATCCAATCTATTGGGGTTCAATGCTAACAAAATCTCATAAAAGAAAATTTGAGACAACAGAAGAAGAATTAGCTATCGTATCTGCTAAAAACCATAAACAAGCAATGGATAATCCATTTGCATATAGTAATGAACCTAGAACGATATCCGAAGTGATGAATTCAAAACAAATTACCGAGGACCTTAGAATTTTAGACTGTTCACGTTCATGTTCAGGAAGTTCATCAATTTTATTGGCGTCTGAAGAGAAAGCCAAAGCATTATCTGATCAACCAGTGTGGATAACGGGTATTGGACAAAAAACTATGTCTGCAAGCTTTACCAAAAATATTCTTGGAGAAATTGAAAGTACTAGAATAGCTGCAGATTCTACATATAAAATGGCAAAAATTGAACCGAGGAATATCGATGTGGCAGAAGTACATGATGCATTTTCGGTTTGTGAATTAATGGCTATATCTGAATTAGGTATGACATCAAATGAAAAAAGTGGAGAGTTTGTTAGAAATTTGTTCAATACTGAAAATAGAATGATAAATCCGCGCGGAGGATTGATTGGGGCAGGGCACCCATTAGGAGCTACAGGAATATCTCAAACAATTGAAATTACAAACCAACTTCAAGGTAAATCCGACAGACGTCAAATTTCTAATGCAGAAACAGGATTAATTCATAATATGTCTGCAGCAGGAACATCAAGCTCAATCATGGTATTACAAAATTGATATTTTTTGAGGAACAATTGAAAAAGGGAGTTTTCCAGATATGTTATTGTAAAAAGTGTAATAATACAATATGGCCCCCTAGAGAAATTTGTCACATATGTAATAGTAAATCTGATTGGAAAAAATCTACAAATTTTGGAAAAATATTGGAATTTTCAAAAAAAGAATCTATGTATTTTGGATTAATCGAAATTGATGATGGAATACGTATTTTGGGCAACATAACATCCACCTCATCACCGAAAGTGGGGCAACTGGTTAGAATGAATGTGTCATTTAACTCAAAACCTAATTATTCATTTATTGTTGAAAACAATTAGTAATAGGTCATTACAGAATAACCTGCATTACTATATTCAATAATATGAACAAAATTCATGAGATCTAACTTAAAAATTGAAAATAAAACAAAATTACTTAATTTTAAAAAAATTGCGCAAACGAGAAGACAAAGAGGATATAATTGGGAAGATACACTAGTAAAACGATTCAATAAACTGGAAAACTGGAAAGCCTTTAGACTAGGATCTCCTAGCGTTGCATTGCCAGATATTTTATGTGTTAATAATGAAGATAGCATAATATTCACGATTGAAGCTAAATCTGGAACGGGCACCACATTAACAGTGCCATTTGATCAGATAACTCGATGCTTAAGTTGGACAAATAATTTTACAGTGTATAAAACACGAAAAGTTGTTCTCGCATTCAAATTTCTATCAAAAAAGAGAATTGGAGTAGGTCAATATGAAAAAAGAGAGTTAAGAGAATTTTACAAAACATGGAATGAAAAAAAGATACCTACAGACATAGTATGCAAATACGATGGCATGACATATTCATTAATTCATGGTAAAAAGGAAAAAATGGATTTAGTCGATTATAAAATGCCATTCATATCTAGACATCAAAAAATAGCTTCAAGAGAAGATTAGCACTATTAGAAGAAAATTTGTCTTTATTTATTAATGCCAAATTACTGAAAAATGTATGAGTTTCTCAGATTTCATCGACGAACGTATGCTAATTAGCAAAAACGTCCTAGGCGATAAAGAAATGAAGATAAAGGTTATTGAAGTGTCTGATGAAACAACACCGTTGCAATGGAAATTTGGCGATAGAGTCAAAGTGACTAAAGTTATAATCACCATCAAGCATCTTAAAACACAAAAAATTGAAGAAGGAGAATTAGATATCGAAGAAGTGGAAAAGAGACTCGTCCAAGACAGACACTATACCTCAACAAACAGATGGGTTCCTACAAAAGAAATTAAGAATGGATATGTTGTAAATTCTAGACATACCACTCTGATCAGCGATGCACATGCACTAGATATGATAGTATTCTAATCGTCAGAAACTTTAAGAACCTACTTTTTGAACAAAATTTATGATAACAAAGGATATTTCAGTAGACGGTTCAGAATACAAATTAACTTTAACTGATCAAGTGTTGAATCAGGTTGATAATCTAAAAGCACTATACGCAACGGCAGCTGAAGATCCTGAAAGTTTTGAACAAGTAAGTTCAGAGATTTCTGCTGCAATTAATAATATTGCAGAATCAGTATCCCCTGATGTTTCAGATGGACATTTGGATGGACTCATACAAGAAGTTTTCAAAGCCGTTGAAGACAAAAAATCTGAAGTGGATAAACAACTAAAAGATAAAGATTCTAAAATTTCAAAAAAGAAGAAATAGTTATTTCAAATCTTTGGCAATATCGTATATTTTAAAAATCATTTTTTCATCTTGAAGTGAATTTATGATTGAATTTCTAATGTGTTTAACTCTCAACGGATCCTCAGAATAAACATCTTTAATTTTTTCAAGCTCTCCAATAAAATAATGATTTTCAAAATAGTTTTGTATTTTTTTCTGTAGTTTTGAAAATTCCGTATTTTTATCTGAAAATTCTTCTGATTTTCTAACTAAAACTCGCAATAAACCATTAATCTTAGTTAATTCCACATCCAATACAAAAAAATCTTCTTTAGAATCACCCAGATTTTTAATTATATCATAACTGCTTAAAATTTTCTTCATTAGATCATGAAAGTATTCATCAACTACAACCATACTATAGACAAGAAAAAATTAGTTGTAAATCTTTACTTAGTGAATATTATGAAAATATGAGGTAAACATTATCAATCCAGCCTTTAAATTAGTAGCAAAATAGGGTAAGAATCATGCAACAGCAAGCAAAACTTGTATGTATTAATCCGAAATGTGGAAAAATATACCCAATAAGGTCACTGGCTATAAAATGTGATTCATGTGAGTTTCTACTTGATGTAAAGTATGAGAATAAACCAAACCCAAATTTAAAAAATGTGTTTTATGAAAGACGAAATCCACAAGGAAGTATTTACAATGAAAGTGGTGTTTGGAGATTTAGAGAATTATTAAATTTTTGTGAAATAGAAACAGAAGATATTGAACAATGTTCAAAACATTTAGTCTCATTAGATGGAGCAGAAGGAAGACAGTCAAAACCATATCATATGAGCAAAGTTGCAGAATTTGTTGGAATTAATAATGAAAATGTGGTATTTCAGCCTGAAGGATACAATCCAAGTGGTTCGTTCAAGGATAATGGAATGTCTGCAGCAGTTACTCATGGAAAGATGATGGGTGCAAAAAAAATTATTTGTGCATCTACAGGAAACACATCTGCATCGGCAGGCATGTTTGCTGCAAATGAAAATATGGATTGTGACGTATACATTCCAGATGGACAAATTGCACCGGGAAAATTAAGTCAAGCATATCAATTTGGAACACAGATGGTAAAAGTTAATGGAAATTTTGATGATGCATTTACAAAATCATTGAAAGCAGCGGAAGAACCAGGAAGTTATACCGTAAATTCAGTAAATCCATTTAGAATAGAAGGTCAAAAAACAATTCCATACAGAGCACTAGAAGCACTAGATTGGGAAGTTCCAGACTGGTTGGTTTATCCAGGAGGTGCATTAGGAAATACATCAAGTTGTGGAAAAAGTTTAATGGAATTATACGAATGGGGATGGATTAAAAAAATTCCGCGTATAGCGGTAATTAATGCACGTGGAGCAAATACACTTTATCAATTATTTAATGGAATTTTTGATGAAGAAAAATTGAGATGGAACGATGGTGCCCCTAATTTTGAATTAATTGAAAAATTCTATAATGAAATGAATGTGAATGAGGATCTTAAACCAAAAACTAAAGCAACTGCAATACAGATTGGAAAACCTTCAAACATTGCAAAAGGATTACGTGCTTTAGATTTCACCGATGGAATTGTAGAAGAAGTTACCGATAAAGAAATGCTTGATGGAATGTCCGTAGTAGGATTAAATGGGTTTGATTGTGAAATGGCATCCGGTGCATCTGTTGCAGGGATAAAAAAGTTAAGAGATAAAGAAATTATTAAAAAAGATGATAAGGTTGTAGGGATTTTAACTGGACGTCAAAAGGAACCACTCCTACCAATTGATTATCACAATAATCCCGAAAACAGATTTGCTAGACCACCAAAAATTTAGGCTCAAATAATAGAAAATCAGTTTTAGTTAATCTCAAGGCTTTAATACAAACCACATCTAAATTAGATTAATCTGAAATGTGGTGTAACTACAATATATGACGAATAGGGTTCATTTTAATAAAATAAAATCATTAGAGGTTGTCAAATGCAATTAGAGTTTGAGATACCATTACTGGTAGTTTTGATTGGACTTTCCGGTTTCTTTAGTGGACTAGAAGTAGCATTAGTCGGAGTTAGAATTTCAAAAATTGAACAAATGGTAAAAGATAAAGTGAAAGGTTCATCAACTCTTCTAAAATTAAAAACAAATCCTAGCCGCATGATGGCCAGCGTTAATCTGGGAAATAATTTAGTAAATGTTGCATCCACTGCAATTGCAACAGACATTGCACTCAAAATATTTGGAAATGATGGTTTAGCAATAGTGATTGGGATAATGACATTCCTCATACTAGTTTTTGGAGAAATAACACCAAAGACGTATTGTAATGCAAATGCCGCAAAAATTGCGGCAAGATATAGCAGAGTATTATTAGCATTCAGTTATGCATTTTATCCGGTAGTTAGAATTTTAGAAGCAATAACTAAAGGAATTATCAGTTTAACAGGAAGTAGTGACAATCCACCAGGATTAACAGAAGACGAAATCAAAGGGGTGATTGATCAGGGATTAAAAGATAAAGCTATAGAAAAACAAGAAAGCGAACTAGTTCACGGAGCACTGAATTTTGATGACATAGTAATTCGTTCAGTCATGACACCACGAACAAAAATGTTCATATTAAATTCTAAAAAAATATTGTTTGAAGCATTACCTGAAATTAACAATAGTGGTTTTTCAAGAATTCCAGTATATTCAGAAAATAGCGATAACATAATAGGAATTGTACATGTCAGAGATGTTTTGAAATCATTAGAGCAAAATGAAAAAGTCGTATCACTTGAAAGTATAATGAGAGACCCAATTTTTGTATCACAAGAAAAGCGTGTTAGTGATTTGCTAAAAGAAATGCAAGGAAGGCAGACACACATGGCGATAGTTGTAGATGAATTTGGAGGGGTGGAAGGATGTGTCACACTAGAAGATTTACTTGAAGAGATTGTAGGTGAAATTCATGATGAAAAAGATACAGTGCAACAAGTATTCCAAAGTGAAGGAAATGATGTAATTTTAACTGATGGAGATATCGAGATTGATAAAATTAATGAAATTTTTAAAACCAACATACCCGAAGGAGATGATTATTCTAGATTGAATGGACTCCTACATGAGAAATTACGAGACATACCAAAAGAAGGAGATAAAATTGAGATCGACGCTCTAAGAATAATGGTAGAAAAAGTTTCAAAAAATAAACCAGATAAAATTAGAATAGAGAAAATCAAATGATTATTCTTTACTGAAATTAGATTCTAGTAAATTTTTTTTCTCAGACATGCTAAATAATTTTTCAGTATGTTTGACAGCATCCTTATGTGATTTTTTAAACAACATTGCTTGTAATAGCATGTGGTTTTCAGGTATTACAATTCCTGTTTGATCATCAGAATACATCATTTGAATTGTATCATCAATTTTTTGTGTCATATTAGCATGTATGTGAATCATGTTTGTATCTTTAAAACTAAAATTTAATTTTTCTGCAAAATCTCTTATGTCTTTGGTTCCTTTCGCATTCCACAGTGTTGCAACACCGTATTCATTTTTGAATATATTATGAATTTCATCAACAGATGGAGTATTTTCTTTGAATCGTATATCCATCATGTGTAAATGCATCTGTCTAGTAGGAACTTTAATTGCACGAATAAACAAAGGTGCATCTTTTCCAAAATAGGATTTTACATCATCTCCGTGATGTGGGCTCTGAGTTAATTCAATGGTATCAGGTACAACTTCATCTGTTTGTTCAATATCCGCCCATCTTCTTACTAATGTAACATCAAATCTTTTAATTGAATTTTCAAAATTTTTCCGTAAAGGTTGTAAAATACGGCCCATTCCAGTAACATTGCAGCTTCCTTGCATGACGTGTTTTTTCCCAATTGCATCATCGTAGTTTACTTTTGAGTTAAATAATAAATCAGAAACAGCATTTTCGCCATCTATGGTTTCACCACCTTGGTAGATTGACAAAATATCTCTAGGTTCATAAAATAATTTTTTATTTTTGAAACCAATTCCGCCTGGAGACGCATCAATTACCAAATCAGATTCATCTAATGCAGATTCAATGTTTCCAGTTATAGTAAAATCAGAAAATGCATTTTGGTTTTTTTCTGGTACATATACCTTGAACCCTTTTTCTATAGCTTCATTTACTTTTGAATCTGGAGAGTATTTTCCAACCCCAACCAACTCAATTTCAGGATCATCCTTTAGAAATTGGATTATACGACTGCCAATTGAACCATAACCATTGACAAAGACTTTCTTCATCAATATTTGTTAGAGAATCCAGTCTTTTATAATTAATGGAAGGATTAAATCACATGATTTAGTCATTTTTTTGTGGAAGCGAAAGATTCAAACAAAGATTTTACATTTTCTATAGAGGGAAAAGAGTATACAATTTCAGAAAAAAATAATATTAACAAAAACAGTACCAAAGAAACTGCTAAAAAACAGACATTACATGTGCCATCCTTAACAATTGGTGCAATAATTTCTGGAATATGTATTGCAATTGTCGTATTTGGAATTGGAGATTTATCAGAATCATCTGCACCATTAGTAGAAAAACAATTGACAGAAGAAGAAATTAAACCAGTACAAATTACAATGGATACATTTTTTGAAAATGGATCACCAATACTTGGAAATCCAAATGCAGAAATCACAGTAATCGAATTTGGGGATTATCAATGTCATTTTTGTAACGTGCATTTTCAAAATACTGAGCATAAAATTTTTGACGAGTATGTGATGACTGGAAAAGTCAATGTTATCTTTAAAGATTATACAATTATTGGTCAAGATTCAGTAGGTGCAGCTCATGCAGCACATTGTGCTTCAGAACAAGGTAAGTTCTGGGAATATCATGACATATTATTTACTAATTGGAGCGGAGAAAATAACGGATGGGCAAGTAATGAAAATGTTCTAAGATTTGCAAGTGAGATTGGATTAGACATGGATGCATTTGTTGAATGTAGTGTTGATAAACGATATGAACAAAAAATTGCTGCAAGTAATGGAGATGCACAGAAATTAGGAATAACGGGAACGCCGGCATTTTATGTAATTTCATCCAATAGTCAGCAAGTGCAAACATTGTCTGGTGCACAACCATACGAAGTATTTGAAAGAGTTTTCAATTCTATGCTTGAAAATTAGAAAATTTCTAATAGTATGAATAAGATCGCCAGAAAATTCATCAATACGTAAATCATATTTACTCTAGAAATCTTATATACCCACATCATGGGGCATAGCTAATGGCAGCAGGAATTGATGATATTTCAATTTACATTCCACGATTATTCATGGATGCAGGAGACTTTGCAAAAGCAAGAGGTCTTGATCCTCAAAAATTAGTTAAAGGATTAGGAGTTTCAAAGATGGCAATCGTAGATGCTAATCAAGATCCAGCATGTTTAGCTGCAAATGCATGTTTGAAAATTATGCAGAAAAATAAACTATCACCAGAACAAATTGGAAGATTGTATGTTGCAACTGAATCATCTTTTGATGAATCTAAAGCAATGAATTCGTATGTTATTGGAATGTTAGAACAAGTTTACGGAGCAGGTTCATTTCAACACTGCGGAGGAATTGAGTGTAAATTTGCATGTGTAAGTGGGTCTTATGCATTATATGATAATACAAACTGGATTCGTGCAGGAGAATCTGAGGATAAAAATGCATTAGTTGTTGTATCAGATATTGCAAAATATGATTTAGGTTCTAGTGGTGAGATGACACAGGGCGGAGGAGCAATTGCAATGTTGTTAAATGATTCACCAAGACTTTTAGAATTTGATCCTAAAGTAACATCAACATCAATTAAAAATGAATATGACTTTTACAGACCATTCGGAAAAGAAACTCCAATTGTTCACGGTCAATATTCTAACTTACTATATCTAATTCAAGTTAAAAATGCACTAAATGATTACAAAAGAAAAGCACTAAAAACAGGATTAATAGAAATGAAAGATGGTCAGAGTATGCTCGACCATATAGATTATTTCAATATGCATTTACCTTATAGTAACATGGGAAAGAAAGCACTCGCATACTTAGTTCGACATGAATTAAGAAATACACCGAAATGGAAAGAAGTAATTGCAGAAATTGGGATGGAAGAACCAATACCAAACGATCCACGAGGAACAATCGAATCAATTATTTCAGATTCAGAATTCATGGCAAAAGATAGTGAATTTACAAAGAGGTTTGCAAAAACAGACACATACCAGGAAATTTATGAAAGCAAAGTAGCAAGTTCATTGATTGCATCAAAGAGTATTGGAAACCTCTACACTGCATCACTGTACTTAGGATTCAGAAGCTGTTTAGAATATGAATTCCAGAAAGGCGTAAGTTTGGACGGAAAACGTTTTGGATTTGCATCATACGGAAGTGGTAGTAGTGCAATGGTATTCAGCGGAGTGATACAACCAGAGCACCTAGAAATTGTAAAAGAAATGAATTTAGAAACAGAAATTGGAGAACGACAAAGATTGAGTTTATCAGATTATGAAGAACTACATGAGAATAAACGTACACCAGACCAATCAATACTTAATGCAAAAAAAGAATTCATTTTAGAACATGTTGAACAAATTTCCTCAGATAAACGAGGGGAAAGAAGATACGCATTTATTGAATAAATCTATGAGTGAAAGTTCGCCCATTAAAGATGCATTATACGCAAAAATAGATGGGATTGGACAAGGACAAATACATCA
>JAOMDR010000006.1 GCA_028345575.1 Candidatus Nitrosopelagicus sp.
AGTTTGAATATCATGTTCCATACAAAAATGTAGGTTCAGAAAATGAGGTTTGTGGAACACTGTTGGGTGTTGTTGATGATTTTGAAGAATCATCATTAATCAAAGATGAAATTTCTGCAATAAAATGGATTTCACCTGAGGAATTAAAACAAGAACTCGAAAATAACGTAGACATCTATTGTCCATGGATGGTCATTGCATTATACTATCTTGCAGAATGTGAATCAGAAACAAAAGAGAAATTTTCTTCAATGATTTCTAATTGGACAAAAGATGAATTAATGCAAAATTATGAAAAAGCAATTAAACATTACATACCTGAGAATAATTGGAGATTGGTAAATTGAATCCATCAGAATCAATAAAGAAGAATGCTATATTTGTAAACAAATTCCTGAAAAAAGAATTGACTGGAGATCCTAAACAACTGTACGATGCAGCTGCACATCTCATAATCCATGGTGGTAAAAGATTACGACCATATCTGGTCTTGAAAAGCTGTAAGGTTTTAGGGGGAAAACAAGCAGATGCAATTGCTGCTGCAAGTTCAGTAGAGATGATTCATAATTTTACACTAGTACATGACGACATTATGGATAATGACGAAATGAGACATGGTGTTCCAACTACTCACAATAAATTTGATATGCCGCTAGCAATTTTAGCTGGAGACGTTCTATACTCTAAAGCATATCATACAATCTCATCAAAATCAAAACTTTCTCCAAATCATACTACTCAATTAGTTACTAAACTATCAAAAGCATGTGTAGAGATTTGTGAAGGACAAGTAGATGATGTAAAACTTGCAGAAAATAAAAGAATTCCAACTGAAAAGGAATACATCAAAATGATTGAGAAAAAAACTGCAGTACTTTTTGAGGTATCTTGTGCAATGGGTGCAATTTGTGCAAAAAGAAAAGAAAAAGATGTAAAGAATCTATCAACATTTGGACGAAATCTTGGAATTGCTTTTCAAATAACAGATGATTTAATTGGAATTATGGGAGATAGTAAAGTAACAAAAAAACCGGTAGGAAATGACATTAGAGAAGGTAAGAAATCACTTCCAATTCTTTTAGCAATTAGAAAAGCAAGAGGAAATGACAAGAAGAAAATTCTAAAAGTTTTTGGTAAATCAAACGCTGCAAAAAAAGATGTACAAACTGCGGTCAATACAATTCGTTCTTTAGGAATTGAGGAAGAAGTTCGTAAAAAAGCGTTACAGTATGCTACAAAGGCAACAAAATCACTTGATAGTTATTCAGGAAATGATAAAAAAGAAATGGTTAGTCTTTTAGATTTTGTTGTAAAAAGAAGCATCTAATGAATTAGATTTCTAAACTTTCAACATCAAGTATGAATTGTTTCACACATTCATTTACTTGAGAAGGGTTATGATCTAACATCTTTTTTTCACATTCCGGACATGTTCTTGAATTAATAGCAGCAAATGCAACTGGATTCCTTGCTTCTCGGACAAATGTCCATAAACATTTTTCAATTTGAGTTTTTTTGTGTTCATCCATTTGTTTATCACATAATGGACAAGGAGTCTTTATCATACTGTTTTAGATGAAAAACCAGCTGTTTTAACAATTTCAGTAGACGTGATTAGAAAATAGGAGGGAATTTTTTGAATTTTAGTTATGTTTCAACAGGAACAAGAAATTAGCATTTGTTCTCATCCGTTTAAAGTCAGAATCTTTTTGAATTTTTTCTATCAAGTGTACCTGTTTATGGTCATGGTCATGGTCATGGTCATGGTCATGGTCAAGGTCAAGGTCAAGGTCATTGATGAATTGTAGCTTCAATAGTTTAGAAATCAGCTCACATGTTTGTTTTGCATCATTTTGTCTTGCAGTTGATTTAGACATGTAGTATATTGCATTAATCTCATCTGGATCTTGTTTTAAAACTTGTTTGTAACAAAGTATAGCACGTCCATATTTCCCCATAAGATGTAATGAGTATCCTTTGTTGATTAGTACATCAACATTGTTTTTATCACGACTAAGTAGTTTGTTAAAATAGATTAATGCTTTGGCGGGCATCTTCAAATTGTTACAGGTAATACCTAGACGAAAAGTTGCATCAAAGTCTGTTGGATCTAATTTGACTACTTGTCTAAAACACTCGTATGCTAACTTGTAATTTTCAATTTCTAACAAAGAATTACCAAGATTACTTAGTGAATCAGTATCATCTTTTTTCTTGTCAATAGCAGACTCAAAGTATTTTATTGCCTTTTTATGTTGTTTTTGTCCTGCATACACAATACCAACATTATTTAGAATTTCAATATCTTTCGGGTCTATTTGTAAGGCACGATTATACACAGATAATGCATCATCATGTCTTCCTAATGCAACAAGGACATTTGCCTTGTTACAAAGTGCTTTAGAACTTTTTGGATTTATTTTCAATGCAATGTCAAATGTAACTAATGCTTCCTCATGTCGATCCATGTCATAGAGAGTTGTTGCTTTATTGTATAATGCATCAAAATCATTTGGATTTTTCTTAAGAAAAATTTCTAGTTGATCTATAGAGTCATCATATTTTCCAATCTCTGCAAGACACGATGATTTGTTAATTATTGCTTCAGAATTTTCAGGATCTAATTTTAGAATCTTTTCAAACTGTTGTATTGCTTTTGTAAAATTTTCATTCTCAAAATTTTTCATTGCAAGATCTAAAAGTGAATCCTTCAAATCAGTTCCATCCTAGCTGTTATGTGTTAATTTTGATGGATTCTTAATGTCAATTTTTCCCAGTATGCCTGTAGATTTTAAAAGAAGAGTACCTATTAGGATTCCAACTGCTATAACAACTATAGTTCCTGATGGTGCAACGTTGAGTGAATAAGATAGAAGTATTCCACTAACTACAGAGATAACTGAAATACTCATTGATATGAAAACTGTTTTTTTAAATCCCTTACCAAACTGCATTGCGGTAATATTTGGAATCACGATAAGTGCAGAGATTAACAGTATTCCAACTAGCCTCATAGAAGTTACAACTGTAATAGATGCAAGAACAACAAAAGCATAGTTTAACAAAGTTGTTCTCATACCTGCAAGTTTAGCTTGTTCTTCGTTGAATGTTAGATGAAGAAATTGTTTTTGCATAATGGTTAGTGTGGCAATGATTCCTGCACTAAGAGCAAGAATCATTATAGTATCTTCCTGACTTATCAAAAGAATACTTCCAAACAAAAAGCTAAAGAGATCTACTGAAAATCCACCAGAAGAACTCACCAGAATCACACCTACGGCTAGTCCAGAAACCAAGACTACAGCAACTGCCGAATCACCAGATATTTTGGTACTTTGTCTTAATTTTTGGAGTCCTAATCCACCAAATATTGATACGATAAACGCGGTCCATAATGGAAAAACTCCTAAGAATAAACCAACCGAGATACCGCCAAATGCAACATGCGCAATCCCATCACCAAATAAAGAATAACGTCGTAGCACTAGAAAGGTTCCCATAAATGAACAAATCAAACCAACTGCAATACCTGCAATCAGTGCTTTTTGCATAAATCCATAAGAGAGAGCTTCGAGAATCATTTTTTCATCCTATTCATTAATGCTCATGATCATGCATGTGCATTTGCATTGATGATTCAGTGTACATTTTAAGAAGTTCTTTGTCTGAAAAGAATTTTTCTTTTTCTCCATGGAAAAAGATTTTCTTGTTCATGCATGCAACTCTGTTTGCATATTTTGAAATTGCATCGAGGTCGTGTGAAGACCAGATTACAGTTATGTTATTTTGTTCATTGATTGTTTTAATTACATTATAGAATTTTGTTTGTGATTCAACGTCAACACTAGCAACAGGTTCGTCTAGAATCAACAACAAAGGATCTTTTACTAAGGCTTTTGCAATGAAGACACGTTGCAATTCTCCTCCTGAAAGTTCACCGATTCTTCTATTCCTGAGAGATTCTAATCCTACAGTATGTAGAGCTTGAGTTATTTTATCATCGTTCTTTTCTATTGATTGGTATATTCTGTTCCAGCAACAATCACATTGTTGAATTAGTTTTACTCCCTGTACTATACGTTTGTCAGAAATTAATCCCATTGAGACAACATCATAAACAGTTGCAGGGAAATTTGGTTCGAATGTTACTTTTTGTGGTACATAACCAATTAGTGGAACAATTGAATCATACTTTGAATCTTCATATCCAAATAATTTGATGTTGCCAGAATATGGTTGTAATCCTAAGATTGCTCTGAATAATGTAGTCTTGCCAGCACCATTAGGTCCAATAATTCCTAAACAATCACCTTGTTTTACATCAAAACTGATGTTATCCACTGCAGGAAGATTATCATAATTTACTGTAAGATCTTTTACATCAAGTACATTAGTTACTGACATTCAGTATCACCTTTAGAGTGCCAGGTATTATTACCATAATTAATTGCAAATTTTTCTAAATTATGAAGTCTTATTTCTATCTCTTCAATTTTATCTACTAACATTTGCATTACTTGAGAATTATCAACCATTATAACCATATGGTCAGACGCCTTGCCAGGCCTTTTCTTTATGTTCCTTTATCCACTGTTTTGCCATAGGAAGTAGTTTATCAACATCTACATTTTTTGACTTTAGTGAGATTGCAAAATTATTGTTATGACTTGAAGATGAATCATTTATTTCAATTTGAATCTCATTTACTCCTGCATCAGCACTTTCTTTAGTACTTGAAGGGTCAGTCTTACATTGTTTTATTGACATTCAAGAGCCACCTTTAGAGAGTTGAGATTTTCTTCCATCTTATCGATGTAAGATACGTTTGATCTTGCCTCTTCTTGACTCAATGCTTCAAGTGGGCTGAATAACATGACTTGAGCATTTGCTTCATCTGCAATTACCTCTGCAAGTCTTGGATCAACTAAGTCTTCTGAAAAGATTACCTTGATGTCATTATCCTTAACAAAATCTACAAATTCAGCAATTTCAGCAGCTGAGGCTTCTGCATCAGGTGCCGTTCCACCTAGAGACATAATATGTATGTCATATCGTTCTCCAAGATAGGTAAACGCATTATGATATGGAACAATTGTGTCTTTCTGACATGAGGATAAAGCAGTGCCTATTTTCATATCTAATGCATCCAGTTTATTATTGTAAATACGAGCATTCTCTTCATAGTGCTCTTTGTTTTCAGGATCTGCTTGAATCAATCCATCGCGGATAACATTAACTTGTTGTTTTACTAAAATTGGATCTAACCAAATGTGTGGATCAAATTCATAATCATGATCATGTCCATCGTGTCCTCCTTCTTCATGTTCATCGTGATCATCATGGTCATCGTCTTTTGCATGTTCGTCATGTACATCTTCACCAGAAACTAAGTGGTGAATTTCTTCTAAACCTTCTGGACCTGTAATGTGACCATCTTCAATTTCATGTAACATATGCTCAATGTCTTCAATTATACGTGCTCCATGTTCATGTCCGTCACCTTCATGTTCATGAAGTATTTCTTCTATAGCTTCAATAGATTGTGATTCAGTCATATGTCCTTCTTCAAATTCTTCAATTACTAGTGCAATTTCTTCATGGAATTCTTCAGCATGAGAATCATCATGGTCATCATCTTTTGCATGTTCATCGTGATCATCATGGTCATCATCTTTTGCATGTTCATCGTGATCATCATGGTCATCTTCAAATTTTAATAGTTCAACGCCGTCAGACGCTTTAACAAATAAAATATTGTCAAACTCTCCTGATTCAATTATATTTTCAAGATAAGGTTCCATTCCTAATCCATTGTATACAAAAACGTCAGCATCTTTCAAAGACTGAATCTCTTGGGCTCGTGGTTCCCAATCATGAGCTTCAACTCCAGATGGCATAAATTGTTTAACATCAGCAAAGTCACCGGCTACATTTTTTGTAAACTCATGGTATGGATAAAATGATGTAATGATAGATATTTTTTCTTCTTGTGGTGCAGTTACAGGTGTATCCATAGGTGCGGAGTCATTTGAAATTCCACTAAACGCAAAAACAGACCCAATTACAGCTATTGCAATAGCAACACCAGCTACGATAGCAATTGATGAATTCTTATTCATAGATAATCAACCCGGGTGAAAACAAGGCAAGATTGAATGTACGACTGAAGCATGCGGTTGCTTTCGTGCAGACTTACCCTGTTTCCCATAAAATAAAGCAAAAAATCTTATTAATAAATGTGTAAAAAGTTAATAACAATTTGTTAATATTTTTATGTTTCTTAATAACAACGAGCATATGCCAATTGTCTCCATTTCATTAAATGATGAGATTCTAAAACAGATTGATAATTTGCAAAAGAGTCTTGGATTTTCAGGTAGGTCAGATGCAATTAGAGCAGGAATTCGAAGCTTTGTTTCAGAAGAAAAACAAAAAGAAGATCTTTCAGGAAATGTCAACGCCATTTTGTTAGTTGTCCATAATGACGAATATGACAATCAGGTAACCGGAATCAAACATTCCTACGAAGACCTCATCACGACACATTTACACAGTAAGATTGAAGGTGACAAATGCATGGAACTTTTCATGTTAAAAGGAGAAGCAAACTTGGTTACGGATATAACAAAAGATTTTCAGACTAACAAAAAAATGGATACCGTAAAGTTAGTGACATTATAAAATGAATGACGAAGAAATAAAAGATGAGATTAGAAAATTTGCATTACAAAATGCTGCAGAACATGAAGGTCAAACAAGAGATAAAACAATTCTTGCAAAAATAATGGGAAATGTACCAGAGCTAAGACAAAAAGCAAAAGAGATATCACCAATAATTACTGAAATTGTTTCAGAAATAAATCAAATTCCACTTGAAGAACAGCAAAAGGAAATACAAGAAAAATATCCAGAGTTATTAGAGATAAAAAAAGAAAAACCACAAAAAGAAAGTCTTTTGCCAGCTTTAAAAAATATAGAAGGAAAAGAGATCATTACAAGATTTCCTCCTGCACCAAATGGTTATCCACACATAGGTCATGCAAAGGCTGCAGTAATCAGTGAAGAATATGCAAAGATGCACGGTGGAAAAATGATCTTAAGGTTTGAAGATACAAATCCAGGAACTGAACGATTAGAATATTATGCTGCAATTAAAGTTGGAATGGATTGGTTGGGAATAAAATATGATAATGTAGAATATGTTTCAGATAGTTTAGATGTACTTTACAAAAAAGCAGATCAAATTATAAAATCAAATGATGCGTATGTTTGTACATGTAGTCAAGATAGTATTAGTAAAGATAGACGGGAAATGATTGAATGTAGATGTACGAAACAAAGTTTAGAAGAAAATGAAAAACTATGGCACAAGATGTTTGATGAAAAAGGCTTCAAAGAAGGACAGGCATTATTGCGATTTAGAGGAAATATGCAATCTGGAAATACAACTATGCGAGATCCTGCACTATTCAGAATTAACACAAAAAGACATGCAAGACAGGAACAAAAATACAAAGTTTGGCCAACATATGATTTTGCAGGCATAATTTTTGACAGTATAAGCAATGTTTCACATGCCATGAGGTCAAAGGAGTTTGAATTAAGAAAAGAGCTCCATCATACAATTTTAGATAAATTAGGAATGGAAAAATCTGAATTCATCTTTTTTGGCAGATTAGATTTGGAGGGAATGCCGGTATCAAAGAGTGCATTAAAACCGTTAATTGAAAACGGTAAGGTTCCATGGTATGACGACCCAAGATTACCAACTCTTGAGGGATTACGAAGAAGAGGAATCAGACCAGAAGCGGTAAAGAAATTTGTCTTGTCTTTGGGTTTAACAAAAAATGATACTGTTTCACCATTTGCAACGCTAGAGGCGTTTAACAAGAAAATCATTGATTCTGAGAGTGTTAGACTTCACATGGTTCGAAATCCAAAGGAACTGAAAATTACGAATCTTCCATCAAGTGAATTTCATTTACCAAATCACCCTACAGTTGATTTAGGAAAACGAACTGTCATTGTTGATGATTCAGTGATGATTGAAGGTGAGGATGCAAAAGATTTGAAGAATGGAGAATCTATTAGACTCTTAGGAATTGGAATTGTGAAGATTACAGATAGTTCAGAACTTACTGCAGAATTTATTTCAGAAAATGCTGAAAATATTGAAAAAAAAATACAATGGGTTGCAGGAGAACCAATAAAAATCAAAATTATAGTTCCTGATCAGTTATTTTTTGGTGAGAAATTTAATGATGATAGTCTAAAAGAAGTAGAAGGTTTTGTGGAACAGGCGTACTTAGAGTTAAAAGACGGTGATGAAATCCAATTCATAAGATTTGGTTATTGTAGAAAAGAATCAACACACCAAGTCATATTTACACACAAGTGAGAAAAAATGAAAATTGCAAGAGTAGTAAAATCAGGTAAAGAGACTTTTGGACTAGTTAAAGATGGAAAAATTGCCACAAAAGATGACATTACCCAATCAACTGGAATACCAATTCCAATGAATGTTAGAGATTTTTTGTTTGATGGTTGGTTTGAAGAAATTTTACCAAAGATTAGCGAAATTGAGTTTAAACATGAATTATCAGAATTTGATGTTCTGGCACCAATTCCTAATCCTAACAAAATAATTTGCTTGGCATTTAATTACAAAGATCATGCAGAAGAACAAAAATTGACACCTCCTAAGGAACCAGCAATTGTAAACAAACCAAGAACCGCGCTTAATGGAACAAATTCAGAGATAGTTTGTCCAAATTTTGTCAAAGAGTTAGATTATGAAGTAGAACTTGCCTTAATAATCGGAAAAAAATGTAAGAATATTTCTGAAGAAGAGGCAATGGATAAAATTTTTGGATATATGATACTAAATGATGTATCAGCAAGAGACATTCAAGCCATGGATAAACAATTTACAAGAGCAAAGTCATTTGATACGTTTGCTCCATGTGGTCCATGGATTACAACAAAAGATGAGATTGATGATCCTCAAAATCTCAAACTTTTAACAAAAGTTAATGGAACTATTAGACAAAATTCTACAACATCAAATATGTTCATAAAAATTCCATCAATAATATCCATACTAAGTAAATCCATGACACTAGAACCAGGAGATATAATTTCTACCGGAACTGCTGCAGGAGTTGCATTGAACAATCCAAATATTCCATATCTAAAAGATGGGGATTTGATAGAGATGGAAATAGAAAAGTTGGGCTCAATTACAAATACAGTCAAATTTGTAGATTAGAGTTTTTTCTGCATTAAATAAAATGGAAATTTATTTTCTAGATTTTTGATTTGTGGTAATGATTCAAGCTCAGTTAGTATTCTAATCTTTGAATAATTTTTTTCATATGCAAGATTTTGTACAAATTTTATCATATTTTCAGGTTCGATGCCAGAAAGAATTTCTAAAATTATTGTATTTTCAAATGATTCAGACTCAGTGATTATACCTAAAGCGATTGTTTTGTTATTAATTTTTTGGCAGAATATTTTATTTTCAGAGTTTAATTTGTTTATTCGTTCATTAGTTAATGGAATCCATCTCCAAGATTCAATAAAATGATGATTTTGTGTATCTAGTTCTTTACATTCATCCAAACATGAATTGGACATATCAATATTCTGTTGAGAAATTTGTTTAGATTCTAAAGAATAGTAATTCCATTGGGAAATTATTTCATATCCAAGTTTTTTAGCCAAGGTAAGAGAAGGAATATTTTCAGATGCAATGAGCATTCTAGATATTTCAAATTCTTGTGACTTTGCATTTATTTCAAAATGATTAATCATTTTTTCTGCTATGCCTTTTTTTCTAAAATCTTCACTCACACGAATTCCTTCAATCCAAATCATTTTTTCCATAGGATAAAATCCAGCATGTGCCATGGAAATAGGAATTTTTTCATTTTCAACGACAATTAGATTTCCTTCAGTAATCCAATTGTCCCATACCTCATGTATGTAATCACCCCATGAGAATGTGTTTTTGCAAAAATTCAAGACATCTTTTTTATCAGAAATTTGAGCTAGTCGAGGAGGATTATCCATAAAATAAGAAAAATTATTAAGAATATAAAATCGATTTAGTTCATGGGACGAATAATTGCGTGTAAATCATCAGAGTTAGAATCTGGAAAAATGAAAAAAGTTTCTGTAGATAGTAAAGAGATTCTAATTGCAAATGTAAATGGAAATTATTTTGCATGTGATGATACATGTACACACTCAGGTGCAAGTTTATCAGAAGGAAAATTAGAAAATTCAACAGTTACGTGCGGATGGCACGCAGCGGAATTTAATTGCGAGACAGGTAAAATGGAAAAATTTCCTGCAAAAATTAACGATTTAAACTCATATACAGTGGTAATAGAATCAGAAGATGTATTCATAGAGATTTGAGAGATGAGCGAAGAAAATAAACAAGCAATGGAGAGTGCAATTCAAACACTCAATCAACTAGCAACTAGCCATTCTACACCAAAAAATTTCAAGAAAACAATTTCAGACTTGATTATAGAGTTACAGACAGAAGAATATTCAATATCAGTAAGAGCAGCCAATGCAATTAGTAGTTTAGATGATATCACACAAGACCCAAATGTACCCTCATTTGTGAGAACCACATTATGGCAAGCAGTATCAGTTTTAGAGAGCATAAGAGAATAAATTCCCTTAAAACTTTAGCAGTACAATGAAAATTGAAGAATATCTGTCTACATTACCAAAATCTATCATATCAGGTGAAGAAATTCAAATTCCTCCAGATACAATAAGAGAAATTTTCAGATTTACAAATTTAGAAAAAAATGATACATTCTATCACCTAGGATGTGGGGATGGAACAAGTCTTGCAATTGCAAGACAAGAATTTAATGTGAAAAATGCTATTGGAATAGATAATTCAGAGAAAATGATTACTGCCGCAAAGAAAATGATTGGTGAAAAAAATATTTCCAATATCAAAGTAATTGAACAAGATGTACGTAAAGCAGAGTTTAATGATGCAGATGTAATTTTATGTTGGTTTATGGATGCAGAAATTTTAGAAGATTTAATTGAGAAATTTAAAAAATTAAAAAGTAATGTTAGAATAATTACAATTTGGGCTCCATTACCAGGATGTTTACCACAAAAAGTTGATTTTCCATACATCATGAATGAAACTCCATTTAATGAAACAGATGATTTGAAAAAGCAATTGATGGCAGTATTTGATACAGAATGTATTGGATTTGTAACTGCATGGGAATATGCAGAACGATACACAAAGTCAATAGGTCGAGATAATCCAGAAAATGATAGATTTCTTGTTATAATTCAAGCATTAACAATTTGGATAAATGCAAAGAATCTTGGAGTTGCCTGCGGAGAAGAAATACCAGTTTCAATCAAATCATACATTGCAATTCTTAAGGAATATTTTGGAATTGAAGTTGAGCACTTGTTAAAATAATCAAGTCAACCTTTTATTTCCAAAAATCAACCAATAGTATGGAAGAGAGAATAAACATCAATGTTTCTGCAACAGAATATGATAAAACTAGCAAGGAAATCAAAAGAGTACTAGGCAGAATGGAAGAAATGGTTCACGGCCAAGAAGATTTCTTGATAACTGATTCTGAGTTTGCATTTGGTTGGCACTTCTTTGTAGCTTCTGTGAACAGAGAGATGGTCATTAAACTCGCAGATATGATGGGAGATGAATTTAACAAATACAAAGGAAAAGGATTAGATAAAAAATTCATTTCATTATTGTCTGAAAAAATGGATGGAAAAGATGTGAAAATAAAATTTGCTTTAAAAGAAGAAATGGAATCAAGCAAATTTGGAATATTTTAAAAATTAAGGGGCCTCTGGGGGGAATCGAACACCCATCCGGGGATCCACAATCCCCTATCCTAGCCATTGGACGACAGAGGCCACAAAGAAACTAATTTTTTTTGTTGTATTAATCTTATAGCTCACATGTGTTAATTGCGACTATTTTTTGAATTTTCGCTTTATGCGTTTCAGTTTTGACGAACCAAATGGTAAAATTCTATATTGCTTAGTCCATCTAAATGTGATAATTGATGAAAGAGCTGTAGCAAATATTAATACAGGAATTACCCATACGTAAGAAAATTCAAGATCTGGAATTCCAAATATAGTTGCAAGTGTATTAGGTACTAGAACAGCAGTAGCGGCTACAGTTAACCAAACTATCAATTTGGTTAATTGATTTGTAGATTCTGTTTGAATTACAGTAATGCCGGTAGAAATAATTTCCATTACATTTTCTGCCATCTGAATTTGTCTATCTAGAGTTGCAAGAACAACTTCGAATTTTTCTAATATATCATCATCGTCAGTTAACATATCAGGATCACCATACTTTAGATTTCTTACAGTGTCATGAGTTGCCCAAACAGCATTAAGAAAAGACAAAAGTGATCTTTTCATATTAGATAGTTCAGTAGACAAATCTCGATGTATCTGACGAGAACCTGCAAGATCAATTTCAATTTGTTCTGCACGCTCTATTATTGTTCTAAGAGCAGAGAAATTTGTTTCACTAACCTCATCAAGTAATCTAAAGAGTAGCATTGTTTGTCTATCAGCCCAATTCTCTGGAGTTTGTGGGAGCTTTCTCATTAGAGAGCTAGAATAATTATATAATTTTGTAATTTTTCCACCATAGTCATCATGTATTGTAACAATTAGATCCTTTTTTATGAAAATTAAACATGGTGAAGTTTGTGTTCTATTTTCACCAGTAAAGATGAAAGGAACCATGATTCCCAGAGTGTCACCAACGTCTTCATATTCAGTTAGATAACCAGAAAGTAATGTACTAGAATCCATATTGATATTTAATTTCTCAAGAATTTTTGGAGTTTCACTAGCTATATCATCAACTACACATTCGATCCAAGTTAAATTACCAATAGAAACATGTTGTGTTGCTTCATCTAAACTGGTACTTTCTTTTTTGAATGGAACTCCTTGCTCCTCAATTCCTGCAATACTTACTGTCTTTAGCATGGCAAAAACACTTTTTTCATCTATATACACTTTTTTTTCTGTATATTATTCAGAAGATTCTTTCTTTTTATTTTGTGAACGACGAATAATTAGAGACAGTATAGCACCTGCAGGAATACCAACTATAGTAC
The DNA here is from genome assembly GCA_028345575.1 of Candidatus Nitrosopelagicus sp. Classification (GTDB taxonomy): domain Archaea; phylum Thermoproteota; class Nitrososphaeria; order Nitrososphaerales; family Nitrosopumilaceae; genus Nitrosopelagicus. The sequence continues at coordinate 13,182 of JAOMDR010000006.1, forward strand.
CTATACTCACATAAGGTGCAATAAAGAAATCTCCAATCCAAATTCCACCATCATTTGTTAATTCCATGAATGTTTTTGGTCTCAATAATAGAGGCATTGATTGTGTGGAAGTATTAGTCTCTCCTAGATCATCAGTATATGTTAATACAACTTTAACAGGAATTGTATATTCTGTTGTAACATTTTCAACAGGAGTAATTAATTCTGCAGAAATTGTATAAGGAGTTTGTTTTTCCAATGATGATAATTTGTAAAAAGTATCACCTCTGAATTCAATGTCAGGTGCAATTATTTCCAGAGTGATATTTTCAAGATCAATATCTTGTGAAGTTATGGTAGCTTGTATTGAAAATTCTGATTCTGTAAATATAGATTCAGGAGTTATGGTTTCTATAATTATTTGAGGTCTGTTTTGCACCTCAATTGGTATTGCAAAATTCATTTCAGTTAGAGGCATTGGATCAACATTATTGCTCAATAGTATTTGGGAATAATCAATATTGATGAAATGTGTTCCTTCAGTAGCATTTTCATGAACAATATAATCAAGCGTAGTACCAAATGAGCTAGACGATGTCAATTCATCAATTTGTATATTTTCTTGTGTTACTGGTACAAATGCATCATCAGGATTTGTTAGTTTCAGAATAATATCTTGTTTACTTTCCCAACCATTATTTTGTATCAAAAATGAAATGGAAAATATTCTATCAATCAATACAGAATCAGGATAAATAATTTGTATTTCCATTCCACCATCTGGAGATAATGTTGTAGTTTCAGAATAAGCATGTCCAGAATTTGCAAAAAATAGAAGAGGAAATAATGAAAAAATCACTAGGTTTTTTTTCATGATCGTATAAAGTGGAGATCAAAATAAAGTTTCAGTAGTAAATCGTTAATTAAAAAATGTATAACTTAAGTAAAACAATTATAAAATAATCTCATGAGTTGTTCAGGCGAAATTGTAGATAAAGATGAACAATTAATACAGATTAAACCAAATATTTCTCAACAATTAAAAAAAGCAAAATATGGTGTGGCTGATCATTCAACTGTCGAGATATGTCATTGGACAAAAAAATCATTTAGAAATGAAGGTAGTTGCTATAAACATAAATTTTATGGAATAAGCACACACAGATGCATGGAATTTTCCCCTGCAGGAATGCATTGTGAAAATAGATGTGTGTATTGTTGGAGACCAATGGAATTTTATGATTCATTGAAAATGGATGAAGAAAAAGTTGCCGAACCAAAAGACATTATGACAAAATTAATGGAGGAACGAAGAAAACTAATCGTAGGGCATTTTGGAGATCCTAGTCAAGATAAACAAAAAATTGAAGAATCACTTACTCCTAGTCACTATGCAATATCACTATCTGGTGAACCAACTATGTATCCAAAATTACCTGATTTGATAAAATATCTAAAATCGTTGGAGGCCACAAAATCAATATTCCTAGTAACAAATGGTCAGGAACCAGAAATGATTCAGAGACTTGCAGATGAGAATGCATTACCAACTCAACTTTATCTTTCAACAAATGCATCAGATTATGATACATTTCTTAAGATTAACAGACCCAAGTATGATGACTCATGGGAAAGATGGAACAAAACTTTAGAGATGCTTGCAGATTTAGATACAAGAACAGTACTACGCGTTACGTTAATCAGAAATTGGAATGATTCTAAAAAAATGATATCTGGTTTTAAATCAATATTTGAAAAATCAAATGCACATTTTGTAGAGTTAAAATCCTATATGCATATTGGACGTTCAACTAATCGTTTAGAATATGAAAATATGGTTGAAATGAATGATGTGAGAAAGTTTTCAGAACAAATAGCAGATAAATCAGATAGATTTGATATAATGGATGAAAGTGAAATATCAAAAATAGTAGTGTTACAAAATAAAAAAAGATTTACAGACCGCTATCTAACTGCGTATGCATGAACCAATCTGAGAATTTTTTTAGAGATGCAGAACGATGAGAAAATTTATCTTTATCTGAAACATTTGCGTATGTTTTTGATTCTCCATCAGGAATAAATATTGGATCATAACCCCAACCACCGTCTTCAATGGATAGTGAAATTTTTCCAAGGATACTAGATTCAAACAATTGAACATCATCATCTCCGTTACAATAAGCAATAATTGCTACAAATTTTGCAGTTCTTAATTCAATTTTTTCTAATAAACTCATGATTCCTTTATTCCCAATTGTGTCATAAACATAAGATGAGTATGGACCAGGAAACCCGTCAAGTGAATCAATGAAGAGACCATCATCTTCAATAATTACAGGTTTTTGAACTTTAGAATATGCATCCAATGCTTTTCGTTTTGCGATTTCACAAAGAGAATTAGACTGAATTTCTTCAAGTGTTGTTTTAAACAGACTAATCTCTAATCCTAAATTAGATAGAATTCTTTCTGCTTCTGTGAATTTATGATTATTTGATGATACAAAAAATAATTCAGACGACTGTCGCATATCTACCTCGACTTTCAATTACAGCAACTAATTCAAGAATTTTCTTGCATCGTTTTTTACCAACAGAATTTTCATATCCAGAGATAAAATTTTTCCAAGATTTTTCCATCACATTAGCATGAGCGCTATTCAATATTTCTTTAAACAAGCGTAGATCAACTGCATGATCATCAGGTTTTTCAGTTCTATTTGCTAATCCAAAATCAATAAGAAATAGATTTTTTTTAGTAAGTATGAAATTTGAAGTTGTAAGATCACCATGCATTACACCATTTGTATGAAGTTTGCCAACAATTTTTCCTATTTGTAAGCATGTTTTAGGAATAGATTTTTCATCCATATCACGAATTAATTTTCCATTCACATATTGCATGTATATTGAGAATTTTTTGTAATCTACAAAATGAATTAACGGTGTTGAAATACCAAAAGATTTTACATCAGATAGTAGCTGTGCTTCTCTAATTGTCCTTTGTTTTCTAATTCTAATATCAAGTGATGGATTTCTATATTTTTTCTCTTTTCTAATTTTCAATACTGATTTTTTTCCATTCCATGAGGAAAGGTACACATCAGCCTCGGCTCCTTTTTTAAGGATCTTCATTAAGATTATAACCAATTCTTGTAATTAATAGATATAATGATGTTGAATTACGATGCACCACTTTACAGACCACCATCAGAAGCAAATTCATTAATTTTTCAGGTGACATTAGGCTGTTCATTTAATCAATGTTCATTTTGTGATATGTATAGATCAAAAGAATATTCTGAAAGAACATGGGATGAAGTGAAAGGAGAAATTGATATGATGGCAAAAATTATGCCAGATACACAAAGAGTGTTTTTGGCAGACGGTGATGCAATTAATTTATCAACAGAATATATGGTAAAAATTCTCAAATATATCCGAGAAAAATTTTCTTCAATCGAAAGAATTTCATGTTATGCAATGCCAATGAATCTGTTGAAAAAAACTCCTGAAGATTTACAAGAATTACATGATGCAGGATTGAATATGTTATATCTTGGAATAGAAAGTGGTTCAGACATAGTACTTAGAAAAGTAACAAAAGGTGCAACATCAAAAACTATCATCAAAGCATGCAATAAAGCTAAAGATGTTGGATTCAAACTATCATGTATGGTTATTTTAGGATTAGGAGGAAAAAAATATTCAAAAGAAAATGCAATAGAAACTGGCAAAGTAATCAGTGCATCTAAGCCAGATTTTGTTGGGGCATTAACATTGTATTTAGAAAATGGAATTAAAGATGAATTCATTACAAAATGGGGAGGCGAATTTGTCAAAATAGATGATAATGAATCACTAGAAGAATTAGAATTACTTGTTTCCAATATTAATGCAGAAAATCAAATAGTTTTTCGTGCAAATCATGGTTCAAATGCATATAATATTGCAGGAACATTTCCTCAAGACAAAGATGAGATGCTTGAAAAAATTGGTTGGTTAAATAAACATCCTGAAAATGTAAGACCTGAAGGATTAAGAGGATTTTAGAATTAAATTTTATCTAATAGTTCTTTAACATTATCTGGCAACTCTGGTAACTCAGTATGACTGGTATTATTTTGAATTATTTCAGGACCTATTCTTCTAACTTTCTGAGTTCCTATCAAAGTATCCAAACTTCTTTGGATATCTTTTTCAGGTAATACAGAAGAAAGTTTTGAGATTAATTCCTCCTCATTTTCATATTTTTCAATGGAATATTGAACTAGAGTCATTTTATCATTCATAGAAAGATCTGACATGTATTTTTTGTAATTTTAACGAATTAAAAAATATTCGGTAGTGGGCCCGCGGTGATTTGAACACCGGATCTTCGCCATGTAAAGGCGACGTCATAACCGAGCTAGACTACGAGCCCGCCAAAAAGTTCTTCGTTAAAATCCATTTAAATCTTTGACAAGAAAAAATAATCATAATATGACAGAAATTGTGTTTTTTTGTAGTCCAATAGGATTAGGACATGCAACAAGAGATCTAGCCATAATTAATGAATTGAAACTAGAATCTTGTAAAATTTATTCTGGTAGTTCAGCCATTGAATTTTTTCAAAAAAATAATGTTCAAGTATATGATGTTTATTCACCCCCAAGATTTGAGGTGCAGAATGGAAAATTAGAAAAATCGTTGAGATGGCTTTGGGATTACTACAAATATTATAAAAAATGTAAAGAAATTTCAAATCAGATCATTAATGACGAAAAACCAAATTTGATTATTAGTGATGAGGATTTTGCATCAATAGCAATAGCACAAGAAAAAGGAATTTCAAATATAATCATCACAGATATACTTGAAACAAAATTTACTAGTGGATTTGGTGGAATGGTTGAAAAAAAGATGAATAAAACAATGCAGGAAATGTTGAACAAATCTAACAGAGTTATAATTCCAGAGCTAGGAGAAAATAAAAATAACATAGTACGGACAGGTCCAATTGTAAGAAAAATAGAAAAAAATCGTGACGAAATTAGAAATAATTTAGATTTTAAAAAGAAAACAATTGTTCTTAGTGTGGGAGGTACAGATGCAGGAATATTTTTAATTAAACAAACAATTGATGCAGTAAAAAAAATTCAATCAGATGTTGAATTAGTATTAGTTGCGGGGCCAAAAATTAAAGAAGAATTTGGAAATAGTTTAAGAAATTTAGGATTTGTAGAAAATCTTCATGAAGTAATCTTTGCATCTGATCTAGTAATTTCTCTTGCAGGAAAATCTACAATTGATGAATCAGTTGTGTATGGAACACCAGGAATTTTTATACCGATAAAAGATCATTTTGAACAAGAAGATAATGCCAGAGAAATGGGATTTAATTTTGAAGATATTTTTAATTTGGAAAATCTCATTAGAGAAAAACTTAACGTAAATAGAAATGAACAGCAACAAAATGGAGTTAGTTTGGCAGGCATGGAAATTTCAAAAATTCTTTTAAATAAAAATAACGATTAATACTGTAATAATATTTTGAATTAATCATGAGTAAACTAACAATTGCAAAATTTGGAGGAAGTGCAATAGGAATTGATGGGGAGGGAATACCTCAAATCATTAAAAGAATTAAAGAAATTCAAAAAAATGGTAAACTAGTCGTAGTTTGTTCCGCACCACTCACAATGGTAGATGGTAAAAAAAAATCACTTACAGATGTAGTGTTAGGTATAGGAAGTAATGTAGTAAATGGAAATAGTTTTGATTTTTCAACAATTGAAAAATCATATTCGAAAATTTTGGAATATCTAAGTGGTGAATCTAAAAAGTTAGGTAAGGAAACAATTGACGGATTTTTGAAGAATTCAAAAGATGCGATTGATCTAGCATCATCCAAAAAAGAGTTTTTAGATGAAATTCGTTCAAAAGCACTAGCATTTTCTGGAGAAGTCTTAATGTCACACATTTTAAATTTAATTTTAAAGAATAATGAAATTAAATCAGATACAATTTCACTTGAGGATTGGCCGATAATTACAGACAATAATATTGAATCAACAAATTTTCTTTTCTCAGAATCAGTTTCAAGAATGGGTAAACTGGAACAAATTCTAGATGAAAATGATGTAATATGTGTTGGAGGTTTTATTGGAAAAACAAAAGATGGAATTATTACAACATATGAAAGGGGCGGTTCAGACAGAACTGCAGCAGATTTAGGAATTTTATTTCATAAAAAATATGATACAGTTATAGATCTTGAAAAAGACAGCTCTGTTGTTTCTGCAGATCCAAAAATTGTCAAAAATGATCTTGAACGAGTCAATGAATTATCATACAATGAAGCTAGATTAGCAGGAATGTTTGGTATGAAAATTGTAGATCCTATTGCAATTAAAGAAATTCTTGAAAATGGAGTAGAAATACCACTTACAATTACAAATATGAAATCACCTGAAATGATTACAAAAATTCAAAGAAAACCAGATGATAAAAGTGGTCATCCATTGAAGATTGTAACGGGTAAGAAAAATTGTGCAATCTTACGAATAGAATCAGAAATGATTAGGGACTTACTTGTATCATTAGAGAAAGATAAGAGATATAGTGAATTTATTGTCTTATCACCATTTACAAAAGATGGAATTGAATTTAGTCGAATTTTATTTTTAGATGGAGATTATGTCAAACGAAATGAAAAATACATTCTAAGTTTTGATGCACTTGCAACAGTTGCATATGAAAGAGGTGTAGTTACATTGATCGGTGACGAAATGTGGAGAGTCCAACAAATTGCATCAAAGGCTAGTTCTAAAATAGGTGATGCAGGATTAAACATCTTAAACATGGATGCACAAGAGGAAACTTCCAGAATTATTATCGTTATAGAAGATGTAGAAGATAGTGTTGCAAAAGCAATTGAATCAATACATTCTGAAAGATTAAAGATTAAATTTATTTAAAACCAGTTTGGCGCTAAAGGTCGTGTGACCAGTAGTGCCAAGGTGGGTTTGTTCTTGGACCATCTTCTAGAATCAGTCCGGCGTTACCCAAAACACGCTTGATCATAATAGAACATGAAGATTATTTAATATGATCTATGTATAGTGTAGGGATTCAGGCGTGATTGTTTAAATTACGAGACGAGTTTTGCCCGATATGAAAGAAACAGGCAAGATTTGGATGAATGGAAAATTAGTTCCTTTCAAAAATGCCAAAGTACATGTTTTAACACATGCATTACACTATTCAACTTCAATATTTGAAGGGATTAGATGTTATGATACCCCAGAGGGTTCAGCAATTTTTCGATTACCAGAACATGTTGACAGATTTTTTAATTCTGCAAAAATGTATTCTATGAAAATGCCATATTCAAATAAAAAAATTAATGACGGAATAATAAAAACGGTAAAAGCAAATAAACTGAAACAATGCTACATCAGACCATTAGCATATTATGGATATGGAACAATGGGACTTACTCCAACAAATAACAAAGTTGATGTTTCCATTTCATGTTGGGAATGGAAAATGGGAGAATCAAAGGCAGGAAAATATTCAGGTGCAAAATGTAAAATTTCAAAATGGATAAGAATTGATTCAAAATCACAACCTATGCAAGCAAAATCTGCAGCAAATTATTCAAATGCTGCATTGGCTAGAATGGAGGCACTAAATGCAGGATATGATGAAGCAATCATGCTTAACAACAAAGGATACGTTGCGGAAGGAAGTGCAGAAAATATTTTTGTAGTTAAAAATGGAAAAATTACTACACCGCCATTGGATGCAGACATACTAGACGGAATAACAAGAGATTCAGCAATAAAACTTCTCAAATCAAAGAAAAATAAAGTTGTTGAAAAAAATCTAAAAATTAATGATCTTCTAAAAGCTGATGAAATTTTTATGACAGGAACTGCTGCAGAAGTAAAGTCAGTTACTCGTGTGAATAAGACAAAAATTGGAAATGGGAAAATTGGTGAATTTACAAAAGAATTACAAGAATTATTCATGGATACAGTAATGGGTGAAAATAAGAAATTCCGCTCATGGTTAAAATTCATCTAAAATTAGATATATCTTAAAAGTTTACAGAACATATGGAAGATTGCTCAGTATCAGATGAGATATCCGAGATATGTTGGTTTTGTAAAAAAGGTAGACATGAAGAATGTATGAAAGAAATGCCAGTTAATGCAAAATCTGAAGGACCACACGAGTGTACATTTGATACAAAGTTGATTTCATGCAAATGTTCTCATGGAAAGTGAAATAAATTGAATTATGATAAAGAATTTTGGAACAAATATGCTGATGAAAATGAATCACGTAACAATGAAGAATTTACAAAATTTTTAACAGATCTTGCAAGATCATTACATTGTACAAGTATTTTAGAAATTGGTTGTGGGACAGGAGTTGATTTGAGAAAATTTGATGATTCGTTTGAGATACATGGAGTTGATTTGAATGAACATGCATTAGACTTAGCTAGAAAAAATATCCCTAGCGGGAAATTTCACAAAGAAAATATTACAAAATTACCTTTTGAAGATGCATCAGTTGATTTTATTTTTACACATAAGTTATTGAATTATCTTGATGACGATACGCTGGATAAGGGTGTTAGTGAGATGTTTCGTGTAGCCAAAAAATATATTGTAAATTGTGAATTATTTGGAGAAACTGAAGATGTGATAAATGATGAAATGAAATTTAGAAACATGCTAAAGAGATGGTTGAATTACAAAGTAAAAGTTGTAAGCAATGTCAACATGCATGAAGAGATAGAACCTGAACAAGTTAGATTTACTTTATTGCGGAAATTACAATAGCGGGTCTAGTGGGACTCATGGCTGATTAGCCTGTGGGTCTCGGTAAAAGGGGGTCATTTTGGGCTTCTTTCAAATATCGATTTCTTTATGGAAATAATCAATACTGCTGGCATTACAAAGTACATTCCGATGTTAAGTAGGATTATACTAATTCCGTATCCCAACATTTCTTCTTCAGTGTCAACCTCAACATAGTTGAGTAGTGTCAACGATGTTAGCATTGGTGTCAATGTTACTTTGACTGCTTCTTTGAAGACTGGATTTTCTCTTTCATAATCAGCAACTGCTGGTGAGAATGAGTAGTAGAATTGGTTGAATCCTGTCATGAATGCAGTTCCTGACTGTGTTGTCATTACTGTGTTATCTCTAATCTCTCTTAGGAATTGAACTTGTGGTGCCATCTCGGAACCAAATGCTGCAGTTGCAATTAGACAACCACCACCTTCTGAATTATTATTTTTTGGTGATTGTTCAACTTGTGATTCAAAGGAAAATGTATTTACTGATTTTGTAAATTCAGGTTCAAATCTATCATATTCTGAAGATTCTGCCGAGTAGATGTAATAATATATCAATCCATCTTCAAACATCCATCCATGAAAATCCATTTTTATCGGAAATAATTTTGTCAGACCTAAATTCATCAGTACGTCTGATTTAGCTTCTATATGAATTCCTCCAGGCATTTTTTCCATATTTGATGAAACAAGTTCACCTTGATGACCACTAGATCTCATCCCATCAAGAAATCCCTCCGCTATTGATTCTTTCGACAAATTATCATCACTAAGATTCCATGCTCTTTGTGAATCTACAATCATAACAACCATTGTAGGTGGATTATATTCTGCAATGGAATTTGTATATGTATAACGAACTATAGGTTGCATCATTCCTTTGATGGATCTTGTTTCTACTTCAACTTCATCCCATGATTCAAAATTTTCTATATTCCATCCTTTTGGCGGTGTAAATGAGAATCCATACTTTTCATTTACATAATCGGATGATTCAGGATTTTTAGATTCTAAAATTGATTTTGTAATTTTTATGGAATTTACAATATTTACTATGTCTTTGTAAAATCTGCTGTTTTCATTTGTAGTTGATAAAATAGTCATTCCTTTATTGTCAATTGGATCATCCCACACCTTTGCAAATGCAATTGTTGAATAGACATATTGTGAATCAACATAGTCTAACGTAAAGTAGATTTCAGTTGCATCTAATTCTCCAATATTTCCTTTTTGTGCTTTAACCAATTCCAAATTTTCACATATTCCTCCATCTATTTCAATACTCATTTCATCACATCCTTCAGATAATGCTAAAAGAAAATTATTGGCGGTTTGTCTTGGTATATTGTGGTTATACGCAAGCTGAGTAAGTTTACTTTCTTTAATAATTACGATTGAATCGCCATCATACGAAGCAAAACTAACAATGAATATTGCCTCCCCATCATCGTAATCCATCTCTTCAATTTCCCATGTGGAAGGAATGTCAATAGAGAATCCATACTTTTGATTTGTGTATGTGGTGTACTCAGAAATTCTCTGTTCTGGAATCCATAATGGAACAGTTCCATCGGAATTCATATTTGGATGAACATAATTTTTAGCCTCGAGCCATAAACGTTCAGAAGCAATTAACGAACGTTGAACTTTTGTAAGCGCTTGTTCAATTTCATTTAATGTGTCTTCAGCCTCAACACTGTAATTTTTGACTTGTACTGATGCAAAAATAAGCAAGCCGTCACTTTCAAACCAATAATTTTCTGCTTCAAAAAGATGATCCCAAGATTTGGTAAATTTATCCGCTACAATATCTACGCCTGCACCAGCATTTCCGTGTTCATTTACCTGATCGTAAGTTAATTGATGTGTTTGTTCCATGATTCTTTTCTGTAATTCCTCATGCAAAAATTCTAATTCTGAAAATTTAGTTTTCAAATCTTCTGATGACATTCTCGGCATATTCTCCATCTCTGCTTTTCTAATCACCTCTTTCCATTCTTCATCAGTTAGTCCTTCTACACTTGGTACCATTACTCCAATCATGGCAACTATCAGTATGGAAACAAAAATTATTTTCATTAATCATGTATCAATTACATAATGATAAAATTTTCTTTGATGTGAATTGGGGTCTAGTTACAGTATATGATCATAGGCGGGTCTAGTGGGACTCGTATTGAAAGCAAGTGTGGGTCTCGGTAAAAGGGGGTCATTTTGGGCTTCTTACAATATCATTTTCTTATAGAAATGACCAAAAATGCAGTTACAAAGCCATTCAATATTAACAATATTACAAAAAATAAAATATTTTTTAATAACTCTTGTAACTAGTAATGTGGCACTTTGGAAAGCCTATCTCATTGGATTAGGGATATTCACTATTTTTGGTGCGATAATGGTATTTGTATTTCCTCTTTCATCAGAGATTGCAGAATTCCCTATGTATTATCTTGGAACTATTGTGGGTGAATATTTTTTGTATGGTTCCATGGCATTTGTAATCTATTGGGGTGTCAGTCGATTCATTGATAATAAAGGATTGGCAATAATTATAGCATTAATTCCTGTCATTATTCTAAGATTTGTAGTGTCTGCTGGGGCTATGCTTCCAACATTGCTACGACCTTAAAAAAAATCGTTTCTTTAAGGAATTAATTAATACTGCAGGTGCTACGAAATACATTCCGATGTTTAGTAGAATGATTCCAATACCATAACCTAACATTTCCTCTTCAGTGTCAACTTGTACATAGTTGAGTAGTGTTAGTGATGTTAACATTGGTGTTAGTGTTACCTTGATTATTTCTTTGAAGACTGGATTTTCTCGTTCATAATCTGCTACATATGGTGAAAATAAATAATAGAATTGGTTGAATGCTGTCATAAATGAAGTTCCAGATTGTGTTTGGAGTACTGTGTTGTCTCTAATCTCTCTCAGTAATTGAACTTGTGGAGCCATTTCAGAACCAAATGCTGCAGTTGCAATTAGACATCCACCTTTTTCGGCAGTACTTGTAGTACCGGTGTTTGAAAGAACATTTGTTTTTAAAGTATTTGCCATATGTCGATAAGCATCAGTATAGTACAAATCCCCATAAGAATCACGTGACGAAGCAATCTGTTGAATAGATAATATATCATCATTCTGTACTCCAGTCAAACGCATATTGGTTGTTACATAATGATCAAAATTTTCATAATGTCTTACAACTTTCACTCTAATATCCATGACAGCTGGACCCCCTTGTTGGGGAAAAGAAGAATTTCCATCTGATGAAATAACATCACAATTTCTTTCTTTGTTACATGAATTTGTTAAGCTTAATTTCATAACATTAACCAGTTCTTCTGCTGTGAATCCCTTTATCTCACTTCCATCTAACACTATCACATTGTATGAGACTCCTTCAAATTGATTAAACAAGTCCATATGTTGCTGCCACATTTTTTGAGACTCAACTAAAGCCACATTTTTCCAAATCAGTTTGTTAGGCGGATCACTAATTGGATGATTAACTACTTCGGGATATTCAAAGCTAAATCCGTAACGCGTATTTTTGTATATCTTGTAATCTTCTGCAAAAACTTGAGGTAAAGTTGGTATCCCAATAGAGAGAATTAACAAAAGTGAAAATATTATTATGATTTTCGTATGTTATTGTGGTAAAAGAAATTAATAAATTTTTAGGAATTTTGATTAGACTTTCGGATTTTGTGACTGCCGTAAAATTATAAAATTTTGATCATGTTTGTAATAACATAATGACCAATTTCTTTTTTAACAGAAAAAACAATCATTTCCGTGGATTTTAAAAACAAGAAATGGGATGAGCTTGAAAGGCTCAGGGATGAGGTCAATGAATTATCCAAGTCCAAAAACGTCGATCATAAGATGATAAGAATGAAAACAAGATTAGAAAGAATAGTAGAGCTTGATCCTACAGATAAAATTGCATTATTTTGGTTGGGAGATTTTTGGTTCCAATGCGAATTGTATGAAAAGGCGCTTGGTTACTTTGAGAAAACCATCAAGTTGGATGAAAATCATACGTATGCGTGGTTTTACAAAGGCATGATATTACTCGAGACTGAAAAATACAAAGACGCAATCAAAATCTTTGATAAAATAATGTTAATGGATGAGCCTCCAGATGAAACATGGTTTAACAAAGGTGTTGCATTACATAATTTAGAAAAATACAAACAAGCGCTCGAGTGTTATGAACAATACCTCAAATACGATGAGAAAAACCAAAATGATCCTAAGGCTTTGATTTACAAATCAGAAGTATTACTAGAGTTGGGGAAAAATGATGATGCAATAATTTGTTATGATCGTGCCGTCAAACTTGACAGTTCTCTAAAAAAATACATGGAACGTCCAAAACCAAAGATGGGATTAGGGAAACGTGCACTACGTCAGATAGGAATAGGAATTGCTTGTTGGGGAATGTTTCACGGCATTATTGTAGTAACACGTCTTATTTTATAGATTAGGTACCTGTTGATGACATTTACTAGTAGTCATCTTCGTCATCATCAGAGCAACTAGAGTCTACCTCTGATTGCCAAATTTCATCTCTTCTATCCTGAAGATGTTCAATTCGTTCTTCTAATTCAAATTCACGATTTTGTGCATCTTCATCATATGGATGTGCCTCAAGATGACCTCTGACATCTCTCAATTCTCGATGGTTATTTTTTATTCTCTCTTTATTTAGATCAAGATCATCATTTTCATCATTAGAAAATCCATCAAAGAATCCCATGTTCGTGTATACTCATACTAGAATAAAAAAATTCTATTGTATTGTTTCATTAGATTCTTGCTCCTCTTCTCTTAAAATCCTCAAACTCCTCATCTGTAAGATTGTAATCATCTAATCGAAATAGGTCTGCGTTTAGCAAATTTGCTCCTCCAAAGTACACATTTGTCAGGAAAGCTTCGTTGATTGTTGCATTACGCAAATCTGCACCTTCAAAGTCAATTTGAGTCATAGATGCCCATGAAAAATCCGCACCAACCAGACTTGCATACGAAAAGTTGGCCCTAAACAGATTCGCATTTAGAAATACCGCACCATCTAACATAGCATTTGAAAAATCAGCTTTTCTAATATTTGCACCCTCAAAATCCGCTTGACGTAGTTTGGCTCCTCTAAAATCTGCACCTGTTAAATCTGCTCCAATGAAAATTGCCCCTCTACAATCTTTTTTTCGGAAATCAACGTTTGACAAATCCTGTCCGGTAAAGTCTTTTTCAACTAAATTCGTGGTTGCAAATACTTTTTCTAACTTTTCATGATGGATGGGCTCGGTGAAGGAAAAATTATCGCTCAAAACCTCATGGTTTAACAAATTATTATTTGCACCACACTTTTCACATTCCCAAATATCTTCAGTAGGACCAAAGGCCGGAAGATAATCTGCAATATCCAGTTCCTCATCATGACCGAATGTTTCAATCTCTTTTACAAACCCACATTCAGAACATACAACTTTTGTAATACCCCGACGATTTCCTGTTTCTGTAAATTTCTGTAAGTATTCATCAGCATCTACTGCTTCTGTAAACTCTTGTTTATTTTCACCCAAGTGTGCCTTCCATGAATCATCCCATGTGTAATAAATGTGAAATTCAGATATCTCCTTTTTGTCTTCATACCTTTCATTAACAATTCTTATTGTATTTTGAAGCAATTCTGCATACTCTTCAATTTCATAATACGGGATAAGATCACCAAGTACTTCATAGGGAGTTTCACAGCCCAAATTTTCCAAATATTTTTTGTTAGGAGAGGGAATCGTTCCTTTCTCTAAAGGCTCCATCAAATGTTTGATAAATCTGTCAGCCCAGTCTTTTGCGCGTTCATCGTCTGTAATATTGATATCATCATGAACTAAGACCTTCTTAACAAGAATATGCCATAAAAGATCCTCAAATTCTCCATCTTGGTATTTGTATGTCATCTAACCTAGCATGATTTGTTTGTCTTAATCTTAAATTTTTCTAGATGATTAGAAGAAAATTCTTATCACAAAACTTACCGCCACATATGCAATACCAAATGATAATCCAAAAATCCCCAAAGAGTGTAGAATCTTACTAAATGATTCTGAACTTTGAGAACCTTCTCCATAAACCACTTTTTGAAACTCTTTGACCTCTTTTTTTCTACCCAGCAACTTCAAACATTCAATTTTTCTTTCCAAAACAGAAAAATCATTTTGGTTTTCAGGATCAAGACTCATGAAAAAGTCATAATCTTTTATTGCATCCTGATGTCTACCGAGCAATTCTAATACCCATCCTCTATCTAACCATAATTCATCTGGCGGTTCATGCATTCTTGAAATTTCATCATAACACTCAACCGCTTCTTCTAATTCACCTAAACAAATCAAATTTTCTGCCTTTCCATACATTGCGCGCATGTTTTCGGGATTGATTAGTAAAACTTGCTCAAAGCATTCTACAGAAGCATCACATTCACTCATATCGTATAATATCTCTCCCTTTCGAGCTAGTGCATATTGTTCATCTGGTTCTAATTGTAAAATTTTCTCCAAGATCCTAATTTTTTCTCTATTTCTCGATGGCACAATCTGCTGTTTATCCAAAGTGAGAAACTTTTCCTTTAACCTTTCCAATTCGTCCCATTTTTCATTCTTAAAACTCATCTTTACTACGCCTCAATAGTCAACCTCGAGTATTCTTCTTCAGACAAGCCAAACTTCCATGCCATTGCTTGATCTGCTGATTTGATTCTTTGTTCATTATTGTCAACCTCGGGTATTCCTGAAAAGTAAATTCGACCAGTTGATGGACAAGAATATTTCAAAACCAATCCAGTAAATTTTATTCCCTTCCACCACCATTCGGGTCTTGTTCCCAAGTCAATTTCGTACAATTCATTACCTCTAGAGGATCTATCAATGAGTTTCTTGTTTAGAGATGTCATCAAAAGTTCGATTCCGTAAATCTGTGTTGCAACTCTTCTCTGTTCAATGTTTGTTAGTTGAATTATAATTTCAGGAGGCATTGTTCTATTTACAATCTTCCAGAATTCTTTACTCTCAAATTTAATCCCGTGGATACAATAGAATTTTTCTCTAGTCCATGAAACTGCTGCAGAATTGGTTGAATGTAGCCTAAATTCATCATCATGTCTTATTTTTGGAGTTTTTAATACGTGAATGCTATGACCAGTATCTACAAAATATGCCATAATTCCAGGAATAAATGTAATAACTTTTGCGAAACCAACATGAACAATTTCGGTCATATCGAGTATAGTTTCATAATCCATCTCACAATCCTCACGTTCAAAGTTATCATGCTTAATGAAAATGTCATCAGTGTAAAACGAATCTCTTTTCAAAACGTTGTCGTATGCTAATGAAAATACAGAGGGTTCAGTATGAAAAATAATGGAAAGATTCTGAAATTTAGAATTTAGCCACATTCTTATTTCTTTAATTTTGCGTTTTTCCTCTTTGTATTGTTCCAACATTTCATTACTTTTGTAGTATCGACCTGCAAACATTTTGCTAGTCACGTACCTCCTGAAACACTTGTTCAAATATGTCAAATTCCCTTTCTTGTACAAGCACATACATTCCAATTGGTATTTGGATGGTGTTGTGTTCTTCGTGGATAAGTTCTAGTTGTGACTTTGCATTGACAAACTTTTGATCATTTTGAGAAAGAATCTCAAAATCCCCTTGTAGTCTATGCCTATGACCTGTTACTTCCCCTTCCTGGAGCGTATCAGTGTGTATTTTTTTTGCATTTTTTGGAAGAGTTGCGATTGTTTTCAGTAACAGATCGCCGTGCCTTAGCAGCACAATACGCCCCTAGCAAATATTTGTAGGTGAAACATGCGAAATACAACTACCAAATTCGTATTTATACTCAATGTTTTTTTCAAAGAATTCTCTTCAATTCATCCTTTCTTTGACGTAAAATCAACTCTGTGATTGAGGACAAAAAAGCTATTTCTTTTTGTGTTCGTTTTACATTTTTTTCTTTACATGCTAAATACACTGCAGCAGCTGCTAATCCATTAGGATTTTTTCCAAATCTCTTTTTTGATTTTTTTGCTTTATTCAAAATTTTATGTGATGCACGGGAGACTAATTCTGTTTTAATTGGTGATAGATTAAGTCCATAAATGATTTTACTAATTTTTTGTGCAGGATCAGGAATGCCAGGTTTTATCTCAATCTCAGAAAGAATCATTCGATACGATCTTTGAATATCTGTTTTTTTTTCATTAGATGCTTTTGCCAATTCATTTAGAGTTCTTGACGTGACAGGGGATCTTCTTATTGCAGCATAGATGCAGGCAATCATCATTTTTTTTGTGGATTTAGAAGGGATATTGTGTTTGATAACTTTTTTGTAAATCCAAATTGCATCATCTGTGATTACTTTAGGTAAACTCATTTTATTTGTAAGATCTTTAATTATTATGGTGCCTTTTGGGAGGTATCTATTGCCTGGTGCTTTGATTATTTTGTCGATTTTCATTAATCATGTATCAATTACATAATGATAAAATTTTCTTTGTGTGAATTGGGGTCTAGTTATAGTATATGATCATAAACGGGTCTAGTGGGATTCGAACCCACGACAACCGGATTAAGAGTCCGGTGCGCTACCTGGCTGCGCCATAGACCCACACAAAGATATGAAAAAATGATGTTATTATTTAAACTTGGGATATGATTAGTTTTTGAGTTCTGGTTCTTGTTCGAACTTCTCAAGAATTGCAGTAAGTACAGTTGAAACTGGAACATTATTCATCTTTTTCTTTTCTGCTAGGAGTTTTTGGTATGCATCTAATGTGATGTAAACCGGAATTGAACCATTTCCTTCTAAGAGACCTCTTACTTTGAAAAGTGCTGTTTCAAGTCCATTTTCAGCAGATTTTGCAAACTTTACTTTGTCTAAAATATTGCCTAGTGGACCTAGTGGCATTTCATAGTCAACAGTCATGCTAACATTTGTAAGATTATCAGAGAGTTCTTTGAATTCGGTTGTAATTTCCCATCTCTTGAATTTACCTTTAATTTGTTTTGCAGAGATTTTTTCACCTCTAACAAATTCGGTTGTTTCACAATCCCATTCTAGTCTTTTTCCGCTAAAGTCACCAATTACTCTGAATGTTGTTCCTACACCCATTCCTGCTTTAATATCCATAGGAATGACAGTCATGCCAACGCCTTTTTCAGACATTTGATCAGAAACGTGTTCTGGTCTTGCAAAATAGGTAAACACAGTGTCTACTGGTGCTTTGATGTCGATTGATTTCTTAACTACAGTCAACATTTGTGACTCTTTTCAGAGAGCATTTAAAGCTTTACACGATTTTCAACAAAGTTTTTGATTTACAATATATTGATCGGAGGACAATCAATTATGATGAATGAAAGTTTAAGGATCCTTTTTATTTTACCATTACTTTTTGTGTCGATCACAGCAACAACTGATGCATATGGACATTCATTGTTTAATTCATCTGAACAAACATTAGGTGATTATCGAGTTCAGATCGCAACTCAACCAGAATTTCCACAAATTGGTGAGAGATCACAAATTTTGATCAGGGTAACAGATCAAGATGGTCAAGAGGTTGATCGATTTATGATGGGAAACAGAATTTTTTACAATGATGAGCAAATAATCACATGGAGACCAGAATCTTATGATAGCGGACATATGGAAAAAGATTTTTTCTTTGAAGAGTCAGGAAATCATATATTTCGTATAGACTTGTATGATGTTGCAGAAGACGGAGGAGTTTTGACATTTACATTCAACATAAGCACACAATCACCATTTGGTTATGTTTTCATAGGAGCAATTGCTGCAGGTGGATTAATTTTTGGAGGAGTTGTAGGTATTGTTTATTTTCCTAGAATACTAAAAAAACGATCTAAACTTTAGTTTCTATTACTTGCTTTCCAAGTCTAAATACAAATAATACAGTGAGTAGAGTCATTGCAAATAGCAGTATTCCAATACCTAGATGAACTGCAACTAGTACTGCATGCAATTGAGTATCAATTACAAGAGCACCAAGTGTGATTTGAGTGACTACTAGAGCGCTTGCAAATCCGCTTGTAAACTTGACTTTTCTTCCTGCATCCTTATTTATCCAAACACCAATTGTGGTTGCTAAAATTAAGAGACCTGTTGTTGCTGCAACTGTTCTATGAATCCATTCAATGAAATATTCATCATTTGGCATTACACCATTAGGACATAATGGCCATTCAGGACATGTCAGACCTAGTCCTGCTGCAGAAATGTATCCACCAACAAACATGAGTGAGTATAAAATTACAAGAGATGTTAATGCGAGATATTTTAGAATCAAATTACTCTACAATGAATAAACCTTGCATACCTTGTAATGCATGTCCTGGAACTGTACAGATGTAGTAGTATGTACCAGGTGCACCTGCTAGGAATGTTACCGAGCCAGATTCACCAGGTTTTAGAGGGTTGGTTGCTGCTGCAATAGCAGAATCAAAAATAATACTATTGAAATCATCAGGGTTTGAAACAACACCAAATGCGTGGAAAGATTTTCCTACATTATTTGTGGTAATTGTTACTTCATCACCAGAGTTTACACGGACTTCAGGATTGCTACCTTCTTCTCCAGGTAATGCGTCAAATGCTAGAGTTCTAAAGTCACTACTTTCTACAAAGTCAAATGTTATGTCATGAGATACACCAGTTGGTGGGGCTGCAGCTGCTGGTGCACCTGCACCAGTTACAATAATTTCGCCAACCATTCCTTGCATTCTGTGACCTGGAACTGTACAGATGTAGTAGTATGTACCAGGTTCGGTTGGAATGAATTCTGAGACTCCACCTTCACCAGGTTTTAGAGGTTCGTTCATAGATGCAACTTCAGAACCTGGATAGAGATTTCCAAATCCTTCTTCATCTGAAGTAACACCAAATGCATGGAAAGATTTACCATCATTTACTATATCAAAGATGATTTTATCACCAACGTTTGCGTTGATAGTTGGGTTTGCACCTTCTTCTCCGGGCAGTGCATTAAACGCTAAAACTCGAAAGTCACTACTTTCAATAAATGCTAATGATGAATTGATTTCTACTCCAGTTAGAACTACTGAACCTGAGCCTTTATCAGAACCACCATGATCATCTCCAACATCTCCAGTTAAGAGACCTGCTGGTGGAGGCATGGAAATCCAATAATCCCACATTCCAAAGAAAATTCCACCACCTGCGATACAGATTCCCAACATGATAACCATCATCTTGGTTGTACGTTCAGGTGTTGTTCTGTAAATTGGATCGTGTTGTTGTTGTTCTTGTGTCATTTTGTTATCCTAATGTGATGGGTTCTTTGCCTGATATGGGAAGTAATATTTTCCGCCTAAGCCAAATGGATCATCCATATCTGCTGGTTTTCCTTTTGCAGAACTCCAAATTAAGTTCACAAGGAAGATTGCCATACCGATACCGATGATGAATGCGCCAATTGAAATTATTATGTTCATTTGGACCCATTCCGGAATTGGGGGATAATCATAAATTCTTCTTGGCATTCCAAAGAGTCCCAAGATGTGTTGAGTAAAGAATACAAGAACGGTTCCTACGAAAGATAAGATAAAGTGGACTTTGCCCAAAACCTCGCTGTACATTCTTCCAGTTACGTATGGGAAGAAGTAGTAGACGAATCCTACTGTGCCAAAGAGGATTGTACCCATTACAAATAGGTGGAAGTGTCCAACTACCCAGTAAGAGTCGTGAGTGATAAAGTCTAATGGCATTGCACTGTTTACTACACCACCTGCTCCAGCCGAGAAGAATAGTGCAATTCCGCCTACAGCCCACATAATTGGGGTTGCAAACTTGATTCTTCCACCCCACATGGTGGCTAAGAAGTTGAATGTGTGCATTGCAGATGCTGGAACTGCTGCTAGAGTTCCAACCATGAATACAGTCTTTTCTGTAAATGACATTCCGGTTGCATACATGTGATGAGCCCATGATGCAAATCCTACAATTGTTAGTAAAGTAAATGCGGCTACTCCAGAGCTATGACTGAAAATTGGTTTTCTTGAGAAACGCGGGAATATTTCATACATGAAACCAATCGCAGGAATTACCAAAATGTATACTTCCGGATGGAATGTAAACCAAAACAAATGTTGGTAAGCAATTGGATCTCCACCCATTGCAGGATTGAAAAATCCTGATGCACCTAGTCTGTCTGTAAGTAACATCAACAACGCCGCTGCAAATGTTGGAACTGCAACTAAAGTGATTAATGAAGATGTGAGATATGCCCAAGCTAATAGCGGCATTTTACTTAATGGTAAATCAGGATGTTTACATTTCATTATTGTAACTACAAAGTTAATTGAACCAAGTATTGAAGACACACCTAAAATTTTCAGTCCAAATATCCACATGTCTGCTGCAGGACCTGGTGCACTGATTACAGAATATGTTGGATATGCATACCAAGTGAAGTCTGCAAATCCTAACCAGATTAGTGCACCTGCTGGTGGTATCATCCAAAATGCTACTGCATTTAATTTTGGATATGCCATGTCTTTGAATCGAACCATGATTGGGACAAGATAATTTCCAAATGCAGATGCAGATGGTAAGATGAATAAGAAAATCAGAGTAGTTCCATGAACTGTAAAGATTCTGTTGTATGTCATAGAGTCAGCGATTATTTGAACACCTGGGCTGAATAATTCAACTCTAAGTAACAAAGCAAGTGCTCCACCCATGAACATGAATGCTAGAGATGTAATTAGGTAAAGAAGACCAACATCAGTATGATGCGTTGAAAACATAATTTGCCAGATTGGTCTTGGTTTTTGTAATTCTAATACCATATCAAATCAGGCTCCTTTATCCTCCACAATAAGTGTTCCACGCATGTTGTAATGAATTAATCCACAATATTCTCTACATTGAATATCAAATTCTCCAACATCTGTTGGTGAAAACCAAACCGTGTTAACTCTTCCAGGTACTGCGTCCAACAAAACAACATAATCATGAATGTTAAATGAATGTATAACATCTTTCGACGTTATCTCAAACTTGTACGCTTTTCCTTTTTCGACATGTAATTCTCCTATTTCTTTAGTTCCATCTTCATGTTCAAAGGTCCATATCCATTGTTGACCAGTAACTTTGATAATTTCTGCATCTTCTGGAACATGCTCAATAATTCTTTCAATATTCCAAGCTTCTGCACCTACATAACAAAGTAATGCGATTACAACGCCAACGTAAACCCATTCTGGCCAAGTAGAGTGTCCGCTCATTTTACCACGAACCCGATGCCTCGTAAGATGTCGGTGTTGCTTTTGGATTTGACTCTCTAAATCTCAAAACTAGCCATACTATAAGACCAGAAACTACAGTTCCTACTGTAAATGCGACAATCATTAATCTATAAAATAATCCCCAAATAACTACACGTCTATCAAGATATTCACCAGCAGAATCACCGGCTGCTAAAACATACTGAATGGAAGGAAGAATTACTAAAAGCCCTAACATTGCACCTATACCAATTATTCCTTTCAATTTTACCTGTTAATTACGCGTGGTCGAAAATTTCTATTTAAAAGTTTGGAGGATTTATGTTAAAAAGTCTCATGAAAACGTGAAGAGTTCATAGAGTTGATCGAAGAGAGGTAAAAGTTTTGATCGTCATATTTGAAAACATTGAGAGAAGCATTTGCGACAATTAATTGAAAAAGAATCTCAGGTTTTAAAGAGAGAACTTTTCCGATCATTGCTTTTATTGGATCCATATGAGTAACTAGTACAACATTTTCTCCTTTGTGATTGTTTTTGACAAAGTCCACAATATCAAAAACTCTTTTTTGGACTTCTGAAAATGATTCAACACCATTATGACTAATTTCTAAACTGCCTTCATAGAATTTCAAGAATACGTTACCGTGTTTTTTAAAGATTTCATCATATGGGACCATCGTAAACTTTCCCATATCCAATTCAATTAATCGATCATCTGAGATTGGTTTTACATCACAATGTTTTCCAACAATTTCTGCAGTTTGCATTGCTCTATCAATTGGACTAGAGTAAATTGCAGAGATGTTAAGAGATTTAATCATCTCACCAGCCTGTTCAGCCTGTTTTTTTCCTTCTTCAGTAAGATTAATTCCAGGAGTTCTACCTGCAAGAATTTTTTTAGTATTATTTTCTGCTTGCCCATGTCTAAGGAAGATTATCATGTTGTATTACGAATTTGTCTTCAATAGAGATAATAATAAGATTGGCAGAGCGCATTCATGAAAGTTGGAATTATTGGTGGAACTGGCGGAATGGGAAAAGGTTTTGCAATCAGATGGTGTAAAGATCATAATGTTTTGATCGGTTCAAGAGATGCTGAACGTGCAAATACATCAGCTCAAGAATATACACAATTAACTAAAGAAGCATATGAAAAAATTAACGGAGATATTACAGGTACAGATAACACAACAGTTGCTAAAGAATCAGATGTTCTAGTCTTATCAATTCCATATGAGAATATTGATTCAATTTGTTCAGAATTATTACCTCACATTAGTGATGACTGTGTTGTTGTATCACCAATTGTTCCTATGACAAAAACAGATACAGGTTTTGAGTGTGTTGCAATAAAAGAAAATAAACCGTTTTCACATCAAACAGTTGAAAAACATATGAAAGATAAATCAAAACTTGTTTCAGCATTTCATGTAATTTCTGAGAAAAAACTAGTTAATCCAACTTTGAAATTGGATTATGACATATTTGTTGCAGGAGATAGTAAAGAATCAGTGGAAGTAGTAAACGGATTAATTAATGAAATTGAAGGTTTGAGACCAATTTATTTGGGACCAGGTGCATTAGCATATCTTGTTGAGATGTCAACTCCATTGTTACTTAATGCAATGATAAGAAACAAGATGAAAAATCCTGGAATTAAAATAATTTAAAAGAATTAAGAACAATGTTTTATCATGAGTAGTGAATATTCACGTAGAGGAAGAAATTGGTTCTCTGCAATGGGAGTCTTGTTCATCATAATGGCATCAATTGTTTTAGTTAGAAATATGATTTTATGGAGTCCTGAATTTGCACTGGATTTTTTATTGGGACCAGACATCAGTAATGAGAAAATTTCAGTTGGAATGATTGCTTTTGGATTAATTTTAATTGGTTGGGGGTATAGAAAACCAAATGTCAAAGCAAACTGAATTTTTAAAAAAAGAAAAAATTCTTCATTTGGCAACCATTGATGAGAAAAATTCCCCACATATTGTTCCTGTTTGGTATTTGTATAGTACAAAGAAAATCTATGTCGGTACAAATACTAAAACTCAAAAAGCAAAAAATATCAAAATTCATAAAAAAGTTAGCTTTTGTGTTGATGTCGGAGTTAATGCACCAAATATTTTTGGAGTAATGGGTAAAGGAACTGCAAAATTATTAAAAGAAAAAATAATTGTAAATAAGATTGCAAAGAAAATTCTTTTACGATATTTTAAATCGTTAAACAGTAAATCTGCTAAGGAATTACTAGAAGATACAGATTGTATAATTGAAATTTTACCTAAAGAATTTTCTAATTGGAAATATTAACGAACAAAATCCTCAATTTTGTTCATAGCTGATTCCAATATTTCCATTTTTGGAAGATAGACAATTCTAAAATGACCACTACCATATTGTTCACCAAAACCAGAACCATGAACTGTGAGTACACCTTTTTGTTTTAATAATTCTAGAACAAATTCTTTATCAGAATTAAATTTATTTTGTTCAATTTTTGGAAATGCATAAAATGCACCCTTTGGGTTAGAACATGAGATACCATTCATTTCATTTAGTCGTTTTATGACATAATCTCTATGTGTTTTTAATTCAGATACAAATTTTGGAATATACTCTTGAGGACCAGTTAAAGATTCCAGAGCAGCATATTGTACAGGAAGATTTGTTGAGATTCTCACTCTAGCAAGTTTTGGTAAATTTTCTCTAAGATTATCAAGTTGTGGTGAATTGTTAAATGCAATATATCCAATTCGCCATCCAGACATTAAATGAACTTTAGAAAAACCATTTAGAACTATCACAGGAGAATCACCAGCAACTTTTCCAATTCCAGTAAATTTTTCATCAAAAACTATTTGGTCATAAATTTCATCACAAATAATGTATAGATTATGTTCATTTGCTACATCAACAATTTGTCTTAAAGCATTTTCGTTGAATACTAAACCAGTAGGATTATTTGGACTGATTAAACAAATTGCAACAGTCTTTGGAGTAATCTTACTTTTGATGTCATCGATATCAGGAGATGATGAATTCAAATCAACTGAGAATTCAATTGGAATTCCTCCGTGTAATCTAACGTATGAAGCATATGGAGGATAATATGGACCGGGGAGTAATACTTCATCACCTTCTTCAACTATAGAAGAGACAACCATATCCAAACCTTCAGAAACACCATTAGTTACAAGAATATTTTCAGAGGGTATGGACAAACCTTTTGCATTTTCTTTTTTTGCAATTGCTTCAGTTAATTCAGTTAAACCTTCAGAACGAGTATAGAAATTATTTCCATTGTTTATTGCATCAATCATAGCTTGTTTAACATTTTGTGGTGGTTGAAATCCAGATTGCACAGGATCACCAATGTTAAGATAATCAACTGTTTTTCCTTGTATCTCTATTTCACGTGCTGCAGAAACAATATCTCTAATTGCATATTCCACTCCTGCGACTTTTTTTGATATTTTCATAACTGAGACAGATATTTAGACCAGTTAAATGCTTATTTTTTTGGACCCGTAGCTCAGCCTGGATAGAGCGGGTGGCTTCGGACCACCAGGCCATGGGTTCGAATCCCATCGGGCCCTTTTTTTAATAATCAAGTATATTAGAGATAATTTTCAAATCATAGTATGAGTCCTGGTATAGGTTTAATGGATAGACGATTAAAAACAGAAAAAGATGCAATATCACTTGCAATGTCAGGAATTTTGAAAGAATACAAGATAGAATCTGAAAAAATTGAAACACTAGAAACAAAGTATGATGATGATGCAGGTGATTGGTATGTTGCATTAGGTTGGGAAGAAAAACGTGCAATAGTTAAGATGGATTCAGTATTAGCAAAGATAACAGAGATTAAAGAAATTTAGTTTGATTTTTTGAATTCAACATTTGGAGCATCATTTTGGTTTGGAATAACTAATAGTCCACCTTCATGAAGTTGTTTTAATAATTGCATTACTTCTTTTTCAACTTGTGTTCTTTGTAATCCAGTTTGTTGAGCAAATAGATCTACCAACTCTGTAACTTTTCTTTGTCCATTACATGATTTCCAAAAATCTATGATTGCTTGATTTACCATAAATCCTTGTTCATGTTCATTTGCAAGAACTAGAGAGCCATCTTCCTGTTTGACTAACTTTCCAACACCTTGTGGCACAGCAGTTTCATAGTTGATTGGAGCAGGAGTATTTTGAGATCCCATTGTTTTCATCATGGCCTTTGCTTCATCTGACATTTTATCCATAGTCCATGGAGGATCCCAAACAATTTCTACGTCAACGTTGTTTACACCAGAAACTTTTTTTGCATATCTTTTAACATCATCAACCATTGTTTCATGTAATGGACAACCTTTAGTTGTCATAGTCATTTTGATATTTACATCATTATTTGCGGTTACGTCAATTCCATAAATCAGACCCATATCTACAATACTTAATGGTACTTCAGGATCCATACATTTTTTCAGTGAATCACGTACATGTTCTACATTAACGGCACTCATGAGAAAAAGTAACATGAAATGAATAAAAACTTTCTATTAATTAGCTTGGAATAATTTTTTGATGGATTCTTCAAAAGGTGCTTTTGCAACACCTTTTTCGGTAATTATTCCAGTAATTAATTCAGGAGGGGTCATGTCAAATGCAGGATTGATTACATTAATTCCATCTGGTGCAGTTTTTTTGTCACCAATTCCAGTGACTTCAGATCCTTTTCTTTGTTCAATTACTACATCTTCAGGATTACTTTTCATATCAAATGTTGAGATAGGAGCAGCAACATAAAATGGAATGTTGTGTTGGTTTGCCATGGTTGCTACCTGATATGTTCCAATTTTATTATAAACATGACCAGTTCGTAAAATTCTATCTGCACCAACAACGATTTTATCTACAAGACCATTTGCCATTGAATAACCAACTGCAGTATCAGGAATTAGACTAACGTCAATTCCATCATGTTTTAATTCAAATGCAGTTAGTCTTGATCCTTGTTGAATTGGTCGAGTTTCGGTAGCTATAACTTTGATATTTTTACCACTATCTCTTGTAGCACGAATAACTCCTAATGCAGTACCATAACCAACAGTTGCTAATGCACCCGCATTACAATGAGTCATAATTGTATCATTATCGTTAAATAATTCAGAACCATTTTTTCCCATTGTCATATTGATCTGTATATCATCCTCTGCCATTTTTTTTGCAGTTTCAACAACATTAGTTTTTATTTCATTAACATTATCGGCTTGATTTGCAACTTGCATAATTTTTTCAAGTCCCCATGCAAGATTTACAGCAGTAGGTCTAGTTTCAAATAAAATTTTTTTTGCAGTTTCCAAATATGAGATTAAATTACTTTTTTCAGTGGCATCGCTTTGTAATGCAGCTAATGCAAGTCCAAATGCACCAGATACACCAATTGCAGGTGCACCACGTACAACTAATGTTTTAATTGCATCAGCAACTTGATTATAATCGGTATATCTAACATATTCAAGAGTATTCGGTAATTTGGTTTGATCAATCATAATAACAGAATTATCTTTCCATTCTACGGTTTTTAGACTCATGCAATGAATCAAAAAATGCTCCATAATAATTCTTGAGTTTAAAAGAAATTCATAGTTAAGTATTTTATAATAATGATTGATTAGAAACTAGACATGAATTTGGAACAAATAGATGAAGTAGATACAGAGAAGATGTATAGAGTATATGACAAGTGGTATGAAATTGCAAAACAATCTTATGAAAAAAAATTTTCAAGGCCAAATTTTAAAGAAATAGATCATGTTGTTTTTGTTGGTATGGGAGGTTCTGGTACAATAGGTGATATATTTTCATCAATATTATCAAAAAAAAATATTCATACAACGGTAGTGAAAGGTTATCTTCTACCAGAAACTGTTGATTCAAATACTTTAGTCGTCGTAACAAGTGTTTCAGGCAATACAAAGGAAACACTCACAATTCTTGAAAATTCATTAAAAACTGAAGCCAGAGTTATTGCAATGTCATCAGGAGGTAAAATGGAAGAAATGGCAAGTGGAAATAATGGTATTTTATATTTTAAAATAAATAAAATACACTCACCACGTGCATCACTTCTTGCATTTTTATATTCAACATTAAATATTTTGGAAGAATTAATTCCCATTGAAAAATCGGATATTATTGAATCATTAGAACAATTAGAAATTTTACAAAAAGAAATTTCATCTATGAATTTAAGTGAAAAGAATTCAGCTTTAGAATTAGCAAAATGGATTAATGAAATTCCAATAATATATTATCCAGCGGGTTTACATTCAGCTGCAATTAGATTTAAGAATTCCTTACAAGAAAATTCAAAGAATCATGTGATAATAGAAGATGTTATTGAAACCTGTCATAATGGGATTGTTGCATGGGAAAAACCAAGCAAATTAAAACCAATTCTTATTCAAGGAACAAATGATTATGTTAAGACAAAAGAAAGATGGTCTATACTAGAAGAATTTTTCCAGAAAAATAATGTTGAATATAAACAAGTTTTTTCTAACGAAGGAAATATCTTAACAAAAATTGTATGTTTGATTTATTTTTTTGATTATGTAAGTATCTATCATGCAATTTTATCAAAAATTGATCCATCACCAGTTTCTTCAATTGATTATATTAAGAAAAAACTTTAATGATTATTTTTCTAATGAATTTTGAAATACTTTTGCCATTTCTTTGAGTTGTTTATCTCCTATCTCTATACGGAAATTCTTGTAATGAAGATGATACCAACCATTAGGAGCATCAGATCTGGCTTTTTGTAATTCTATTTGAAAAGTAGGTTCAAAGTATAACTCCCCATTTTCAGTACGAGGGAATTTTTTAAAGTGAAATCGTGGTTTGCCGGATTTATTTTTTGGGTTATTTCTATCATTGAATTGGAAATGATCAAAATCTTCTTCATCAGGATATTCACCATAACGTTTCATTTCAGGAAGAACTGTAGGCTTTCCGTCTTTTTTCCAATTTTCATATGCAGAAATAATTGATTTTGCAAAACCTTCAAAATCATCACTAGTCATTTCTATTCGTATATCAGCCCAATGAATGTGCCAATTTTCTTTTAATTCAATTGCAAATGGAAGATTAAATTGATCTTTTTGTGGATCCCAACCTTCAGGTTCTGGGAGTTTAACCTTTCCAGTAATTTTTTCTATAAAACCCATGATAATTCCTTAATTTCTTTACAAATATTCCTTTTCTTTGTATTTGAGATATTCTGTGTAATTTGGTATTTCAAATCCAAGAGGTTTAATTATTTTTACAGGAATATGATTCATTTTTTTGAATAATGCAATTGCAAGTCTATGTGCGCCATCCAATAATTGATAACCCGTTATATTTTCAATTTCAGACCAAGATTTTTTATTTTTGATTATATACCGAGTTTTAATTTTTTTAGATGTATATTTTCCAATAAGTATAGGTGTGGAAATTTTGTTTTGATTAATGTCATGAAATAAATTTATGAATGATTTTGTTGCTCTTTCAGGATTACGCGATATGCCTTTATCAGATTCTGAAATAAATTTATAATATTTTGTTTTATCTATTGCCATTTCATGATTAATTACATCATCAAGAAATCTTATCCGAAGTTCTATGTCTTTCCTATTACTAGTATTAAGTAATTCAGGATTTAAAAAAGAAATTTTTGTAAGAATTGTCTGAAGATTATCAATTTCCCATAAAAATCCATTACTTTGTGGTTGTCTTTCTCTTTTCATTACTTTGTGAACTGATTTTCAACTTGTTCACAAATAATATGATAAATTATTCTATGAACCTCTTGAATTCTAGGCGTGGATGATGAATTCACGGTTAATTGAATATCAACTATATCTTTAATTTTTCCTCCATCATTACCTAATAATCCAATAGTTATTGCACCAAGTTTCTTAGAAGCAATTAATCCTTCAATGACATTTTTTGAATTGCCACTGGTTGATATTCCAATTACAACATCGTCTTTTTTAACAATTGACTCACATTGTCGACTAAAAATAATATCAAATGAATAATCATTACCTAATGATGATAATATACTACTATCAGTTGTTAATGCAATTGCAGGTAAACTTTCACGTTCATGACAAAACCGACCAATAAATTCTGCAGCAATATGTTGAGCATCAGCAGCACTTCCACCATTTCCAAATATAATTAATTTATTTTTATTTTTAAAACAGTTTAAAATTATTGATACTGTAGAGTCAATTTTTTCTGCTAAATCTGAAGAAGCCTGAATTGTTTCAATACTTTCATTAAAAGTATTTTTAATATTTTCAATCATTTTTTTTATACAAGAACTTGCCTCAATTTCTTTTGTGCAGGTAATTCAGAATCCCAAATTATTTTTTTGCCTGAACCTAAAATGGCTTGAATCAATCTAATATCACGAACCATTCTGTTCAATCCAGCTTTTTCTAATGATGCAGCTTGATCAGAACCATACATTGCACGACTAAGTGTAATGTGTCTTTCAATAGTTGTTGCTCCTAATGTAACTGCAATTACAGGTAAAAGATAGGATCCTACTTCATGTCCACTATATCCAACATTACATTTGAATTTTTTTTGGAGTGTTTGAATAATTCTAAGATTTGCTTCTTTAACATCCATTGGATAAGCGCTATGAGAATGAAGTAATTCAAAAGGACAAGAATAAGAACGGAAAATTTTTACAGCATCATCTATATTTTTCATGGTACTCATTCCTGTAGAAATAAAAGTATGTTTTTTCTCTTTAGCAATTTCATGTAAAAGTTTTTTGTGAACTAACATTGCTGATGCAACTTTATTGTATTTTGTTTTAAACTTCCTCATCTGTATTTGACTGTCAA
This sequence comes from Candidatus Nitrosopelagicus sp., assembly GCA_028345575.1. Taxonomy (GTDB): domain Archaea; phylum Thermoproteota; class Nitrososphaeria; order Nitrososphaerales; family Nitrosopumilaceae; genus Nitrosopelagicus. Next base: position 44,271 of record JAOMDR010000006.1, read on the forward strand.
TATCCCATGATGAAACAAACCAATCAATTTTCTTTTTTTTACAATAACTATCTATTTTTTCAAATTCTTTTTCAGAAAATTCTAAACCTAATTTTTGTTCACGTGTTGTTTTTCCCCAAGGGCTATCCCTAGCAGAGTCAAGAGTTTCTTTTGAATATACTTTTTCAACAGTTCTTTTTTGGAATTTTACAGCATCGCAACCTGCATCAACTGCCATATCAATTAACTTATTGGCAATTTTTAGATCACCGTTATGATTTATTCCTATTTCAGCAACTATGAAAACCAACTAAATTAAAACAATGATTTTAACTATATGAAGTTTAATACCAATTTTTCTTTTTTGGAAATTTTGAAAAGAGAATAATATCGGCTAATTCACGAAAACACGCACAACCGCCTTTTTCTTGACAAATATAATCTACAATGTTTTTCATAGAAATGTTTCCATCTTGAGGACATGCAGAAAAACCAATTTTTTGAGCAAGAGATACATCATTTACATCATCACCAATGAATGCAATATTAGATGGATTAACAGAAAATCTTTTACATATTTTTGATAATTCTTGTTCTTTTTTGTTTGTACCAGGAGATATGTAAGATACATTCATGTTTTTACCCCATTTTTTTGTTATTGTTGAATTTTCCTTAGAGAGTATTACTGTTGGAATATTATTTCGTAATAATATATTCACACCCATGCCATCACGAGCATGAAATTTTTTCATGATTTCACCATTTTCTGAAAAATATCTTCCACCATCAGTAAGAACACCATCAACGTCTGTAACTACAAGTTTGATTTCTTGACATTTTTTCTGAATAATTTTACCTAGTTTTTTCATATCTATATTTTTATAAAAATTGTTTTTAAAAGGTTTTAAATTTATGTTCTCTTTGATATGATTTCCAATTTTTCATCATCATTTCACATTGAAAAAGATCAAATGGAGTGTCTATAGTCATTGAAATTTCATTTTTTTTATAAAATAACGGAGTAATTTTTGGACAGAATACTTTTCCATATTTTTTAAAAGATTTATACCAAAATGTGTAGATGTCTCCAGTAGGGAAATAGAGTGGCGGAAATAGTTGTCTCTGATAATATTTATCAAAATCTGACGAAAATTTTTTTAAAAGTTTAGACTTATGCCAAAATGATCTAAATGGATGTGTCTTTATTGGCATTACTCCTAGTACCAAATCTGCTTTTGAATTTTTTAATTTAGATATTGAACGATCGAGAAGTGCAGATGTTGTGAAAGGATTAGTTGGATGTAATATTGTTATAATATCAGGTATGTATGATTCATTTTTTTCAAGATAGTTTAATGCATGAATAATTACATCTAATTGAGATGCTTTACTATGAGAATACTTCTTTGGTCTAAGAAATGGTACTTCTGCACCAGATTTTTTGGCAACATTAGCAATTTTTTCACCATCAGTACTAACAATTATCCTATTAACAAATTTTGATTTTTTTGCACATTCTATAGGATATTGAACTAAGTATTTTCCATTTATTTTTTGAATATTTTTATGAGGTATTCCTTTAGAGCCTGCTCTTGCTGGAATAATTGTTAGAATTTTCACATTGCTTCTAAATGATGCGTGTTTATAAAAAATACTTATGAAAAATTCTTTATTTTCTAGAATAGACCATTTTTATTGGAATAAATTTTATTTAGATTAAATGGGTAAAAAGAAAATCAATATCGGTCCTAGTCCAATATGGAAAAAAGATGGATGGATAGGTTTAGATCATAAAACAAGTAAAGTGGATAATGATGCCATAATAGGTGATGCAGGAAATATTCCAGTATCTCCTGGAGATTGTTCTATTTTATTTTGTAGTCATTTAATTGAACATATTCCACATTACAAATTTGAAAAATGTTTGGTTGAATTCAATAGAGTTTTAGAAAAAGATGGTGTCATTAGAATTTTAACACCAGATTTGTATCGCATAGCAAAAGCATATGTTACAAAAGATGTGGATTTTTTAGAAAAACTTCGTCAAGAATCGGGCAAAGTTAGAACAGATTTATCATATGGCGGAACATTTATGAATTTTGTAATTTCTGCAGGTCAAGATACAGTACTTTTTAATAATGAATTAGATGAATTTATTGGAAGTTATGCACATATTTACCTATATGATTTTGAAATGTTAAAAATTCTGTTAGAAAAATATGGGTTCTATAAAATTGAAGAAAAAAAATTCTGTGAATCAGAAATTAAGGAATTTAGAGAACCATTACATGTAGAAGGTATGGAATCAATCTGGAATAATCTCAATCAGAAATTTTACAAAGAGAATAATCTGATAAATTTTTACAATAAAGAAACACAAACCTATGAAACAAATTTTACTTTAACAGGTTTTGATAGAAGTCCTACAATGTCTCTAATTATAGAAGCACGAAAAGAAAAAGATGTGACTGAAGTAGATATTAAAGATGATTATAATTTTGAGTATTCACAATCTCTATTAAATGATGAAACTTTTAGATCAAAAGTAAATATGTTAAAAAATTTTCAAAAAGATAAATCTTCATAGATTATATTTCATTTTGATAATTTTTTATTTTCACGACATGAGCGTCTGCCAAATATTCTAATTCTGTCATATTTTCTTGTAAAAAGTTCTTCATTGACAAGGAAGTTATTTCTACATCTGCCAAATTCCCACCAAAATAGAAATGTTCATGCATTTTAGTCATAAATCCATAAAGATCAAAATCAATTGAATCTTTTTCAAGTATTTGTAAAAATTTATCCAATGTTGATGATTCAATTTTTGAAGAAAGGGATTGTTTAATTTTCGAAGGTAATTCATGAACTGAATCTACTTTGTAAATTGATGGGAGTATAGAATAATTAGTATTTGTGAATATTATTGATGGTTTTTCATAAAATACTGCTTCAAATCCACTTGTTCCACCAACAGTAATAACTAAGGAACATTTTTTGAGTAATTCATTGTTAGATACAGATGGATGAAATAATTTCACATTAGGTATTTCCATAATTTCATGATAGTCTGATGTTTTTCTCCAGTCACGTATTGAAAGAGTGTAATGTTCTTTTACGTATAATTTGTAGTTTATTGGCAAAGATTTTGCAATATGTCTAATTGTTTCAATTTGATTTGTAAAAAATGGAGCACCTATTAGCAAATTTCTTTCTTCATCCATTCCAAGTGGAAAATAGACAAATTTTTCATTATTAGGGATTTCGAGAGATAAATTTTTGTCTATAAATTTACTACGATATTTTTTCTTTAAGGATGATAGAAGTTCATGTTTTAGTACTTTTGATTTGGTTCTACCAAAATAGGTGTAATGAGATTCAATGTTTTTGTTTTGAGAAAATAATAAAAATTCTTTTGCAGCTTTGATTTTGTCTACTCTGGAAGTTGTAAAGTTTTTTTTGAATGTTTTTAATTGATTTGAGACATTGGATGATTTTAAAATATCCAATAATTCATCAAAATTTCTATTTTTACTTTTTATGTTATCAAAATCATGTATTGAGTCTAATTGTATAGGATCACTACTAAGGATTGACTTGTATGCCAATCTAGATTGGCCGATAAAAATACTCTTGATGTTTTTTGCCCTACATATTTCTGAGAAAAGATGACTGTGATGATAAACTGGTTTTTCAGCAATTATGAAATTTGGAGTTACTTCATCTAAAATAGATTCAAAAAATTTACATTCTTGTTCTAAAATTGAAAGTATCTCATTATCAGAAAATGTGTAAAAATCATTGAATCTATAAAAAATTCTTTCATTAATTGCTAATTGCCAAAGATTAATTCCATATTTTTTCTCAAATTTAGATAAATATTCAAGATCTGGTTTTTCATTTGGGCGTATTTGATCGTGATAGAACCATGATTTTTTTAGATTTACTAATTCTTGATTTTGAAAGAAATTTTTTGGTTTATTTGAAATATCAAAAACTGCATAGTATTCTGCATCATACTTTTTTTGCATATAATGTGCAATTGAATAATGTAAAAGGAATGCATCCATCCAAAAAATTATTTTATTTTTCATGATTCACCTTATTTTTTACAGAATTAGAAATCAGGCAATTTATTACAGTATTTTGTTCTTTTTTAGAAATGTATGGATACATTGGAAGTGAGATTAATTCATTGTATAGTTTTTTAGAATTTTTTAAACTAACATATTTTTTAGCTGATTTTTTAAATAGAGTAAATTCATGTAGAGGCGTATAATGTAAGGATGTCTGTATATTTGATTTCATAAATTTTCTAAATAATTCATCACGAGTAATACCATATTCTTTCTTTATTCGGATCATATACAAATGATTAACATCATCATTAAATTTTGAAAGTATAGGAGTATCAATTCCATCAATACTTTTTAATTTCAAATTATAGTATTGGCATGCTTTTTTTCTAAGTATGTTTAGTTTTTTAATACGTTTTAATTGGTTTATACCTAATGCCGATCTTATCTCATCTAACCTAAAATTATATCCCGGTAATTCAACATCATATGACCATGGCTTTGAATTAAATTTTTTACTAGCAATAAATCCATGATTTCTATAAGTAGTAATTTTTGTTGCTAATTTTTTAGAATTTGTTATAATCATTCCACCTTCAATTGTAGTCATATTTTTTGTTGGATAAAATGAAAAACATCCTAGTTCACCAAATGTTCCTACATGTTTTCCATTTATTTTGGTACCAATGGCATGTGCACAGTCTTCAATAATTTTTAGATCATGATCACGAGCAAGTTTTCTGATTTTTATTATATCACATGCCTTACCTGCAATATGAACAGGCATTATCGCTTTAGTTTTTTTTGTTATACTTTTTTCTATTGATTCAACAGATACATTATAACCAACATCCTCAATATCTGCAAGAACTGGAATTGCACCATTTAGAAGAACTGCATTGGCGGTTGCAACAAAAGTTTCATCAGGTACAATTACTTCATCATTTTTTTTCAATCCAAGTGTATTTAATGATAAAATTAATGCTGCAGTTGCGTTAGTGACGCCTATTGCATATTTTGCACCAGTGAATTTTGCAAATACTTTTTCAAATTTCTGGAGATTTGGACCATTAGTGAGTATGGGTTGATTTAAGGATTCAAGAACAGCTTTTTTATCACTATTATCAATATTAGGCACGAAAAATGGAATTTTTCTTAGTTTGGCGTTATTGTTTTTCAATAAATCAGTATTAGTTTAGAATTTTGATTAATAACTTAATCGATGTTTTGATATTAATTGGTTTTTTACTCAAAATTAAGCTAACAATAGAAAATATAATTAGACATTCCGTTAAGGTTTTTTTGTGATAATTGATGAAATTAAATCAGTTTTAGAAAAAGATGGATATGAGACAAATTCCGAAACGATATCCAGAATACAAGTTATGCTAGATTCAATACGAGATGATAATCAGATCAATAAACTGGACGAAGTTATTGAATGGTTCAATAAAAAAAGAGATGAATCAGATATGATAGTAGAAGAGATTGCCATAAATGAACTTGATAAATGGAATGTTGATAATATTTCAGGGAACATTAATCATGAATCAGGTGGATTTTTTGAAGTAATCGGAGTTAAAGTTTCAAATACATTTGATCGTGAAGTAGGAAAAAAAGGATGGACACAGCCAATGATTGCAAAGAATCCAGGTGGCATTCTAGGCATTTTAATGAAAAAAATTAATGATGTTCCACATTACCTACTACAAGCAAAAGCTGAACCAGGAAATATTGGAAAATTACAATTATCTCCAACTCTTCAAGCTACTACAAGTAATTTGTTAAAAGCTCATGGAGGAATTAGACCATTATTTGCAGAATATTTTGATGAACCAAAAAATGCAAAAATTATCTACGCGAAATGGCAATCTGAAGATGGAGGACGATTTCATTTAAAATCAAATTATAACATGATTGTTGAAGTGGATGAAAATGAAAGTATTGATATGCCAGACTCATTCATTTGGGTGACATTATATCAAATTAAACAACTTTTAAAAATTGAAAATATTGTAGGACCACATATTAGAGGAATTATTTCATACTTGTAAAAAATGACTCCTTTGAAATTTGGCATTATTGGTTGTTCAAAAATTGCTAAACGTTCAGTTATTCCTGCTATCTTAGAATCAAAATTTGCTGAATTAGAGATTATAGGTAGTAGAACTAGTGAAAAAGCAAAAGAATTTGCTAATGAAATAAATTGTCAGAAATTTGGAACTTATGAGGATGTCATATCAAATGACGATGTAGATGCAGTTTACATATCAACTCCCATAGGAACACATGAAGAGTGGGCAAACAAAGCAATGTCAGCTGGAAAGCATGTCTATTGTGAAAAATCTTCTACGTACAATTTAGAATCAGCACATAATATGGTCGATAATTCAAAACAAAATAATGTTAGATTGATGGAAGGTTTTATGTTTAGATTTCATTCTCAACATGAAAAAGTTCTTCAATTAATTAATGATAAAAAGATCGGAGAGATAATTTCTTTTAATAGCATTTTTGGCTTTCCAGCATTTCCTGAAAATGATATAAGATATACAGATAAAATTGGTGGTGGATTTTTGAATGATTGTGGATGCTACCCTATTTGTGCGAGTAGAATGATCTTCAATGATGAACCAATTTCTGTGTTTTATAGTAGACAGAGTAATGATCCAAAAACAGGTGTTGATATTCGAGGAACGTCTATTATAAAATACAAAAACGATAAGATTGCCACATTAGCATATGGTAATGGAAATTTTTATCAAGCAAATTATGAAGTTTGGGGAAATAAAGGACTAATATCATTAGACAGAGCATATTCTGTCCCTCCAGAATTTGTTACCAAAGTAAATTTACAATACACAGTAGAAAATAATTGGGATGGTAGGAGAGAACAAATGTTTGAAATAAAACCAAATAATCATTTTCTTAAAATGATTGATGCATTTTGTTTAGATATATCAGGAGAAAAGAAATCAGTCTTCAACTTTGAAGATGAGCTCTTAAATCAAGCAAGAGTAATGGAGGCTCATAGACTTTCAGATAAAAGTCACAAAGAAGAATGGATTTCAGATATTTCCTGATAATATTATAATGATGATTTAATTACTTTGATTACCGCATCTTGATGCTTCTTTGAAATATTTGGAAATAATGGAAGTGCTAAAATCTCATCATAAGTTTTTGCTGTATTAACTACATTAGATTTCTTTGCAAATTTCCTATATGCGACATATTCATGAATTGGCATCCAATATACTGTTGTTCTAATTCCATTATTTTTTAATTTCTTGTATAACTGATTTCTTGATAATTTGAAAGGTTTAGTCACACGAATTGTATACAAATGATATGAATGTGTTTTATCATTTACCATATCAGGTAAAATTATTCCAGGAATATTTTGCAAATTCTTATAATAATAGAGTGATGCTTTTTCACGAAGTTCATTTATTTTTTTAATTCTCTTTAATTGTGTGATTCCTAATGCAGATCTAATTTCATCTAATCGATAATTATATCCTGGTTCAACAATATCAAAAACCCAAGGATATTCACTTGAATAACGATTTTTTAGAGATTTTGTCATTCCATGACTACGTAATTGTCTAATTTTTTCAGCAATTACTTTCGAATTTGTAGTAACCATTCCTCCCTCAGCAGTTGTAATATTTTTAGTTGGATAAAATGAAAAACAACCAGTGTTTCCTAGTGTTCCTACATGTTTTGATTTATGAAATGTTCCAACAGCATGTGCACAATCTTCTACAACTTTTAGATTATGATCCTTTGCAAGATCTAGAATTTCTTCAATATTACAGACCTGTCCATAAATATGAACTGGGATTATTGCTTTAGTTCTTTTCGTAATATTTTTTTTAACATTTGAAATAGATAAAAAGAAATTTTCTTTGTTAATATCAGCAACAACTGGTTTTGCATTACAAGCAAGTACTGCATTTGCATCTGCCACAAATGTTAAATCTGGAATAATTACCTCATCATTATTTCCAATTCCTAATGCCATTAATGATAAATGAAGGGCTGCAGTACAATTTGATACAGCAACAGCATATTTTGCTTTTGAATATTTACAAAAATCGGCTTCAAATTTTTCTAATTGAGGACCAAGCGTTAACATACTTTGTGAGAGTGTTTTATTGATGATTTTTTTATCATCTCCAGAAATCCATGGTTCGTATGCAGGAAATTTAATTTTTGAATCTTTAAAAAAATCTTTTTTCATGTTTTCAACCTCTAAATCCTCTATTTATTATCATTATTTTTCAATACCTGTTCATATAATCTCAAAGAATTTTTTGCCATAGAAATACAGTTACATTCTTCATGAACAAATTCATATCCAGATATTCCTAATCTCTCTCTAAATTTATCGTCAAGTAATAATTTTATTATTGCTTTTGCCAATTCATCTGGGTTTTCGGGTTCAACAAGAATTCCATTTTTGCCATTTTTTACCGTAAATGGAATACCATGTGATCTCGTAGAAATCACCGGTTTTTTGAATGCAAATGATTCAAGTGGAACGAGTGGTGATAACTCCCATTGTGAAGGAAGAACTAAAAATTCACTTTGTCCATAAGCTGAGATGACATCTTCACGTGGTGGATTTTTGATTACCAAAATTTTATCAGATAAATTAAATTTTTTAATTAATTCTTCCATTTCTTTTTCAAACCCAAAATCTACTCCCATTATTACTAATTTTTTGTCTGCAATTTCTTTTTTATTTTTTAGTATCTTAAATGAATGAATTAATGTTTCAATTCCTTTACTTTTTGAAAATCTACCTACAAATAAAATAAATTTAGAATCAATTTGATATTTTTTTCTAAAATTTTGTTTACTAACTAATGTTTGAAGATTTACGCCATTTCGAATAATTTCTATCTTTGATTCTTTATTAATTTTTAAAAAAATCTGTTTTTCATATTCATTTGCTGCACTAATTGCTGCAGAATCATTAATAATTTTCTTAATAAAATAATTCTGTATTTTATAAAGAATTTGTAAAATAATACTAGATTCAGTTAAAAATGGATGAGTTGTTAAACCTCCTTGGTCTGAAACAATTAGAGGAATTTTTAATTTTTTAGAAGCACGCCAAGCAACAATTGATTGATAACTTCTTAATCCTATGGTATGTATTATGTCTGGCTTGTCTTTTTCAATTTGTTCAATCATTGAAGTATTAATAAAGAATAATTTTAATGAAAACCACACATGTGTTCTATTAATTTTAAATTTTCCAAATTTTTCTAAACGTGAAAGATTTTTATTAAATTTACTAGGGCCGTTACTGAAATCTAAATCTGTAGTATAGATTGTCACATCATGACCCATTTCAGAAATTTCACGAGCTAGGTCAACTGCTAAAAATACAATTCCTCCAAATTGTGTTGCAGGTAATGAAGCTGGGCATACTAATGCGACTTTCATAAATTTCTCGACCTAATCTTCTTTTTAGAGTCTTCTACTCAATTTATTTTGAATTTTGAATGAAATTGTCAAATGACGTAAATTTGAACTCTTTTAATAATTCATCCATCTTTCCGTATGCTTTGTTTAGATTATGATATGTTACAAATTCATCTTGTTTCGACATTTTTATTTTTGGCATGAATTCAGGCGTTAATTCCCATGAATGAATATAGAATACGGCAGGAAAATTATTTTTCTGGTATGATTTTATAGAGTTTTTGATTATACGTAAGGGTAATGTTCTAAGATAGAATCCACCACCAGCAGGAATTTTTTTTCCAAGAAATTTTGTCACTAATAATGGAAATTCAAGTATTTTCCCATCATCAGAATTTTTTTCTAAACATTCTTTTGTTATTCTATATGGTTTATTTTCTGCATTTGGTAATCCATATAATTTAGTTTTTGCAGGTACAACACTGCTATCATAAACATAATTATTTTTTTCTAAAATATCAATCAACCAAGATGAATTATGATTTAATGAAAAACTTGGTGCTCTAAATCCTTTTGATTTTCCATTTGTTAGATTATCAAAATTAATAATTTCCATTTCAAATTTTTCAGGTGAAGTATAAGAATCAATTCTCGAATGTTTCATTGTGTGAAAAGCAATCTCATGTCCATTTTCAATTATCATGTCTTGTAATTCAGGTTTAAATTCTAAAAGTTCACCTACAAGAAAAAATGTTGCGTTAGTTTCATTTTTTCTTAGTAAATCAATTATTTTTTCAATACCTTGAAAAATTTTAGGTTCATGGTTTTTTTTCTGAAGGTATTTTTGAATTAATTCTGGATGAAACCAATCTTCAAAATCTATTCCCAATATGTTCATTTTTATTCAATGATCAATTTTTTTTATTACTCTAGCTGGATTGCCAACAGCAATGCAATAATCAGGAATATCTTGTGTGACAACACTTCTTGGAGAAATTATTGAATTTTCTCCAATTGTAACTCCAGCAATAATTATTGTTCCAGGATTTATCACTGCACCAGATTTTATAACAACTTTAGATATTTTTCTAGGAAAATCACCTTGTTTGAGAAATAAATTTGCCGAAGGATTACTATGAGCAAAAATCATTGAATTTGAACCCAATGTGACATTATTTCCTATCTCAATCATTTTTGGATAAATTAAATCAATTAACACATATGGATTAAAATGACAATTATTTCCTATCTTTACACCTCTAGCTCTTTGCATACTAACTGAAAATCCGGATAAAGGGGAAGAATATGCTAGAGAGTGAAGAATCCAATTTCGTAAAAATTTTATTTTAATCTTAAACCTACCAAAATTACCAGAATATCCATAATAATCCATTACTTCCTTTTCATTAATTGGAAAAGCATCATCTTGTTTATCACTCATACAATCAAAATATTGAATTTTAATAAAATCTAAAGCTTACTGATAAAAAATAGTAGAATTCATACATAATATTTATTGTTGAATTAATCATTTTTAATATAGAAAATTGGAAAAATCACTCTCAGAATATATCACAGAAGCAAAAAAAATTGATGACCTGAAATTTAATAAAAAATTGAAAGTAGCAATACTTTCTAGTTTTACCTTGAATGGTTTAGATGAAGCATTACATGTTAAGTGTTCAAAAT
>JAOMDR010000007.1 GCA_028345575.1 Candidatus Nitrosopelagicus sp.
ATTTTCTTTTGCAAAATCTATTTTTTCTTTAAGATTATTCCCATGATATGAATTACCTAAAATTGAATCAACGAGGAGCATTGAAAATAGTGCTAATTACTGTGTTTTAAACATAAATGGAAAATAGGTTTCTAATCGTTAAATATGTGAAAAAGCAGATTTATTCATGTTTTTAACACCTAGAGAGATTGATAAATTACAAATTTTTACCGCAGCACAGGTTGCATTAAGAAGAAAAGAAAGGGGATTGAAATTAAATCATCCAGAATCGATTGCCGTAATTGCAGACCACATTTTAGAAGGAGCTAGAGATGGGAAATCGGTTTCAGAATTAATGAGTTCTGGAAAAAATGTATTAAAAAAAGATGACGTACTGCCAGGAGTCATAGATATTATTCATACAATTCAAGTGGAAGCCACATTTAATGACGGAACAAAACTCGTGACGATTCACGACCCCATAGTGTGATAGATATGATTTCCAGATGGCGTTCCAAAACACCTCATATAGGAGAATACATGCCTGCAGAGGGCAACATAATTGCCAATAAATCCAAAAAAACATTCAAACTAAATGTTTCAAACACAGGTGATAGACCAATCCAAGTTGGTTCTCATACACATTTTGCAGAAGCAAATAAGGCATTAGAGTTTGATAGAGAAAAAGCACTAGGATATCATCTAAACATATCATCAGGTACATCAATTAGATTTGAACCAGGAGAATCAAAACATGTCGAGGTTGTAGAATTTGGAGGAACTAAAACAATTTTTGGGTTTAGCGGATTAGTAAGTGGCGAATTGGAATCAAAACGAGAAGAGGCGGTAAAAAATATTCATGAAAAAGGTTTCAAAAGTGTTTTAGAAAATATAGAAAATGAATCAACTTCATTAGAAATTCCACGTAGTAGATATGTAGAATTATTTGGGCCAACCAAAGGCGATAGGGTCAGACTAGCAGATACAGATTTGGTGATAGAGATTGAAAAAGATTTGATCAAGTATGGAGATGAGTTAGTTTTTGGTGGCGGAAAAAGTGCAAGAGATGGTCTTGGTCAAGCAAGTGGAGTATTACGAGATGAATCTGCAGATTTAGTGATTACCAATGCAATGATAATTGATCCAAAATTAGGAATAATTAAAGCAGATATTGGAATTAAAGATGGAAAAATTTTAGGTGTTGGAAATGCAGGTAATCCAAACGTCATGGATGATGTAGACATCATCGTATCATCCAATACAGAGATAATTTCAGGAGAACATACAATTTGTACGCCAGGTACAATTGATAGTCATATTCACTTTATCTCGCCTCAACAAGCAATAGATGCAATTTGTAATGGAACAACCACAATGATTGGAGGAGGAACAGGACCTGCGGATGGCACAAATGCAACAACATGCACACCAGGAGAATTTAATATTCATAAAATGATAGAAGCAGTAGAAGAATTTCCAATGAATTTTGGATTTTTGTGTAAAGGAAATGATTCTAAAGAAGAATCGTTGATGGAACAAATCAAGGCAGGAGCATGTGGATTAAAACTACATGAGGACTGGGGAACAACTCCGGCTACAATTAATTCTGCGTTAAATGTGGCAGACAAAACAGATACTCAAGTTGCAATACATACCGATACTCTAAACGAATGTGGCTATGTGGATGATACTATTGCTGCAATTAATGGAAGAGTAATCCACACATACCATACAGAGGGAGCAGGAGGAGGTCACGCCCCAGACATTATGAAAATAGCATCAGAACCAAATATTTTGCCGTCATCGACTAATCCTACAAGACCTTTTACTACCAATACACTAGAAGAACATCTAGACATGATGATGGTATGTCATCATTTGAACCCATCAGTTCCAGAAGATATATCATTTGCAGAATCAAGGATTCGAGCCGAGACGATTGCCGCAGAAGACATTCTACATGATGTGGGAGCACTTAGCATGATGTCTTCAGATAGTCAAGCAATGGGAAGAGTAGGAGAGGTTACAACAAGAAATTGGCAAACAGCAGATAAAATGAGAAAAATGAAAGGACCACTAGCAGAAGATAATGAAGATAATGACAATTTTAGAATCAAAAGATATATTTCAAAAATTACCATCAACCCTGCAATTACACATGGAATATCAGACTACGTGGGTTCAATAGAACCAGGAAAAATTGCAGATATTGTTGTATGGATGCCACAGTTTTTTGGAATCAAACCAAAAATGATCATAAAGGGAGGATTCATCGCATATGCGTTGATGGGCGACCCTAACGCATCAATTCCAACTACAGAGCCAGTTTACTACAGACCAATGTTTGGAGCATTGGGAAAAGCAAAGAAAACTACATCAGTCACGTTCACATCACAACTTGCACTTGATAACGGCTTGGAAGAAAAAATGAAAATTGAGAAAAAATTACTTCCTGTGAAAAATTGTAGAAACATTGGAAAAAAAGATATGGTGCATAATGATGCTACACCAAAAATAGAGATAGACCCAGAAACATATGAGGTAAAAGTTGATGGTGAAATCGCTACAGTTGATCCTGCTACAGAAGTATCACTAGGACGTTTGTATAGTTTATTCTAGATATTACCTAACAACATCTTTCTATTGTTAATCGTTCTTCGTACTAACATAAATCCGGCAGCTGTTGTAAATGCGCCAAATAGAATATTGACAATACTCATCTCACCAGACGAAGTTCCAGTTAATGTAAAGACCATTCCAAGAATCATCATTAAGCCACCCAAAGCACCAATAATGAGCATCGGGATTGGAAGTTTTTGTTTCATATCTCCACGACTTTTGTCTGGCAATACACCACTTGCGGCTACTTTATGACAAACATCACAAAAGTGCTTTTGCTTTTTTCCTTGCCACGCAGTTTGTAAGAAGAAGAATTCGGTTTGACACAAATCACATGGTTTTTGTGGTATTGTTACTTTGCCATTTTTTTCCCAATCTTGACCAACTTTTAGCATGCATGGTTTACAGAAACTTCCAGGTACTCTCCAAAATTTATTGAACTTGTACTTTTTCATACCAAGTACGATACCACAACCTGTACAAGACGTCATGTTAAAGCATCAATCCTAGCATTAAAAAGAATTTTGGATGGAAATCCAAGTAGTAATTTGTTGAATACATAATTAAAATGGTAAAAGGGGGGAGGTTATTTTGTGGAAGAGGCGTGCTTCTTGCCTGAGAACACTTCCGCGAAGCCTTTCCGTGCTTCCACAATCGGCATGAATATGATGATTGCGGCTGCAGCGCTGACCCAAGCGATTGCGATTCCTACCCATAGTCCGTAGAATCCAAAGTCGAAGACGTATCCTGAGAAGTACAATGGCATTGGCCAGAATATGATAACTACCAAAGTGAGCAAGCCTCCACCTCTAACACTGAACTTGAAGGCTTTCTTTAGTTGTTCTTCGTCTTGTTCACGCTTTGCAACTTCGGTAGCAGTGATTTCGTGTTGTTCCATGTCGTCAGTGACAAGGGACATGTGTTGGTCCAATTCTTTCCAATCGTATTTCTTGTTCTGAGCCAAACTGATGACTATACAGATTAAGCCTGATGATAATATCGCAACTACATTTCCATAAAGCATTGGGAATGCACCGCCAAGTGATGCTATATCTATGACTCCATTGGCCTCAGAGGCTGCAACACTTGTCCAAGTGGTTAGTGATAGACAGACACCTATTAGTGCGCCCGCTACCGCACCGGCACGAGTTGTTCTATTCCAAATAATCGTTAACGCAATCGGGATGACAGCAGAGCCAATCAATATTCCCATTGCTAAGTATACAAATCCTAAACTAAGTCCCATTCCTAACAGTACGACCGCAAGCGCACCCATTCCAAGTCCAAACGCAACTATAACACCACGACTCACCTTCAACAGCTGTTTGCCTGTAGCCTGTGGATTCTTGTAAGTACGGTATACATCGTATGTAATCAACGAAGATACTGCGATTAGTTCTGCAGATCCTGCTGAAGTCACAGCCATGAATAGCATGACTAGCACCATGATGGCACCTATCTCACCCATTAGCACTGATGCTGCTGCTGGGACTACAAGTCCGAGCTGCACCTGCTCTGGAGATAGCTCAACATCTATCGCCACCGCCGTCAGTCCCATAGTAGTTGCTAGTGTAAATGGAATTGCGAACCAGCACATTCCACCAAGTAAGAAACCCTTTACTGTGGAACTTGGTTGTGCAGCAATTGCACGTTGCCAGTAAGCCTGGTCAACAAAGACAGTTCCAAAGTTTCCTACAATATTGATAACTCCAAAGATTAAGCCTCCTGCCGAAGCCATTGTAAGGTATGCACCCATAGCGTTACCATATGTGCTTGGATCACCTTCAACTGCTCCGCCTTCAGCGAAGGTTGGTGATATCACCGGATTAAGCGAAGCTGCCTCCACCAGTTTGTTATACATTCCTTCGACACCACCCGTGATTGGACTGATGAAGAATACCATCGCAACGAATGTTAGAATTACTATAAAGATAATGACCGTGTGCATGTAATCCGCTACAAACGTAGCCTTGAGACCACCTACAAGTGTGTAAATCATGACACCAACTGGGATTAAGAATGCTGCTAGAGAAATGTCCATACCGGTAAGTCCGTTAACTACGGCTGCACCTCCAAGTAGAAGCATACCAGTTACAATCATGTTACATGTTAATGCGAAACCTAAGAAAACTTTGTGAGTACCAGCGCCGAATCTTGCTCTGATAATTTCTAAGAATGTGTGTGCGTTTGGTGCCTTTCGTTTTAGTTCAATGGCTAGAATTCCGAACAAAAGTACTTGAATTGATGCTCCTGCTGCATACCAGAAAGGACCACTTACACCGTAAAGATACGCTACAGTTGAGGATTGAAGCAGTGTGGCAGCCCAAGTCCATGCTGACACGATTGCAGCCGCAGTTAGACCAGTTTTAATGATTCTTCCTGCAGTATTGAATCCTTCAGAACTTTGCATGTTTCCAAGGTATTTTTCTTCAATCTTAATCTCGGCAGATATGATTCCGGCAAAGACCATTCCAAGACCAACAACAATAAACCAACCGACGGATTCGTCTAATACTTCTCCAAGTACAAATTCCCCTTCAATGGCACCGGCGGCGTCTGCGCTTTGAATTAACCCCATTGATGCGATCGACATAAGAAATAGCGACAACATTGCCATAGAGCCAATTTTCATAGATGTTTTCAGAACTTTTTGTTATATATGAATTCCAAGAATTGAGAATATGACACTTTAGATTTCAAGTTCTGCGGCAGTTATATTCTAACAGTCGACGTCGGCTTAAAATTTATTATTTATAAAAAAATAGTTTTGTGTTTGTTATATGCAAACCACTAGACTAACACAATTGGTTTTGAGCTTAGAGTAAGTAACTTAGAAGTGACATGTCCCAAATCAGAATCAGTATCACTTAGACCCTTACGACCCATTACAATTGTATCAACATTTAGTGAAGTTGCAAGTTCTGATATCTTTTTTGCAGGATCACCTAGCTTGACAATTCGTTCATAGTTTTTCAATTTGCTTGGAAGTAAAATTCCCAAAAGCATTTTTCGTCCATCTTGTTCCATCTTTAATGTCATTTCTTCATCCATTGATTCGTCATCATCAGTCCACTCTATGATATGAGCAAGGTATACTTTGATGTTAGAAGATTCCTTCATTACATAATTTACATAATTCAATGACCGCATGGATGAGACAGAGCCATCGACAGCAACAAGAATTTTTTGGGCAATTTCATTTCCAGAAAGATCATGACCATATTTGTCAGATTTTTTAGGTTTTGAAGAAATGACTATATTTTTCAAAACATGGGCAATTCCAGATCTTGATTGTATTATAGGTAAAGCCCAAACTAAAGACCCAGCAGTTGCAGCCCACAATATGGCAACCCATATCCAAACATGGTAAACAGTTTCAGTAAAAACATAATTTGATAAAAATAATGGAATTGGCCATACTACGACAAGAATCAAAGTTAGAGTCAAACCATACCTCATACTAAATTTAGATGCATTTTTGAGTGATTCTTCATTTGTTTCTTTTTCTAGGCGTTTTCTAATTTGCTCATCAACTACAAAAATTTCATGTTTTAGTTTAGAGAAATTAAAGTTTTCAGGTCGGAATAAACTTCCGATTACAGTGATAACAAGACTGGTCAAAATTGATGCAAGGTTTCCTGCCAATAATGCAAACATGTTAGAAGTAGATGCAAGAGAAATTTCTCCAGAGGTTGCATATGCATATCCAAGCCAAACTGTAACTCCACATCCAAGACCGATTATCGAAGCGATTGTTGCAGCATATCTATTGGTGTCTTTCCATAAAATTGCAAGTGAAATTGGTGCAACTGCAGAACCTATCAAAACACCCATTGCAAGATAGACGTATTGCAAGCTTACTCCAAACTGGAATAACATGGATGCCAAAGCACCCATTCCAAGTCCAAATCCAAGTATAGCATATCTCGAAATTCTCATTAATTGCCTTCCGGTGGATGAAGGTTTGATGTATGTTCGAAATACATCATAAGTTACAAGAGAGGATACAGAGATTAATTGTGCAGAACCTGCAGCAGTTACAGCAGTGAATAAAACAGTAAGCATTAGAATTGCGCCGATGTCGCCTAAAAGATGTGCAGCTGCCAATGGAGCAACCAATCCTGAACTAATTTCAAGAGGAGTTAATTCAAGATTCACCGCAACTGCAGCTAATCCCAAAGTTGTTGCAAGTGCAAAAGGAATGGCAAACCACGCTAATCCCCCTACTAAAAATCCAGGAACTACAGAACGAGGACGAGATGCAATTGCACGTTGCCAATAGGATTGATCAACAAAAACAGTTCCAAAGTTTCCCACAATATTGATAACTCCAAAAATTAATGCCCCAACTGATGCAAGTGTTAAAAATGAACCAGCTGCATTTCCTTCAACAGGATACATTGCAGCAGCGTTAGATAATTTTTCAAACATTCCAGAGATTCCACCAATATCAGGATTGACAAAATATATCGCAGATGTGAAAATCAAAACGACCACAAAGATGAATGCTGTATTGAAATATTCTGCAAGAAATGTTGCTTTTAGACCACCAAACAAAGTATACGCAATTACGCCTACAGGAATCAAAAATGCAGCAATGTAGACGTTAATTCCAGTTAGTGCATTTACAACAGCCGCACCGCCCAAAACCAACATTGCAGTTACTATGATATTTGTAAGAAATGCAAAACTAAGAAATACCTTATGTGATGATTTACCAAATCTTGAATTTATCATTTCAGGAAAAGTGTGAGACATAGGAGATTTTCGTTTTAATTCAATTGCCAATATGGCAAATAATACAACCTGGATTGATGCACCAGCTGCATACCAAAAAGGACCACTTATCCCGTATTGATATGCCACAGTAGATGATTGAAGAAGAGTTGCAGCCCACGTCCATGCAGATACAACAGAGGTAACGATTAATCCGGTTTTTACAGTTCTACCTGCAGTTGAAAACCATTCAAAAGTTTTCTTGGTTCCAAGCCATTTTGTTTCAGCTTTAACCAAAATCAATACAACAGATGCCAGTAAAATTCCAACACCAATTAAAATTAGATAACCAATACTTTCATCAAGAATATAGGACAATCACTAAACATAAAATAATAATTATTTAAACTCATAGTGCTAATTTAGGCGTGAGTTATTGAAACCCTTACATATTCTGACGAGCATATATGATTAATGACAGACGAGATTGATGAATTAATAATTTCAGCCTTATCAAAAGACTCCAGACAAGATTCCGCAGAAATTTGGGATTTTCTAAGAGGTTTTGGGCACGACGTAGCCCCCGAGGAAATTGAATCAAGAATTTCAAAACTATCTCAAGAAGGAGTAATCACAGGATATTCGATTACAATAGACCCAAAAAAACTACCAAAGCGAATAATTAGAACCACCCTAATCACATTCAAAGTATCTCAATCACTTCGTAAAAGAACAGAAAGTTTGAAAAAATATCTAAAAGATGCTCCATTTGTAATTTTTTCAGGAAGTACAAAAGGAGGATTAGATTGGATTACAATTAGATCATTCCCGTCGGTAGAAATTGCAGATGAAGAGACCGATATTTTCAGAAATCTGTTCGGAGATATTATTCAAACATATCAGGTTTATGATTTTGCACCAACAAAAGAGGTATCATTACACGCCCTATCATATACAGAAAAGGAACACAAAGAATTTCTTAAAGAATGGATGCCACCATTCCTATAGAATTATAATTTTAGAGTTTTCCTTAAAGTGACCCTTTCAAAATGAATTGTTTCATCCAACAATTCATGTAATTTGTAACGTAAATCCATCATGTATGTAACTACTTCACGTCTAACCTTTGGGTCAGAAATAGTTTGAGATTCATTTGCTACAGAATCAATTCGCGATAGGGCCATTTTTAGACCAAGTTTTGTTTTTTTGGTAATTCTATGGGATTGTTCAGCTTTGGTTGTCCGAGGATCGTCATCTTTTTTTACTTTTGATTTCTTTATTGAACGAATCTGTTTTACTGTCAAGTGATCATCATAAATTCTCTGAGCCATTTCAGCTTGTTCTTCAGATGGAACACCTAGTAATTCGAGACTTTGGCTGACCGAAAGGGCATTTTGGATTAACTGCTTTTTTGCCTCAGATGGTAATTTCAAAAGTTGAATTCTATGCGATACATATTCTTCACTTTTTTCAATTTTACTTGCTAGTTCAGATACACCGCCCCATCCAAAATCATCAACATATTTTTTGAATGCTTCTGCCTCTTCAAGTGCATTAAGTGATTTACGCTGAATATTCTCGGTTAATTGTATCTCATAGGTTTGTTTATCACTTAATTCTCTGATTTTTGACTGAATGTGGCGCCATCTCAAAGAACGGCATGCCTCAAATCTTCGATAGCCAGCAACAATTTCAAATCCTAATGCGACAGGTCTAACCAATATTGGCTGTAACAAACCATGTTCTGTGATACTTTTTACAAGTGAGCGGAATTCAGGGTCATTTTTGTCAATTTTATGCCTAACCTCAAATGGAGAATGCTTAATCATACGCATCTCAATTGGCTCAATAATACTAGAATCAAAATGTTCCATGGTGGAATAGTGCTAACATGAACTACTTAGACTTGTTGTTTTTCTAAGATCTTAGAATAATATCCACTATGAAAAAAAAGGCATTTTGGTTAAATTTAGTATATAACTAATTTCAGGTGTGTCTCGCTTCGAAAAAGCAACAAAACCATACGACATTCAACCAACATTATGGATGTCTATCGGATTAACAATTTTGGTAGGTTCGATAATTGGCAAACTGATAGATGCCACAGAATTCACATCTCAGTTTTTAAGATAGTATAATTTTATTTTAATGTGGAATTAGATACAACCGATTTGAAGGTAATGGGTGCTGTGAAAAAAGGTCTCACAACATTTGGTGGGATAAAAAATGGAGTTCATTTGAAAAAGGACGAACTGGTAAAAATTTTAGATATTTTGGATAACAGTCAATTAATCTCATCAACAACTGGAACCGGATTATTAGGGCAGAAAAAATTAATTATCAACTTAACAGACAAAGGAGAAGAAAGAATTCAAGAGTATCTAGAAATGTTACGAGTTAAGTGGAAAGAAATGATTGATTTAGCAATAGCAGGCGAAAGAGACCAACTTGATCAAATAATTGTAGATAATCCATTCATGGTGAACATGATGGTATTTTTTGGAGTTACAGATTTGCCAACTCTGAGTAGACTAAATTTAAGATTCCTTTTGGAAGGAAAACATCTTTGCTACAAATGTAAAAAGGAGCTAAAAGGATTGATGCAAAAATTTGCAGTATCAGATGTTAGGAAATTTAATTTCAAACTACCTCGAGGAATGACTACACGGGATGACCTGTGTGCAGATTGCTTTAACAGTCTAGGTAGATCGTGACATTCTTTTCTTAACTATCTGAAGTACAATTCTTGCAATAATTATACCGATTACAATAATTATAGCGTACGTCCAAATATCAGCTAAATCTTGATCTTCCTGTTGTGCCTCATCTAGAGGTTTTGAATCAAATTGAGCACCAGGAGCGAATACGTCCTTATCCATTACAGTCTCAGCAAAAGCAACACTAGGTACAATTGTAACTACCATGACAAATAATATAATTAAAAATAGATTCAAGTGACTTTTTTGGTGATTTGGGGGATTTAACGATTTGTGAATTAACCTAAAAAGTTGGTTACACCTAGAAAGAGACCAATGATGCTGATTAATACAACTACGACTCCCATTACCTGTTTGTCATTCATAATAATTCTAAAAAAATGACCAATTTAACAATTCAGGGTGTTCGAATTTATTGAAAATTAATTGAATTTGTTTTCAAAGACTACTTTATCTAATGATAATTGTCCACCACGTTCTGCTGCAGGGGAAGCAGCCTTTCCGACAACAATCATCATCACAATTATGTGTTCATCAGGAAGATTGATGATTTTTGCTATCTCATCATATTCAAAACCAACCATAGGGCAAGAATCAAGACCCATTTGTTTTGCAGCAAGCATTATGGTTTGTGCTGCAAATCCACAAGAACGCATTGCCTCATCTCTTCTATTTTGAGGACTTTCAGAATATTTTTTGTGCATTGCATCTCGAACATGTTCTTGTTTTTCAAGAGGATGATTCTTCCAATATCTCATAGGATCGTCTTTCCATGCATCCATATTTCCACATAGTAAGATGACAAGTGACCCATCTAGCGGTTGAGCTTGATTTCGAGCAGCGACATGAATTTTTTCTTTTACTGCTTGATCGGTTATGGTGACAAACCGCCAGTTTTGTTGATTGTAGCTGGTAGGAGAAAGTATTGTTAACTCCATCAATGATTTTACCTGTTCAGGACTCATTTTGTAGGTGTTATCAAATTTTTTTATTGCACGTCTTGTTTTAATTGCATCAAAAGTATCCATTTTCTATATCAATTCCATTTTTTAATTTATTTTTCAGGATGAGAGCATAATTCAGCCAGTACACCCTCTAATGATTTTGGGTGAATGAATGTGACTTTAGTTCCAGCAGAGCCAGGTCGAACCTTTCCCAAAAATTGTACTCCACAACCTTCCATTCTTTCTACCTCACCTTCAATGTTATCAGTTTCTAATGCCATGTGGTGTAGACCTGGACCTTTTTTATCAAGAAATTTTTTAATTGGACTATCATCTTTGGTGGGTTGCATCAACTCAATTCGTCCATTTTCCATAGAAATTATTGCAACCTTTACTCCTTCAGATTCCACTGTTTCAAATTCTATTTCATCAATACCAAGTGCTTTTTGATACACCTTAGCTGACTCCTCTACATTATTTACCGCAATTGCGATGTGATCAATTTTCATCTAAAATATCTCCTTTGGCCTATATTCACCAAATACTTCCCGTAACGTGTTACTGATTTCTCCAGTTGTAGCATATGTTTTAACAGAATCAAGTATGAATGGCATGATATTCTTATCAGTCTCTGCCGCTGCCTGTAATTTTGATAATGCAGTATTAGTTTTTTTGTTATCTCTAGATTTTCGTAATGCCTTGATTGCTTTTTCTTGTTTTGCACCAAGGGAATCATCAATTCGTAGCAGTTTTTGTTTTGCCTCAACCTCATCTACAAATTTGTTGACGCCGACTAAAACTCGTGAAGAATCATCAACCTCTTTTTTGATACGATAAGCATTTTGTCTAATCTCTGCTTGGAAGAATCCTTTTTCTATTGCTTTGAGTGAGCCACCCATTTTATCAATTCTTTTGAGATATGCCCATGTTTGTTCTTCAATCTCATCACACAATTCTTCTAGATAATGTGAGCCAGCCATTGGGTCTACTGTTTTTGTAATACCTGATTCAGATGCAACAATTTGTTGTGTTCTTAATGCAATTTTTGCAGACTCTTCAGTTGGTAAAGCCAATGCTTCATCTCTTGAATTGGTATGAAGAGATTGAGTTCCCCCCAATACAGCAGCCATTGTTTGCATTGCAACACGAACAATGTTGTTATCAGGTTGTTGTGCGGTAAGTGATTCACCACTAGTTTGAGTATGGAATTTTAATTGTAATGATTTTTCATTTTTAGCATGGAATCTTTCTTTTAAGATTTTTGCATATACTTTTCTTGCAACTCTGAACTTTGCTATTTCTTCAAAGAACTCAATAGTACAACAAAAGAAAAATGATAATCTTGGAGCAAACTCATCAATTTTTAATCCCTGTGCGATACATGTTTCAATGTATTCTATGGCATTTGCAATAGTAAATGCAATTTCTTGTACAGCATTTGATCCTGCTTCTCTTATGTGATAACCAGATATGGAGACAGGATACCATTGTGGAACCTCGGTTGCACAATAACCAATCATATCACCGATTATACGCATCGACGGTTCAGGAGGATAGATGTACGTATTTCTTGCAATGTATTCCTTGAGTATGTCGTTTTGTGTGGTTCCTCGTAATTGTTTACTTGAGAATCCTTGAGATTGTCCTACGGCAATATAGTATGCAAGTAATGTGGATGCAGTTGCATTAATCGTCATTGATGTTGAAACTTTACCTAATTCAATTCCGTTGAAAACGGTCTGCATATCTTTTAGAGATGAAATTGATACACCTACCTTTCCTACCTCACCTTCGGCTTGTGGTGCATCAGGGTCATGACCAATTTGTGTAGGTAAATCAAATGCCATAGATATTCCAGTTTGCCCCTTATCCAACATGAACTTGTATCTCTTGTTACTTTGTGCAGCATCGCCGAATCCAGCATACTGACGCATAGTCCAAAATCTATCTCGATACATTCCTTGATGAATACCACGTGTGTACGGGAATTTTCCAGGAACTTCTTTTGTTTTCTTTTTAGTGGATTTTACATAAAATGGCTTAATTGGAATACTAGAATCTGTAACGTATTGTTTTTCTGCTAATTTTGTTTTCTTTTTCACTGCCATATTTTATCACTTTATGAAATTTTTTGTCAGCTTGTCTGCTGCCTCAAACGGATCCATTTTTTTTTCTTGTACCTTTTTCAAATATGAAGAAAATGACTTGTTTTTACCAATCATTATTGAAATTTCCTGTCTAACGTTATTTAAAATAATATCTTCTAATTCAGATTTTAGCCGAGTTTTCTCAGAACTCTGTTTATCCTTTATTTTTTGTTTCATTAATTCCTTTAACTTTGAAGCTAACTCTTTGATTCCCTTGTTTTTCTTCACAGATGTTTTGAGGATTATTGCTTCTTCTTCTGCAGTTCCAATAAAATCTTGTAATGCCTGAAATAGTTGTGTTGCACCATCCAAGTCACTCTTGTTTACCAAATAGATATCACCAATTTCTGTAATTCCTGCTTTTATGGTTTGAATGCTATCTCCAGTATGTGGATTAAATGTGACAACGGTAATATCTGCAATTTTTGAAATGTCAACTTCTGTTTGCCCCGCCCCAACACTTTCAATTATTATTGGATTGAATCCGGCATATTCTAGTACACGTAAACTATTCCTAACCGAGTGCGCAATGGCACCAGTTGCACCACGAGATGCAATACTTCGAATATAGGTTCCAGTATCAGTTGATTCTGACATTCTAACACGGTCACCTAAGATAGCACCACCTGTAACATGGCTAGTAGGATCTACTGCCAATACAGCAGGTTTCATCTTTAGTTTTTTCATCTCCATTGATAATTTGTTTATGAGAGATGATTTTCCAGCACCGGCAGGACCTGTGATTCCAATAACAATTGCCTTGCCAGATGTTTTGTATATTTTTTTGATTAATTGACGTGCCTCTTTTGGGTCATTTTCCATTATGGATATAGCCTTTGCAATCGCACCTCTCTTTGCTTTTTTTAAATCTGGAAGCATTGCCATACAAAACCGTCTCATCCCTTGATTAAAAATCTTAGATGTAAAGAAAGATTTTAAAGCCAAATTTTAAGAATTAAGTCATGAAGCAAAAGGTACAATCACGACGCGTTAAAATTCTAGTTGCAAAATTGGGTCTAGACGGTCATGATAGAGGTGCCCTAATCCTATGTAGAGCATTCAGAGATGCAGGAATGGAGGTAATCTATTCAGGATTATTTGCTACACCAGACAGAATTGCACAAATTGTAGAAGATGAAGATGCAGACGCTGTTGCCTTAAGTTTGCTTAATGGGGCTCACGGAACATTATTTCCAAGAGTTGTAAAAGAATTGAAAAAGAAAAGGATCAATGATGTGCTTGTTGTCGGAGGAGGAGTAATACCTGAAGAAGATAAAAAAGCATTAGAAAAATCAGGAGTTACAGGAAACTTTGGTCCAGGAACATCACTAGATTTGATAATCGAGCATATTACAAAAGGCGTTTCTAAACTAAGAAAATTATAAGTTTATTCAGTAGAATCAGGCCACATCATCTTTCTCATCTGTTTTCCTACAGTTTCGATTTGATGACCATCCAAGTCTTTCATGTATTTATCAAATGCAGCCTTTCCTTCGTTTTGATAATTATCAATCCATTCTTTGTTGAATGTTCCGTCTTGAATCATTGTTAGAACTTTTTTCATGTTTTCTTTTGTATCAGGTGTCATTACCATTGGACCTCTTGTTAATCCACCGTATCTTGCAGTCTCTGAAACACGTCTCCACATTCCATTAATTCCATATCTTTGAATCATATCTACAATTAATTTTAATTCGTGTAATACCTCAAAGTATGCAATTTCTGGTTGATAACCTGCTTCTACTAGAGTTTCAAATGCATTAACTACCATTGAAGCTGAACCTCCACATAAATCGGCTTGTTCTCCGAACCAGTCAGTTTCTACTTCTTCTTTGAATGTTGTTTGTATTAATCCTGCACGTGCACTACCAATTGCTTTTGCAATTCCTAATGTTCTATCCCATGCTTTTCCTGTTTTATCTTGTTCAACTGCAACAATTGATGGAGTTCCAAAGTTTTGTAGATATGTCTCTCTAACTTTAGAGCCAGGACCTTTTGGTGCAACCATGATTAGATCAACGTTTTCTGGTGCGTCAATCCATTTCCAGTAAATTGCTGCTGCATGTGAAAATGATAATGCTTTTCCATCAGATAGGTTTGGACCAATCTCTTCTTTGTACACTTTGGCTTGAACCATATCAGGAATTAAAATATGAACAATGTCTGCTTTTTTTGTGGCATCAGATACTGACATGACTTCATGACCATCATCTTTTGCTTTTTGCCATGTTGGACTGCCCTCTTTTAGACCAACAATAACTTTGAGACCTGAGTCTTTCATGTTGTTTGCCTGTGCATCACCTTGGATACCGTATCCAATTACTGCGACAGTTTGGTCTTTGATAGGGTCAAGACTAATGTCTGCGTCTTTCCATGTCTTTGCCATACTAAAATTCAAAGTCAATTCTATATAATCTATGCAATAATCAAGTTCATGATTACAGATAATCCAAAATTTGTAAAGTTACTAATAATTGCAATATTTGCAATTGTAGTTCCTCTTAGCATTATAGGAATTAACATGTATGAGAAAAACGTTACAAATCCTCGAATATGGGAAGGATGGACATGTAGTGAAATGGAGAAATTTGCATTAGAAGATAGAGATGATAGTCTAAACGATTATCAGGCAAGTAAATTTCACGAGGATTTGTCAGAATGTCTTTCTAGATAATTATAAAGTAATTATTTTTTTGCAACTTGCACATTGGAGCTTTACTCCGTTATCTTCTAGTCTTTCAAATTTTTTAGAACCACATTCAGGACATATTGGACATGCTCTTGCAGGTTTCATTGTGGCACACCGCTTCCAATTATGCGAACAGTGTTCGATTCAGGTTTTAGTAGTACACATACATCACCAGGCATTACAATAACCGGTTTTTCAAATGTAAGTTTCATAGGAGATACGGATGCAAATTTTGCAGCCTTTATCTGAAGACCTACACTTACAAGACACATTTGATTTTCTGCCAAAGTTGATTTGAAGAACTGATTTTGTTTATAGTCTATAGTAAGTTCAGTTACTGTTTTGATTGAACTATCATTTGATAAGACATCACCACGAGTTATCTCATCATGTTTGATATTTTTAAGAGATAATCCAACTCTAGCAGGAGAAATGGATTCTTTGATATCATCGTCATGCATCTGAATTGATTTTACCATCGCTTCAATTTCAGAGGGATAGTGCTGAATCTTATCATATTGAGTAATTTTTCCAGACAGAACCTTTCCTAATGCCACGGTTCCCACACCTTTGACATCAAATGTATGATCAATTACAATACTGGTACTTCCATCTTTTTTTGCAACGGTAAAGTTTGCTAATTCTTCTTTAATTTTATCCTGTTCAACTTTCGTGTATCCTTCAATTACAGTTCCCTTTATCATTAAATCTAATCTAGCCTCATCAACATCATATGAATGAGATAAAATTCCATCTTTTTTTCCAAGCGCATCTAATGCAAGAATTTGTTCACCCGTAAATTTATCCAATGTATTTACATGAAAGATTACGTATTCTGCTAACGCAATTGCCTGAAATAGAGGTTGGATTTTTTCGGGAAATCCATTTGGAGTTACAAATGTGTAAATTTTTTCCGCTTCTTTTCTATCAAATAATGTTAGATCAGTAGACGTACCTTTTTTGCCAAAATCAGTTGCAATTGATTGGTCACCTAAGATTACAAAATTTACAGACTCCATTGATAACCACTAATTTTATCCAGAGGCTTTCTTTGTTGCGCTTACTAGTGAAATAACATCTCTATCTCGCAACTGATAGTGGGTTGGCAATCTAAGATTGTACCTCAAATCTTTTGCATGTAATAATCCCTTTGATAATCCGGTGTGAATTTCATTTGCCAAGTCTTTTACGGTTGCTCCATCTTTGAGTAAAATCAAATCAGGAAGTATGTGTCCTTTTTTATCAGAAAGTTTATTCTCATCAGCGACGGGGTAAACTGCATTCATTTTTAATAATTTGAAGACGGTGACATTTATTGCAAATTGAACTCCAGTTCGCATATATTCACCCATGATATCTTGTTTGATGAAATTTAGTGCGTTTGTTTGTTTATCGTTTAATTCTTCAGGTTTAACAATATCAAACTGCTCAGATCCTGGAGAATATTTTATCAAATCTTGCTGTTCTGCACGTCTTAGAGTTAACTCACTATCAGCACTTGCAGGGACAGTGATGACTTCATTATATCGTTCACGAAGACGATTAAAGTTTTTGTCAGCACCAGGAACATCAATTTTGTTTGCAACTATGAGAGTAGGTTTTGAAATTTTACGTAAAATTTTTGCAAATTCTTTTGTTTGACCCATATCAAAGTCATCAAAAGCAATTTCTTCTAAATTGGTAGTTTTTAGTGCCTGAATTACATGTGATTTTTTAACACCAATTCCTTGGTATAGCTCAGTTAATGCATCAACTTGATCTGTACCATCACGAATATTTTTAGAAAGTTTATCTCTATTTCCTTCCAGAATTTTTTGATACCACATTACCAACTCTTCTTCAATGTCAGCAAAGTCAGATACAGGATCACCAGAACCAGGTTCTGTTATTTTTCCTGTTGCATCTATACTTCCAGAGCAATCAACAACATGTAACAATGCATCAGATTGTGCAGCAATAGAAAGAAATTGGTTTCCCAATCCCTTCCCTTTCCATGCATCTTTGATTAATCCAGGTAAATCAATTAATTCGATAGGAATGTAACGCCATCCGTCAACACATTTTGAATTGTTTGGTTCATCTTGAACATTAAACTCCATATGAACACACAAAGTAATTGCCTGACCAGTTCCTGTTTGTGGTTTTTTTGTTGTAAATGGATATGTGGAAATTTCAGTAGATGCTAATGTTGCAGAATTGAAGAAGGTGGTTTTGCCAGTATTTGTTTTACCTATAATTCCAATCTTTATCGCCATGAATTATTTTCCATTTTATTGTATTTATCTGATTATTTTTTGAGTTTGTTTTCTATATTTGATATTGAATTTTGAATTTCTTTTAGATTCCATTTAATCTCATCTAATTCTTCAGGAGTGATTTCATCATGCCATTTTTCAAGCATTGTTTTTGTGATTTCAGTACAATTGTACAAAACGGCCCAGTATGGATGATGCTCTGCAGTTGTGTATGCCAATTCTGCCGTATCATCTACCCCAAGTTTTGCTCTTGTGACAGAATCCATTTTTTCACCAAAAATTTTTACAGAGTCATATTCGAGATTTGATTCCATCTTTATCTGAGTCTGTTTTTTCTCAAATTTTTCTACTAAAAGTTGAAGCTCGTCATAAAATGCTTGAAATGAATTATCAGACATTATGATAACCGACTATGTTCTGCCAACATGCATCTATTGTAAACAACATCAATTCCAGCATCTTTTGCTAGTTTTTCTGCTTCTTCATTATGAATTCCCTCTTGAAGCCAAATGACTTTGGGTTTTTTCTTTATTGCTTCTTTTATGATTGGCATTACCTGATCTGATGGTCGAAATACATCTACAATGTCAACATCATCAGGCACATCTGTAATCACATCATAGCACTGTTTTTTCAGTATAACATCTGCATTTGGATTTACAGGAGTGATGTCATATCCATTTTCATGTAGATATTTTGGTACATAATGTGCAGCCTTATCTGGATTCTTTGACATCCCTACAACTGCAATTTTTTTCATCTTTAAAATTTCTAAAATTTCTTCATCAGAATGAGGATCGTCTTCCATAGTAGAAAATTATTTTTTTGAACTAATTATACTAATCGTCATGTTCATGCTCTGTTAAATGGCAATCACAGCTACAAAGCTCAGTGGTATGATTATTTTGGCAATCAATACACTCAAAGTGTCTATGATTCTCACAGCTAGAGCAGATCATAAATAACTATACAACTACATGTTATTTATTATATATCAAGAAAACTTTGGTTATTATTACGACAAAGATCCTTCAAAATTGTGGATATTTCTGTAGGACATACACCAGATTCAGATGACGCATTCATGTTTTATGCAATGTTTACGGGTAAAGTAAAATCAGATGACTTCAACGTCACTCATGTTATAGAAGATATTGAAAAATTGAATAGAAAAGCAAAGAATCCAGAATTAGATGTTACCGCAGTTTCAGTTCATGCATGTGCACACATTCCAAATTATGTTATGTTAAGAAGCGGTGGAAGTTTTGGAATTAACTATGGACCAATTGTTACTGCAACAAAACCTATGACAATTGAAGAGATAAAAAAATCAAAGATTGCCATTCCAGGAGAAATGACTTCGGCATATTTGTTGTTACAATTAATGATTGGTAAATTTGATTATGTCGAAATGAACTTTAGTGATATTCCAGAAGCTGTGAGAAGTGGCAAGGTTGATGTTGGATTGGTAATTCATGAAACACAATTATCATTTGAAGAAGAGGGGATACAAAAAATTCTAGATGTAGGGGAATGGTGGGATAAAGAATCCGGAGGATTGCCAGTTCCATTAGGAGTCAATGTGATGAATGAAGAACTTGGTCCAGAATTAATTAACAAATTTGACTTGTATTTACAAGAATCCATCAAATTTGCAAGAAATAACATTAAAGATGGAATTGATTATGCAATGAAATACAGTAGAGGAAAATCAAGAGAATTGATTGAAAAATTTGTACTCATGTATGTTAATGAGGTAACTGTAGATATGGGAGAACCAGGAGAAAAGGCTGTAAAATTGATGTTTAAGATGGCAAAAGAAAAGGGACTTGTTCCTGAGTTTGAGTTAAAAATTTCAAAACCACTTTAATTATTTTTTAGAATTTCTAAAAAACGAGGTAACAAACAATGCCATACCTGCCAAGAGAATAACAATTCCAATTGAGAATTCAATTTTCAATCTATTGTGAATTTCTTTTTGTTCAGATTCCAAGGTCGCATACATTTCAGGCTCAATCTTATCAAAATATTGGATTTGTGGATAATCAAAAAGCATAATGAATGAACCTAGAATCAATAAAATGATTCCAATGAAAAACCATGTGGGATTTTGTATATGTACCAATTATTTTCTAAAAAAAGAATCAAAGATAAATTGTTCATATTGCTTATATTCAAAATTCACTTACTCTATACATGAAAACAAACCAAAATAATGATTCAACATATGATTACTCTGGACTTTTCATTGATGACGAAGAATTCTAATTCTGAGCCTATCAAGTCAACATCTAGTATTTATTATGCAGAGCCATAAACTGTCCATGAAGCTTTACTTAGACTTTGATCCTTGTGTTGAATGCAAAGAGATGATGACAGAATTGTCATCTGAAGAGATGCTTTTTGCAGACGATGAGACAAGAGCAGATGTATCAGCAAAATTCTTGAGACATTTGACATACAATCACAATGAGGTTGTTAAAGCAGTAATGTCAGAAGTAAAAAGTCAACAAAGAAGTCCAGAGTTTGACCTTTACAAGTAATTAGGCTGTCACTTTCTGCAATAATAATTCTTTAAGATCATCTGTAGTTTTTGCAGCACTTAGTCTATTCCGAAGTTGCCCTCCCCCAACAGTTCCTTTTGTAAATCGGATAGCCTGTTGCTTGATATTTGCAAATCTAATGTTGTATTTTTCTGTTAATTCGAGGTATGTGACAAATGCTTCTAACCTATCAGTAAGGGAATACTGTTTGTATGTACCATCTTCAAGAAAATCATTAATCTGCTCAAAAATGAATGGATTGCCC
Organism: Candidatus Nitrosopelagicus sp.; assembly: GCA_028345575.1. GTDB lineage: Archaea > Thermoproteota > Nitrososphaeria > Nitrososphaerales > Nitrosopumilaceae > Nitrosopelagicus. The sequence goes on from JAOMDR010000007.1 coordinate 20,875, forward strand.
ATTGCACCTCTTCCAACCATTAAATAATCACATCCAGTATAATCAAGAACTTTTTTAGCAATTTCAGGAGAGGTGATATCACCATTTCCAACTACAGGAACAGAAACATTTTGTTTTAATTTTTTAATCATATCCCAGTCTGAATGCCCAGAGTATCCCTGAGAGACAGTTCGTGGATGTAATGTCATTAATTGTATTCCTTCTTGTTCTGCAATTTTTGAGATTTCTAGGAATAGAGATGTATTTTCTTCAGTGACACCCATTCTCATTTTTAGCGATATGGGTTTTTTCACAGTATTTACTAAGGTTCTAAATATTTCTCGAGTTAAATCAGAGTTTTGTAATAATGCACCACCTGCCATTTGTTTTGTAATATGAGGAGCAGGACACCCCATATTGTAATCAATCATGTCAAAGTGAGGTTCTACAATTTTTGCAGCCTTTTCCAATGCAGCGATATCAGAGCCAAATAATTGAACAGATAACGGACGTTCTTTTTCAGAAAATTCAATAAATTCAGTAATATTTTTGGATTCAGATTCTAATTGTTCATGTTTAGCAACTATCGCATTTACGCTAGTTAATTCTGTAACAACAAGTCCTGCACCCATCCTTTTACACATTATACGTAGTGCAGGATCACTTACGCCAGCCATTGGAGCCAGAAATACCTTACTTGTGAAATGTGGGAGTTGTGACATATGATGTGTTTTTCAGAATTATATATTAAATCTACATTTCCTAAATGAAGTTATGTTAGTAGATAAAAGAATTTTAGCAGGAGGCGTATCTATGATTGTCGTTGGAATGGTACTTTCAGGAATACTAACAGACATGACACCAATTGGCAGAGAAGGAATGACTGAAGAAGAAAAGTACGAGTTTATGGTTAATGAAAGAGAAAATGAAGATTTTAAAACACTTTCAGGCATTTTGGTTGGTATTGGATTTTTACTAGTTTTGATTAGTTTTGGGGCACGCAGAAAAAGAAAAGGCGGTGCAAAGAAAACAGAAAAGAAACCTGCAACTAAGTGAAGGTTTGAAGTGTTTTAAAGAATGTATTTCGTTGAATAGGGGTACGACCAATCTCTTTTGCTAAATTCGCTAATTCCAATAATGAAGAGTTGGTAGGTTTCCCCGCTGCACGATAAATTTCCTCAGAAAATGCAGTTCCCACCAAATCATTTCCTCCATGTGATAATGCAACTTGAGCGAGTTTTGTTCCATATGCAACCCAGTATACAGAAATATTCTTGAGTGTCTGTGCCAGCATTAGTCTAGATAATGCAATAATTTTCAGATCATAGATAGAAGAGGATTCATGTTCCACCTTGTGTTCCTTTTCAAGCTCAGTATTATCTAGACTGAACTTTAGTGGAATCAAAGTGATAAACCCATTAGTCTTTTTTTGTAACTCTCTAATCTTTATGAGATGATCAACAATATGTTCTGGTTTTTCTATATGACCATAAAGCATTGTAACGTTGCTTTTAATTCCAAGATTATGTGCAACTTCGATGGTATCAAGCCATTGTTGGCCAGTACACTTTCCTCGAATGATTTTTGTTCTAACATCAGGATGGAATAATTCAGCTCCGCCTCCAGGCATTGAGTCAAGACCTGCATCTTTTAATCTAGATAAAATTTCAGTGACAGAGTTTTTTGTTAATTTTGAGAGAAAGAAAATTTCTGCTGCAGTGAATGCCTTAATGGTCATATCAGGATGTTTTTGTTTTATAGCAGACATCATTTGTTCGTAATAGTCAAGTTGTAAATCAGGATGAAACCCTCCTACAATGTGTACTTCAGTTGCGCCCAAATCTTTTGCAGCTGCAACTCTTTTTTCTATTTGATCAGGAGTAAGTGTGTAAGCGTCATCTTCATCACCTTTACGATAAAATGCACACATTTGACAACTGGCAGCACATAAATTTGTATAATTCATGTAGTATGAGGCAGCAAATGAAACAGTATCTCCTACAAGTTTTTTTCTTACAATATCAGCTGCTGCACCAACGACATGAAGATTATCATCATTTAGGATCTCCATACCATCATCAAATGTTAGTTCTTCACCATTTATGGCATGTTCAATTGCAGTTGAAGTCCCAACCAACTCTTCTAACATGTTTCACTTGATAACAGTGAAAATATAAAACAATGCAAACCAAGATTTAGTATGGTGTTACCGTTAGTTGACGAGGATAAACCAAAGTGCTTTTTGTGCCACGATACATTTGATGACTATGATAATCTACGAGAACATCAGGAAACGAAGCATAAGGATTATTTTGAATTTCACGATAAGAAGAGAGGTCCCGCACCAGGCGATGTTAATATTTTTTAGATTTTTGTGATTTTAGTAGTTCTAACGCCTTTTGTTTGCCCATATTTGCTAAGTCATAGTTCTTATCAATTGTAAGCGCCTTTTTGAAGCAAACCAGAGCAGAATCGAGTTCACCCATTTCACCCAAAGACATACCCTTGCATGCAAGCGCCATTGCGAAACGAGGTTTGATTTTTAATGCAGAATCATAACATTCTATGGCATCAGAAAATTTAGATTTGGCATGAAGCAATGTTCCTTTTCCAATTAACGCATCCAAATTTTTTGAATCTTCCTTTAAAGCAGAATTATAAGTCTGGAAAGATTGTGAATTTTTTCCCATTCGTTGTAATGTAGCAGCCTTGTCTAATAATGCAGGAATATTTTTTGGATCAGAATGAAGAACTTTATCATAAAGAAGAATGGCTTCGTCATATTCCTGATCTTCAGCAAGATCGGATGCTTGTTCCAACATTTTTTGGAATTTGTTTTCCACTGATTAGAATAATATTTCCTAGATAATATTTATTTTCGTTTAATTTTTCTATATATTGAAAAACCAATTAGGGCGAATATACCAGATATAATTCCAACAAATATTACAAGAGGTGTAAAGTCTTCAGAGAAATATCTTGATTCAAGCCATGCGTTTGGCAATACGGTTACAAAATCATTTCCAGAGAAATCCTCCACATATCCTATAGCAAGAGCTAATTTTCCAGAGGAACCTGTTTTATCAAATACTGCCATGTAGTATGTACCAGGTGCTTCTATCTCAAGATCAATTTCTTGACGTTCCCAATATGTGATTTGACCAAAGGGTTCATAGAATTCTGTTGAAGGTATAGAACCATTATAATCAAAAACATATGCATCGTAACCTTCTGGAATAGGATAATTGAAATTTTTGTCAGTATCTAGTACCTTTAGCTCATCCACCAAGTCAAGAAATGTTGAAGGTCCTATTAATACAAGCGAAGGAGTGAATTTTTCTAAATTATCTAGCTTCGGGATAACAATACTACTGAAAAGTCTGTCATCTTTTTCTGCATCAAATTTGTAAAACAATGCATTGCCTTCCAATTCTTCGTACATTGCCCAAGAAATAACAGGATCTGGAATTTCCAATGCAGATTCATAATCTGTATTCGTTCCATCTGTAGGAATTAATTTATGACCAAATGCAGATGCAGGAAGCATCAACAAGCAAAATAATCCAATAAAGATAATTTTCTGCATGATTACCTATCAATGTTTGAACATTTAACGCATGAATGCCAATTTCACATAGTCAAATCTAGGCATGAATACTAGTGCTAACACGTAATTTTTTTACGTTTTTTAAATACACAGTTTTGACCACCGCATGTATGAAGCTAAAACTGCCATTCAAATTAAAAATAAAATATCTAAATGCAAACGAAGACAGTTTCCAAGGTAAAGCTGTATTTCACGAAAAAGAGCATCCTATCAAAATTCATGCAGAAAATAATGAAAAGATTATCAAAGTTCCATTTTCAGTAATGGGAGTTACTGACGATGAAATACTAGTGAGAGTGTCAGGACCATCAGGAGTATACGTAGAAGACCGCATAAAATTCAAAGGACAGTCAAAATGGGTAGAAATAGACTCTGACATCATATTTTTTGAAATTGCAAACAGTCAACACAAGTTTGACACTATGGAAATATTTGTTAAATAGTTAGGTCCAAGAATTAAAACAATTTTCGGTTGATTCTCCAAAAAAGAAAGTCAACGTTATACGAGATTTTAATCCAGATATAGATTCAATTTGATGATAAAATTTTGGATTTAAAATAACCATATTTCCAACGATAGGTCTTATTTTTGTTTGATAAACACCTCTAATCAAATCTGAAGAATAGCCAAATTCTGGTTCTCTCATCATTTCATCTTTTTTAGACCACATTTTATGAAAAATTGTTAGTTCTCCACCAACATCAGGGGATTGAAGATAAAGAATTGCAGATAATTGATTTTTGAATCGACTTACATTAAATTCACTCATCTCAAAATGAGAGTTATCACGATGAAGGTGTACAGAATCTCCACTCTCATGTATTCTGATTACAGCATCGGAGTAAACATTACCATTTTCAGTTGCAGTGTATATTTTTTTTCCAAATAATTTTGATATTTTTTGTTGCATGAAGGTTAAAGGTGAAATATTTTCTGAGAATAAATTTTTTAAAATTTCATTTGATTTTTTTGATTTTGAAAAGTATCTTTGCTTTTCATATATATGCGAACTTAGAGATGTACCAAATTTTGTTGAAGAGTCATTTCTTTGAGACATATTCAAAATTTTACGAGATATAGAAATACAATCAGATTTTGATAAAACCTTTGGAATAATTAAAGCAGGAATTTTTCCAGTAATCAAATCATCGTACGATGATGTTTCATCTAAAATTTGTGGAGCCCACATCAGTATCCGCCAGCGCCCGAATGCGAGACTGTACATACGAGTTTATTCTCAGAATTCCTGCCTGAAATTTCACATTTTACAAATTTATTATTGAGACTTTCTTCAATTTGAGTGATATTTCTAGAGTTTTCATCTACAGGAATACTTGGAATATCAATTTCAGTGAATTGAATTTGTTCCACATCTTGATAGCTATCCTGATTAGTATCCTTTTGATGTGAAACATTCATCTCAAACGAATTTGTTGTAATAATTTTTGTTACAGTTCCCCAAATTATATCAGACATTTTTTATCATAAGAAAAAGAGAGATGTTATGGTACAACAATAAGATTCAATGGAAGATCCAAGTTACCAAATGGTTCTGCAATTCGTAAATAGTAATCCTTGCCTGAATCATATTCAAAGTTTTCATAACTACCATAACCTATTGCAGGTCCCCATAAGATATTGACGAATTTGGCTTGTCCTGGTTTTAGTACGACGTTACCAGATGTAAAGTCAGAACCAGAGTTTACCCATTTTTTTCCTCCATCCCATACAGTGTAATTACATATGGATGGGCTAGTGCACATTAGTGTCTCATTTGAGGAACCAGTGTTTTGAACCATCATTTGTAAGTTTAAGAGAGGTTGTCCTGTTGCAGTGTATGCAATGTTGTTGTATTCTTTAACTCCCTTTCGAGTTTCCTCCTTGAAATCTGCTACATAATAGTATGCAACATTACCAAGTTGGAATTTCTCACCACTGTTCTGGTATGTTTTTAATTTGTATTCATCTTTGATTACTTTCTCACATTCACGGATTTCTCTTTTGTTTTCTCCGCCTTGACATTTGGCTAACATTTCATCAAGATCTGCGTTGCCAGATGATTGTGATTTAGTAGTTTCTTTAGGGGTGGATTGATATTGTGATTTTGATGCACCGTCATCACTTACAGCGCTTGGGCTAACTTGCATTATACCCATCTTTATCAAATATTGAAGTGCATTGACAAACTCATTTTCAGTTAGTGTACCATCTGCCCACCAGCCAGCATTGTTCTTTACCCAAGCCGGAATAGTATCAGATGCACCTGAACTTCGTGTGGTTGACGGAACATTGATTATTCCATTTTCAATCATATATTGAACACCAGAAACAAATGCAGCGTCGTCAATTTGGCCTTCTGCCCACCATCCTGCATTATTTTTTACCCAATCGGGGACATTAGTAGCATCAACACTGCCAACCATAGAGGTCAGTAGTAAAACACCTGCAATTCCCGCGAGTATTGCTTTCATTAAACTTTGGACGCAATTACAATATATAAGCAAGTGCTAATTGGTCAACTAGTGCCTAACATCACCATCTTTAGACTTTAATTCAATAAATTATCAAAAAAGATATGCCAAAATTTTCATTTACAAAATTAGTTGATATTGATAGAGACGTATTCTTTGCAATCAGTACAGATTATGAAAAGTTTACAAAAATTCTTCCAGAATATTTTCTAGAACTAAAAGTTATTCAAAAAAAGGGTAATACAACAACAATTTTTGAGACCTTAAAATTCCTAGGAAAAACGGTTAACGTTACTACAGAGCATGTTGTAGAAAAACCAGATAGACATATTGTCAAAATGCTGGATGGACAAGCAAAAGGTACAGTCTTTGATGAAACATATGAAAAAGTTGGAGAACAGACAAAGGTTACAATCGAAGTTGATTTTGTACTATCGGGTGGACTCAAAATTTTGGGAATGTTTGCTAAAAGTAAGATCGAAAGTAGTATGAAAACGGTCTTAGACGAATTTGCAAATTATGCAAAAGAACACTCAAAGTGAAGAAAGATGTTTTTCTATTAACGGATGTGCTAAAACGGCACTATGTGCTGCAGAGTCGGTTCCAATACCATAACTAATAGTAGAATCACCTACAAAAAATAATCCATCTACGTGAGATACAGAATGTGGCATTTTATTTTTCCATACTAAGCCTGGTTCTTTTACCACAGCCTCTACAAGTTTCCAAGCCATAGGCCTATCCCATAATAAGGAATCATCAAAGTCAGGATAAATTTCAGATAACTCCTGTTTCATTTTTGAAACAATTTCTTTAATTCGTGTAGGATTCTCAGTTTCTTCAGGTTTTACAGGAGTGCCAACTATGATGAGATGTTCTCCTTTAGGCGATACTGATGGAGTAATGTTCGAAATAAAGAAAATTCCTTTTGAGACATAGTTTTCACCTACCGGAAAAACAACCTGACGTTCATCCAGTCTTTTTGATAATGCAAAATGAACTTCAACTACAGAAGTTGTTTTATTAAGTCGATTTGTTTTTTTGATAAAATCATCATCAAAGACTCCAGAGTCAAATAATTGATTAATCGCATGATATGCAGGATATGAGATAATTACACAGTCACTTGGGACTATTTCCCCAGTAGATAGTTCAACACCGGTTACCTTTCTATCTTTGACAATCACCTTTTTGATAGAAGACCCCAGATTAACTTGAGAATTTTTTTCTTTGACATAATTTGCCATTACCTCACTAATTCGGTCATATCCACCCATGTCGGGATATGCAAATTCACTTGTTCCCCCTTTGAATGGATTTGCACGAATTATGGTTCTTGCAAATTCACCAAGAGAGATATGATCAGGGGTGTCTGCAAATGCAAGCATACAGACAGCATCAAAAAATTGTTTAGAATGAAAATCAAGTTTGGAGGTAACTTTTGTTAAAGGTACAGCGTCTAATTTTTCTGCTTTTTCCATACTAGTAAATGCCATAGGAAGAAGTATCTTCAGTAAGGATATTCGGCTCTTGAATGGGATTAAAGACATTTTCAGGATATCTGCAATTCCTTTTGGGTAGGTATGGAATCCATTGTCATAAAATGCAATTTTATCGACAATTGCAAGTTTAAGTCTAGATTCTATCTTGACATCTTTTAGAATTTCATATATTGCCGATTTTTTGTAAAACGGCATTATATGAAAGCCATTGTCTAAAATGTGGTTTTTGAATTCCATAGAGGCAGTTCTTCCACCCACGCGCTCAGATTTTTCATGAACAGAAACAGGGTGTCCGTCGTTTACCAAGAGGGTTGCAATTGATAGACCACCGACACCAGCGCCTATTATGACGACTGGTTTAGTCGATGGATTTTTTGAAATCTCTTTACTGTGATTTTCAGAATTCATTTTACGCAGCAACAGATGTTGTTGGTTCAGTAGGTATGACTCTTTTCTTATTTCGAGATTTAGTTCTCAAAATCATTTTGCAACAAGGACAACGAATTTGTTCGGTGTCAAGCCATACTTCACACCAACTGCAACGTTTTAGTCCATATTGATATTTCATTGAGTTTGGAACTTTCATTACTTTGTGCTGTGTGCATATTCCTTTACATGATGCTCCCATGAACAATTTACTGAATTATGATATTTAATAGTTATGCACTAGCGTGAGTCTAGTGCTAATTTTTTACATTTTAACATCAAATAACCGATCAGTTCATTTTCAGATGCAGATTGCATTTTTTTCATAGATTCAAAAAGTATTTTTTCTACATATTTAGAATAACGTGAAAGAATTTTTTTCCGTAATTCAGAACGATTGTTGATATAATATTCAGCAAGAGGAGAGTAAACATTTTTTCCAATATCATTTGATTCTATAATTTCAAATCCATTTTTAGAAAGTTCATCTACAATATTTTTTTGGGAATAATGTTCGGATGACCAAGTGAATTTCAATATTCCAAGATTGCTAAAACTGGAATTATCTGTAGCAGTAGGTATTGCAAGTGCAAGAATTCCATCATCTTTTAAAACACGATTCGATTCAGAAAAAAAATCTCCAATAGGTTTGAAGTGTTGGGCAGATTCTAATGCAATTATACGATCTAGTGATGAATTGGAAAATGGAAGCATCCTTGCGGTTGAGTTTAATTTTGATATTTTACCAGGATCAACTGAGGCCAATTGTGAGAAATTTACGTTTACAGAAGAGATTTGTAATGAAGGGTATTGAGAACTCCAAATTTTAGCAGGTCCTAAAATTCCACTTCCAATATCAGCAATCACCTCTGCGGTAGATATTTCAGCCATTTCGCCAATTAGTTGACATAATTGTTTTTGAGCATCGATAGGATGAAAAGTAGAATTATCCCAATAGCCAAAATTCAACATATCTCCACCAGTAGAGACCTCCATAATTGGAGAAAGTGAATCATACAATTTTACAACATCATTTTCATTTCTTCGAAATGTCCATAGAAGTAAGTCTATAGGATTTATCAGCATGTTAAAAATAAAAAAACCGTGGATATATGATTTAAGGCAAATCCACTAATTCTTCAACACAGTGTTTGTGAACCCAAACCTCATCTGCGTTTTTGGCGATTTCCTTACCTTTACGGATATCATCGCCACAGCTTTTGCATTTTCCGTCGAATCTTGCTTTCATGTATGTCAATAGTGAGGTGTGCGTAAATGTGATGCTTTGTTGATTTGATTGACCCAAACTCAGTCTAAAATCAATTCTCGTTCATAGAGGGATCAATTTTTTTGACCATCTTTGTCAATCAGAAAAGGCAATTTGCATATTATAGATCAAAATTCAATGTATGATATGCAAACGGAAGATTTTGAATCCAAATCAGGACAGGATTTTTGGGATAATGCAAACAAGTATTCATGGTCAAATGGAGAATATGAATTTCTAAGAGAAATGTCATTTATTATGGTAAATCTCCACCATCAGAACAAATCTGAAGAATAATAGTGCTAAAGAAAAAAAGTTAACACTAGAAGACATTACTAATTAATTCAAACTGATATAGTAGAATAGTGAAAAAAGATTCTCAATCTAACGATCACATTTGTAAAAATAACAAGGGTAAAGATGTTCTCTTAGTTTCTGACAGCACTACAGGAGAAGTGATGTGTTCATCGTGTGGAGAGGTTATATCACAAAATGAAGCAGAGCTTGGACCAGAATCTGTACAAACAGGTGAAGATTACATGTCCAAATCCAGAACAGGTAGAAAATCAACACTCGCATTTAACGACATGGGGCTATCCACTGTAATTCAACAATCAGACAAGGATGCAACAGGTAAAAATCTGAGTGGAGAGATGAAAAGGACATTTTATCGTTTACGAATGTGGGATAAGAACAGTAAAGCACTTCCAGGTCATAGAAACATGCAAAAAGCTTTCACTCTGTTAGAAGGTCTCAAAGCAAAATTATCACTTACAGATGCAGCAGTTGAACAAGCCGCATACATTTACAGGAAAACATTAGCCAAAAAAATTGGAAGGGGTAGAAGTATACCGGTAATCTTGAGCGCTTGTGTATACGCATCATGCAGATTCACAAATACACCAAGAACTATACAGGATGTTGCAGATGCAACAAATCTACGAAGAACAAGCATACATAGAATTTATAGAATGCTAGTACGAGATTTAGATTTAACACTTGAAACATACAACCCGGTAAGTTTCATTACAAGAATTACAACAGAAGTAGGAGCATCTGAAAAAACTAAACGAGATGCCATAAAATTCCTGATTAAGGCCGAAGAATTAATGATAACCAGCGGTAAAAATCCAGTCGCAATGGCTGCAACAGTCGTTTATCTTGCTGCAATAGCAAATACCGAGAAGGTGTCCCAAACCCAAGTATCAAAAGCAGCAAATATCAGTAGTGTTACAATTAGAAATCTTTGTAAGAAACTGAAGGATGCAAAAATAGCATCATTTGCAAATCCAAAACTAACCAAAGCTGTAAAAAATGACGAAGAGATAACAAGTGATGAAACATTTAATGTTACAACAAGACAAAAAATGAAAAAAGATTAACCAAGTTCTGCTTTTTTAATGCCACTTGTTTCTATTTCATAACGCAATGGAGCAGGAAGTTCCAAATATGGTTTGTTTACCAAAAGTTTGATTTGGTCGTCAGGAACCTGAACCCGTTTTAATAATTTTCCACGTTGATGAGCATAAGATTTATTCCAAAAGGTATTTGCATCGAATGTTTCGATTTTAACCATTAGTCTCGGTCAATAAATTCAGTTGGTGCAGGAGGGTTTGGGCTTAATCCTTTTCTCTTTCGAATATCTTCAGTTAGAGTTGCAGCAATTGATTTTGGTACAGGAGTCCATGCTTTGAAGTGAGTATTCCACATTGCTTTACCAGCTGTTTGACCACGCATTTTTTCAGATATATCAAATGTTTCAACTGCAGGAACTTCACCAATTACAATACTTGTTGCACCTTTTTGTTGCATATCCAGAACTTTACCACGTTTTCCTTGTAGTACAGATGAAACGTTTCCAATTAGATCAGTCGGAACACGGACCTCAATTGCAAGCATTGGTTCTAGTAATACAGGTTCAGCAGACAAAAATGCTGCAAGACATGCACGCCTTGATGCAGGACCAATTTGAGACAATCCTCTATGAGCAGTGTCTTCATGAGGAACAAAATGTGTAAATGTGAATTTACAATTTCTTACTTGTTCTTTTGTGAGACCTCCCTCACTCATTACTTCATCAAATCCAGACAATAGCGAATCGGTAGATTCATCTACAAATTGTACACCTTTTGTTCCGTTAATCATAACATTTCCACGTGAATCAAACCTCATTACCTTCTTTGCGACATCTGGAGACCAACCTTTTTCACGTAATAGTTGTGCGGTTTCTTTTTTATCCTTCATTTCACTTAGAGTTCCATTTCTACACATTTCTGCAATTTCAGGCTCTAATGGTTCAACTTTCATGAAAATTTTATTGTGACGGTTTGGAGATTTTGCCATAACTGGTTCACATCCTCCATTAATTGTTTCTCGATAATTGATTAATGGTTCAGAGGTTACAATTTCAACTTTAGCATCTTTGATTAAATTAACGGCTACGTCAAGATGCAATACACCCATGCCAGCCATAATAGTTTCACCACTTTCTTCATCAATTTTGATTACAAGATTTGGATCTTCAATTGTAAGTTTTCTTAAAACTTCTACAAGTTTTGGTAAATCTTTTGGATGCTTTGGTTCAATTGCCATTTGTACAACAGGTTCTGAAACATATTTCGATGCTTCGAATACAGGAATATCTTTTACTGTAGAAATAGTCTGACCTGCGCGAACATCAGTTAATCCTAATAACGCAGGAATGTTTCCAGCTCCTAATTCGCCAACTTGTTCTCTTACGTTTGACATGAAAAAGTTTACAGATTGAACACGTCCTTCACGTTTTGTATCAATAATGTTAATTGTTTGACCATCCTTGATTGTTCCAGAAAATAATCTTCCAATTGCTACAGGACCAGCTGCAGGATCAATTGTCATGTTTACACACATCATAATTGTAGGACCGTTATCATCACATGCAAGAAGTGCTTTACCAGTATCAGATTCTAAGTCACCTTTCCAGATTTTTGGGATTCTGTACTTCTGTGCAACATGTGGAGGTGGATGATGTTTTACTACCATTCCAAGTACACCTTCAGCTAATGGTGCTTTTTCTACTAAATCTTCAACTTTACCGGAATCTGAATATGCATCAATAACATCTTTGAAGGTAACACCCTTTTTCTTCATGATGTCAACATTGATTGCCCATTTGTCTTTTGCAGAACCAAAGGTCACACTACCATCTTGAATAGATACTTTCCATTTTTCCTTGTATTCTTCTTCAGCATAAGTATCAATTAATTCATTAAAATTTGCAACGACACTAGCTAGTGTTTCTTGCATTTTTTCAGGGGTCAATCTTAATTCTTTTATCAGTCGATCAATTTTATTGATATACAAAACAGGTCTTACACGTTCTTCAAGAGACATTCTAGTCACAGTTTCAGTTTGAGTCATTATACCTTCTACAGCATCACATACCACAACAGCACCATCAATTGCCCTAAGACTTCTAATTACACGACCAGAAAAATCGACGTGGCCGGGAGTGTCAATCATGTTGATAACGTAATCATCATCATCTTGTTGATAATGTAAAGTGACATTAGCTTGAACAATTGTGATTCCTCTTTCTTGTTCAGCTTTCATTGAATCCATTGCTAGTGCACTTCCAGCAGTTGATGGAGAGATAATTCCAGAGTGTGCCAAAAGACTATCACTCATAGTAGTTTTACCGTGGTCTACGTGTGCAATAACACCAAAATTTCTGATCTTATCTTTATCACTGATGATTTTCATCACTTCAGATGTGGACTTGTATTTAGTCATATGGCAATCATCCTAGATAATCGTGTATTAAACCTTATGAGAAATTATTGTTATCAAAGAACAATTTTGTAAAATTAAAGATCAATTTCACTTTGTTTCATCAATTGTTTTGTCATTTGTAGATATAATTCAGGATCCAGTTCTTTGGCAAATCCTTTGTCAGTATTTATGAGATAAACAGAATGGATGTGAGCATTTTGAATATCATCTAAATTTATTTTGGGATTTTTATAAAATCGGTCACATAATTTTTTGAGTTTTTTTACATCATCAAGATTTCGTTCATTTGGAGGAAGTAAAAACAATTCAGACATTGGCAAAATATTCACTACAGGAGTAGCAAGTGAGAATTTTTCACAGTGTTTACTATAACGAGCAATTTTACTAACAATTCTTGCAGCATGATAATCCACAGTATCTAACGCATGCTCAGGAGGAGTAAATCCAGTCTCAATTTCTATAATGGCAGTATCATCACCTTTTTTTCCAAATAAATCACAAACCAAAATATCAGATATTGATTTTTCGACATCTACTGTAAATCCGTGAGAGATTAATTCTGCTGCACAAATTAATTCAAGAATTGAATGATTGATTTTTACTAAATTTTTCTTGTAGTATTCAATTAGGTTTTGTCTGACAAAGTTAAGTTTAGGAGTTAATTCAGGCGACAAATTCTTCGACAAGAGTTCAGTTATAGCATACACGTCATCTTGAAATTTTTCAACATCCACTATACAATTACAGCAAAAAAGGAGCTTAAGAAGTTTATACTCCACCTAAATAAAAATAGAAAATAAGAAAAGTGGACAGTTTAGATTCTTGGTGTGAAACTAAGTCTGCCTTTTGCAGATAATACTACGATTGAAGAAATTGCAACAACAAGTACTAGAGATGCGATTGTACCAAATTCTGGAACAACTGCGCCATCTGCAACTTCTACTACAACGGTTGATTTGTTGATAGAGGCAGAACCTTGTTGTGCGGTAATTGAATACTCGCCATCTTGTTTCCACATTGGACCACCAACACCGATTGTTGAAGTGAATGAACCATCAGAATCAGGGTTTATTTGATCAATAGAAACTACGTTTCCGTTTGGTGCAAGAACCATGATTGTTACAGGAGTATTACTTGATGTAGCATGTCCTGTGATGGTGATTGTTGTTGAACCCTCAACGGCATCTGCTTCAATTGTCAAGCCATCCATTGCATGTCCATCAGCGAATGCCAAAGGCATACCTGCGACTAGCATCAAGCTTGCCAATATTGTCAGTGTGTGTTTAGAGTTAATCACTGGTATAACAACCGAATATGTGTATATAAACAATCTGATTCAATGAAACATCATTTTTTATTTATTTTCTTTTAAAAATATACGAATTGCTTCTAGATGAGAGCAGTTTGCTTTCAATCCTTTTCCATGATGAAATTTATAGAAATTTTTGAAACCAGGACATTCACAGGAATCAGAAGTTACAAAATAAGATTTTGAAGGATCGCTAGAAGATTTTACTTGAAAAAGATCATCTTCAATTTTTACAACGCCATCATTTTCAACAAGTTTCTCTGCTTTTTTGATTGTGTTAGAACTCAAATTATTTGGTCCATGTCATATAGCCACCTTCAAGGTTGATTGCTGAAAATCCAGCCTTTACTAATTCATCAGCCGCGATGTTTCCACGATAACCAGATGCACAGTAAACACAAATTTTCTTGTCTTTAAGATCATCAATTTGACCTTTTTTTGCATTTCTGATAGCCAGTCCCAGAGGCATATTCTGAGAGTTATCGATTGCACCATTTGCAACTTCGTCTGGTTCTCTAACATCAATAATAACAAATTTGTCTTGTTCTTGTTTAAGTTGGTCTTTCGTTATAGATTCTGCCATACAATATTACAATTGTATTGACATATATTTTTTAATTTACTCAAGATATTCCATGGATGAAAAGGAATTACAAGAAATAGTTGAAAAATCTAGTTCAAATTTCAAAATTTTAATTGAAAATAACTCATTTACAGTAGATGAAATCAAAATATTTCAAACAGATAATCCAATAACTGAGCCTACTACAAGAGGAGGAGTTTATTTTGCAGAAATGAAAGAATGGAAAGTAGAAGCTACAATTTTAGACATATCAATTTCAAAATATCTTTCAAAGGCAATGCTTGGACCTAACAAAGATTTTCTTGATATAATATTGTATGCCATAAATGAAAATAGAGAAAAAATTTCACTCGTTACAAATCTCAAAAATAGTATGCAAAATACATCAAAAATTATTCTTTATTTGACATTGAAAGATGCAATTATAGAATTACAATAATTTACAAAATTTGTCATATTCTGCTTTTAATTTTTTATCAGATAATATTTCATATGCCTTATTAATTTGAGCCATTTTTTCTTCTGAAGAATCCTTGTTTCGATCAGGATGGTACTGTTTTGCCAGTTTTCGGTATTGATTTTTAATTTCAGATTCTGAAGAATCGTTTGTTAATCCTAAAATCAAATAATAATTTGGCAACGAATTATCATTATACATTTCACTAAACTCTTTTGCTTCAGTACTTCGTTTATGAGAACCAAAAATCTCTTCTTCAGACCATTCAGAATGATATTTTTCATAATCACGATCTTTTTTAGAATCTAATTTCGCTTCATCATAACTGGTTTTCTTTCTTAGTATGATATGCCTTGCAAGATAAAGGAAAATTCCTGCAATAATAATTATCACAATAGCAAATGTAAGATAAAGATCTTCAGGACTAACATAATAGTCAGACACGGCAGAGGGAGGATTCACTTGTGCACCAGAATCATAAAAAAATTTTGCAGATAATGTAGAGTCACCCGATTCAGCCACCACTAAATAATTTCCACTTTTTTGCCATCCTCCAATTCCTGCAATTATAAGAGTAGAAAATTTATTTTCATCATCAGGTTTTAGGCTTTCATTCCAAACATTTTTTCCATTAGAATCTCTTACAGAAATGAAAACAGAATCAAATTCAGTAGACCCCCAGACAGAAATAAAATCCGATTTTTCATATAGAGCCTTGTCAATGTTGAGAGTCAGTTCATCACCAAATACATTCGAAATAGGTAAAATCAAGATTAAAGATAAAATTCCAATGTATAATTTTTTCATAATAAAATCAATCAAAGAATTAGATATAATGTAAACTGTTCAATTTATTCGTGAAATTCACATCAGAAAATAACCAAAAGTGTTGAAAAAATTTAACAGGTTTTTGCTAATATTAGAGAGTAGTTTAGTGGTCATGGTAATAGGTTACTGTGTAAAATGTAGAGACAAAAGAGAAATGAATGGTACCCAAGCTGTAACCATGAAAAATGGCAAACCAGCAACAAAAGGTACATGCCCAACATGTGGCATCTCGATGTTTAGAATTGGTAAAGCATAACTAGACATCAAATAATCTTTTTTGGAGAATTTTCCTAGGGATGATTCCATTCATCAGATATTCCATTCCACAATGAACGGAAATTTTTTGGCGATTGTTCAATTTCACCCTGAATACGATTATCCACTACAAAGAAAAAATTTTCCATTGCATCCACACCGCCATCATCAAAAAGTTCTTTTCCAATCTCTTTGAATCGAGATTTTTTTGATTCTAATTGATCAGAGCCAGGATTTTGTAAACAAAATGTTAACAAATCAATCATTTCTTCTTCTAGCATAAAATCCATAATTCTTTTACAAATTTTTGATTAAAAAATATTGATGTTAGAATTTTGCCCCAAGTTTATCATGAATTTGAGCAAGAATCATCTTTGCCTTTTCTTTATTTTCAAAGGATTCACCTTGTTTATCTAATATTGAATCTATTTCAAATTCTTTATCTGTAAGAATTTCTGCAACATGTTCATCAAGAGTTCCTTTTCCAACCAAATAATATGCAAAGACAGTATTTTTCTGACCAATTCTATGCAATCTATCTTCAGCCTGACGATGAATTGCAGGACTCCAATCTAATTCTGCAAATATCACATATTTTGCGTTTGTTAGATTAATACCAACATTACCTGCCCTCAAACCTGCAATCATTAACTTTGTTTGTCCTTTTTGAAATCTATCAATT
The DNA here is from genome assembly GCA_028345575.1 of Candidatus Nitrosopelagicus sp. Taxonomy (GTDB): domain Archaea; phylum Thermoproteota; class Nitrososphaeria; order Nitrososphaerales; family Nitrosopumilaceae; genus Nitrosopelagicus. Next base: position 38,013 of record JAOMDR010000007.1, read on the forward strand.
TCACGTTGTCGCATAACATCAGTTTGACCACCAATAATTGATGCAGGATTATAATCTGCTAAGCTTTGATGTAATAGATTATGAATTGCCTTATGATGGCAAAATACCACAACACTTTCCTCTATCTCCATGATGTCATTTACAAAGTTAGTTACATGTTTCAATTTTGCAAGACCTGCAGCCTGCCTCTCACTTTCTATTGCACGATGATATGATGCAGATTTATCAAATGCAGATTCTGCATACTTTTGTTCTTCTTCAAGTTTTTTCCAAATTTTTTGTAATTCAGCCTTGTAAAACTTTTCATCTGCATGAACAGGTGAAGAGTATCGTACCTTAGCTTTTAATTCCTTAAGAACATCAGATTTTTTTCTTCTTAGCATTACATGTTTTGTTAATTGATTGCGTAAGGTATCACGTTTATTTTCAAGAACTATAGCTTTTCCCTTTTCATTTACATAACAGAAATATTCACAAAACTCTTTGAAACTTCCGAGTAGACCAGGTTTTAGAATATCAACAATTGGCCAAATTTCAGAACCTCTGTTGTAAATTGGGGTTCCAGATAAACCAACTCTATATTTCACGCTCTCATCAGTTGCAAGTGATTTTACAGCAGCGTATTTTTGAGTAGTCTTGGATCTTAAATGTTGAACTTCATCACAGACAACAGAACGAATTCCAAGTTTTAGTAAATCAGGTAATCGTTTAGAAAGTAATTCATAATTAATTATATAGAAATCATATTCTCCAATATCTGCATTTTTTCCATTTCGAATCATCGTACTAGAAGGTGATTCACTATCAATAACTTTCCCATTTTTTCCTTTTTTCTTGAGAAATTTTTCAATTTCTCTTTGCCAATTTGTTAAAGTTACAAGTGGTGCAACAATTAATGCAGGGAATGAATTTTTTTCTTTTGACAGATACGCAAGTGTTTGAACAGTTTTTCCAAGACCCATTTCATCAGCAAGTAATGCATTACCACTTGATTTAATTAAAAAATCCAGACCTTCTCTTTGAAAATCTAGCAGGTTGCCTTTGAATTGTTTACTAGGTGTAGCCTGTTGTAGTTTTTCAATTTTTGGAACTCTTGTTTTTTTAATTGTCAACGGTGCAATTTTTCTTCTCCAAACAGAATTCGATAGAATCTCAAACGAATAACGATCATTAATCATTTTTAATTTTTTGATATTTTCATCACTATCAGATACGATGACTTCATCAGGTTTATCCCCATACCATCCACGGGGGATTAATTTTGATGCCATGTTGACTGCACGAGTTCCAGAAATCTTCCAGCACCAAGTTCCAGAATAACGATCCAATACAAATTCTAGAGTTCCAAATTTTTCCATGTTGTGTTTCCGAATTTTAGCTCATAGTTTTTCATGGTTTATGAACTTTAGGTTTGAGATTATTCGTGGTTTATATCTGATTCAAGTAGTTTGGTAGTTCTTTGAAGTAATTGCTCCAAATTAGTGCATTCTAGAATTGGTTGTAGATCTAATGGGGTTTGAGATGCTAATGCACATAATGAATGAACATACTCCATTGTAGGAGTTTCAGTTTTGAGATAATATTGTTCTAAAACATGATCTAGTTGATGTGATGTTAAATCAAGATTATCATTAGTTTTTTTAATTTTATTTTTCCATAAATCTACCAGATTTTCCCAATCATCGAGAGAAATTGATTCATCGATTTCAGAAATCATTTCAATTTCAGCCTGTATGTACATTTTCTTTTCAACCCCATCATTGTGGTGTAGTTGTTCAATTGTTTTTGCACCTTCCATAGTGAAAGGATCATAATCTTCAGTTTTTTTCAGAGATGGAGAAATTAAACGAATAATTCTAAATTTTCTACGACCTCTAACATTTACAAATAAATGACCACTTGTAGAATCCACATCTTTGCAATCAACTATTTTTGCAAGAGTTCCAATATCATAAGGTGCTTGCCAATTAGACAGAGTTGCACTATCATGCCCTAAACAAACTCCAAATTCTTTCTCACCAAGCATACAATCATCAATCATTTGCTTATATCGAGGTTCAAAAATTCTTAAAGGAAGATCTTGATTAGGAAATAATACTAAATCTAATGGAAATATTGGGATAATCTTAGTTTCACTCACAAACGTGCTATGCCGTCATAATATAAAATTCAACTACATTTTTAGGCAATATTTTAAAAAGAAAATATAAGATATTGTATTATGAATGACGAAAATAAAGAAACAGTAGTTTTAGGATTAATTAGTAGAGGCATATCTAAATTTGATAGAATTTCTCGAGAGTCAAATGTTGATCCTAAAGATTTAGAATTAATTTTACAGAAATTAGAAAATTCAAGGTTAATCAAAGTAGATAAGAAAAAGGGATGGTTGGGTACAAAAATAGAAATTAATCCAACTGAAGAGGGGTACAAAGAATTCGAAAATCAATTAAAAAAATTACAAGAAAAATGGAAACAATTAGAAAATACCTACAAGTCTGGAAATAAACAAGAACTAGAACAAAAGCTCAAAGAACATAAATCATTTTTGCCATCAATGATGATGTTTGGTATTGTGGATATGATGATGTTTAGTATGATGTTTAGTATGATTGGTTCAAGCATGGGAAGTTTCATTCCAACTGAAGATATGGGAGGAATGGATGACGGTGCAGATGATGTTGGAGGATCCGATAGTGGAAATGATAGTGGATTCGATATTGACATAGGTTTCTAATGTCATACACATCATTTGATAACGTAGGATTGATGAAGGTACTATCTTTTTTCCAAACACATGATTCAGAATATTTATCAGGTCAAGATCTTAGCGATGTTTTAAAAATTAGCAGAGTTGCAGTATGGAAACATATTAAAAAAATTAAATCACTAGGTTACAAAATAGAATCAAAACAAAAATTAGGATATAGATTAGTTAACGATACAGAAAAATTATTGCCATGGGAGATTACAACAAACCTCAAAACTAAAATAATTGGAAAAAGAGTTCATTATTTTGAAGAAATTGATTCCACGCAAAATTTTGCACAACAAATTGCATCCGATAAAAAAGAAAATGGAGCAATAATTATTGCTGAAAAACAAACAGATGGTAGAGGGCGTTTAGATAGAAAATGGACATCCCCAAAAGGAGGCATATCGTTTTCATTAATTATTCATCCAAAATTTGATGTATCAAGTTCAACATTAATTCCAATTTTATGTGCAGTATCATTATCAAAATCAATTAAATCAGTTTTAGGAATAGAAACTGAAGTGAAATGGCCAAATGATATTACAATGAATGGGAAAAAAGTTGCAGGTATCCTGGTTGATGCTTCATTTCAAGCAAATAGAATTGACTATCTAATTCTGGGTATTGGGATTAATTTTGATATTGATGCAAAAAAACTTGAAAAACGATTATCAAAAACTCCAAATTTTTATGGAGTGGATTCACTTCGAAAAAAAGAGAACAAAACACCTCCAAAATTACTTCTCAAAGAATTTTTAGTACAGTTGGAAAAAAGTCTCGCACAATTAGATAATGGAGAAAAATCAAACATCGTAAAAGAGTGGACAAAAAGGGCAGCAGGAATCGGTAAGAAAATTACAATAAATACTTCAAATGGAAAAATTTTAGGAGTAGCACAAGGAATAGATAATGACGGTGCATTGAAATTAAAAACTAGAAAAGAAATAAAGAGAATACTTGTAGGCGATGTGGTTTTATCTTGAACCTAGTACAATAGTCCATTTTGTAGAATCATTTAATTTTGAAAAATAAGATAAATTAGTATGCAGAAGAGAAAAGTTGCAGAATATTCATTTGTCATGTCGATGGTTTTTGTATTATTTCTATCACCTAACATTAATGACTCATTTGCTGAAGGAATACGAGAGGTTCCAGATCTATACAAAAAAGCTAATGAGCATTTTATGATTGGAGAATATCATGAAGCAATAGAACTGTATGATAAGATTTTAGAAATTTCACCCACAAATACAAAGACATCTCTGATGAAAGGAATTGCGCTAGAAAATCTTGAGAGACACAAGGCTTCAATTTTAGAATTTTACAAGGTAAATCAACAAGAACCCAAAAATATTACAGCATTAATTGGATTAGGAATTGGGTTTGGAAATTACGGAGAATACAAACAAGCATTGAAATATTTTGAACAAGCCTATGAGTTATCTCCAGAAAACCATGTTGTAAAAAATTATTATGATTTTGCAATAAAAAATGAAAAAAAATACCTGTATAATGAAGCTGAAAAACCAGAAGTATTTTCATTAAATATTCCGGAAACAGTACCAGCGTGGATTAAAAATACTGCAGGATGGTGGGCTACAGATAAAATTCCTGATGGAGAATTTGTTAAATCATTACAATATCTTGTAGAAAATAAAATCATTAATGTTGAATCTTCAGATAATACGATAGCAGGTTCTTCACCACAATCAATTCCAGCATGGATTAAAAATACTGCAGGATGGTGGGCTACAGATAAAATTCCTGATGGAGAATTTTTGAAAGGGATTGATTTTTTGATTTCTAATAATTTGCTAATAGTTGATTTGCCAGATGTGCAAGGATTGTCAGAAGAAGAACAAAAAGTTAATGATAGAAATCAATGGGAATTTTCTAGGTATTTAGACAGAATTGAAAATATAGTCAATAAAGATAAGAGATACATAGAATTTCCAAATCCAAGTAATGATGTTATTAAGAAATTCATGAGAGATTATGTAAAGTGGAACTATGATCAACAAATTGAGATTGGGAACCAAGGATTTCCAAATCCAGAGTATAAACTAAAAGATGACGTATATTATTTAGAATACAAAATTTATGTTAATGATCAACCAGCAGCATTACCATTAGATCATGTTGGCACATTGGTGAATTCATTCAAGATGTGGGAAGATATGGAATTCACTGCAAGTGATGGAAAGAAAGTAAAAATAAATTTCGTCATAACCAAAACAAAAACTGATGCAAATCTTTGGGTGACATGGGTTGTTAGACCCTTGGGCGAAGGAGTTTTGGGACATGCGAATCTTGGAAAAGGTGTAGTCGAAGTAGCATTAGGAGGTTATGGATGCGACGGGAATTTTCAATTATACCATGTAGATACAGTGGAATATATCATGACACATGAATTGGGTCACGGAATAGGACTACAACATAGTGAGGACCCAAATAGCATAATGTTTCCATCAATGAAAAATACACAATATGCATATTGTGTATTGGATGTGGATTGAAAAAAATAATACTGATTCAATAGTTTAAAAAATGATTAACCTAATGCTCTAGAATGTTTTTGTGTGTGTGGTCGTTCTCCGGAAAATTTACGTCGCATATGTCCAGATGGTCGCCCGTATAATAATTCCAAGAACCAACTCTCATGTTCAATTTCTTCCATGAGTATATCCTTTGCAATATCATATGTAGCAGGATCTTTATCATATGTCATTTTACATACGATATTCCAATTAACAATTGCACCCTGTTCAGCTTTTAGACACTTTTCCAAAATTGCTTTTATGTCTGTAGGATTTTTTGGTAATTGTAAGAATTCACATCCAGACATTTTGGTAAATGCCTGTGCATCATTTGGCAGACTACCTCCCAATTGAAATATTCTCTCAATACAAGACTCAAAGTGACTTAGATCTTCAAGACGTGCATCTTCAATAATTCCTTTAATTCCTTCACCTTCCATTCCAGTACAATGCATTCTTAGATTTGTAAAGTAATAGTATGCAGTGAATTCAACAGATGCATTTGTTATTAGCTGTTTCACTAGTTTGTCAACATTCAATCCATTTTTTTTCAGAACTTCAACACCAACAACTTTTGGTTTTTTTGATGTCGCCATAATCTAATTATTTTCATAGACAAATAAAGAGTTTCTCTACTTAGACTAACGATATAGAATGATTTCATGAATAAAGACATACAATTAACCATAAGATTAGTTGTGAAGTCATATTAACATCAAAATGACATTAGAATAGTTGAAATCATCTAACGAACAAAGATGTCCTTCTTGTAACAAAACCACACTGATAACTGATGATAATTCAGGTGAAATTGTTTGTAAAACATGTGGGATTGTTTTATCAGAAGGAAGCGAGGCAAGTGGACCAGAATGGAGATCATTTGCAAATGACGGTGTTGATAAAAGTAGAACAGGAACTGGCACATCAATAACGATGCATGATATGGGTTTATCCACAGTTATTGGTGCAGTCAATAAGGATGCAACAGGAAAACCACTTTCATCAGCAATGAAACAGTCATTTGATAGAATTAGAACATGGGACAGTAGATCACAAGCTCATACATCTATAGATAAAAATTTAAGACAAGCGCTAAGTGAGATGGATAAGTTAAAGGATAAATTATCATTAACGGATGCTGTAATTGAGAAAGCAGCATACATTTACCGAAAAGCAATTGATAAAAAATTAGTTAAAGGACGTTCAATACAAGGATTAGTTGCAGCATGTGTTTATGCTGCATGTAGAGATACAGAAACACCTAGAACTTTGGATAACGTCGCAGATGGGATAAATATTAGAAGAAAAGATGTAGCACGATGTTATAGATTGGTCTTTAGAGAATTAGATTTGAAAGTTCCAGTTGCAGATCCAATTAATGGAATTCCAAGAATTGCAAGTGTTGCAGGATTAGGAGAAAAAACAAAACGAAAAGCGGTCGAGATTCTTAGAAAAGCAAAAAAAATAGGAGTTGTAGCAGGAAAAGATCCTACAGGATTAGCTGCTGCTGCATTATATCTTGCATGTATTACAGAAGGCGGAAATAAAACTCAAAAAGAAATTTCAGAAGCTTCAGGCGTTACAGAAGTAACAATTCGTAACAGATGTGCAGGTCTTAAAGTATTTTTAGAAAATTAGAATCAACCAAAGTCGTCTAAAGGATCTTTTTCACGTCTACGCATTATAGAGAATATTCCAAGAGTCATACCGAGCTGATACATAACATACAAAATTATTTGAAATGTACTAGGAACATAATCAGTGAATCTACCTAACATCGCAATAATAAATACAATTACACTTATTGTAAAAATGAAATAACGTGAAATACTATTCAATTCTGCAAATCTAAATAATAGTATCAAAGTAATAGAAATGAATATTCCAGTTACAGCTATAATTCCTGCATTAAGTCCGAGTACATCAATAAGTAAAAGAAATGCCGCTTCAGGAGTTTCAGGCATTACAAACTCAGTGAATTCAACTTTAGAGGGTTCTGCAAATTTTGAAATATTTCCAGCAGCATTAATTGAAAATAATATTAAAATAATTATTGATACGCCTTTTGCATATTTTTTTAATTTGGGAAACTTTCTTCTTATACCTCGAGCAAGAATTGCACCTTGTAAAAGACCAATTCCAAAGACAATAGCAAATGTATAGTAATAATATTCTTCAGCTAATTGTAATATTTCCAATTCCATATTATTTCATTCATGACTATTTTAAAGTCTGGAGATTAGAATAAACAGACTAGGTACAACAAATTGAATAGACTTTTCAACCCATAAAATAATCAATTATTATGACTGAAGATTTCAAGATAGAAACACCATATCTACCAGGAGAAAAAGGATGTAGAATTACATGGTTATTTACAGATGATGAAGAAAAAACTCTTTACTTGAGACACGAAGATTTGATGGAAATGATTGAGATTTTAGAACACGGTACAACTGCAAAAATTGAGATGGAAGATGGTGCAAGTTCAATATTAGTAAATTCTGATTCCACAGATTTCTTTCTTGCAGGTCAAAAATCACAAAAGATTGAAACTCTTGCCTTAAAAATTGCATTAAGAGATTTTATGAAAAATAATCCTAATGCATAAGATCAAGATAAAATCTAAATTCAAAATTACAATCATTTGAATAATAATTGTAACCAGATAACATGATATGACCACATAAGTTACATCTAATCAATTTGATTTCCTAAACTCCATTTCAAAGCTTGTATTACTTCTATGTCGTTTGTCTTTTCAAGTAATTTTTTAATTTTCATAACTTATTATACACTCATAGATTAATAAAGTATATTTTTTTTAGGTTTTCCTAACTTTTTTTATAATAATTAGTTAGTTTTACCTAATTTATTGTAAATATTATTAGTCATAGCTAATCTAAAAAATCAGACATAAATAGACATCAGATTATAACAGGTCAAGATGGAAACAGGAACCGTAAAATGGTTTAACCAAACTAAAGGCTTTGGTTTTATCGAACGCGAAAATGAAGACAAAGACTTGTTTGTCCACAAGACAGAAGTTAATGGTCAGATTAGAGACGGCGATAAAGTTGAGTTTGAAATTGGTGAATCCGAAAAAGGCCCAGCCGCAACAAAAGTGAAAAAAGTAGACTAAGACTAGTAATTTTAAATTAATTTTCTTAACAATCTATTATCGAGTAACTACTATCTTTTTTTTTATTTTAATTTTAAAATAAAATGTATCTTGTGTAAATTTATTAAAAATTGAATTTGATAATGCCTAGTTTACACTAGGGGAATCAAAAAATGAAACGCCATGCATGTGTCTTTCTATGTTTGTGGCCGTACCGATGTTTTGGTCTATTAGTAATGGCAGGCTCACCACTCGCCGAAGCTTGTGATCTACACCTCCATTCTATCAACGCAGTCTTCTGCTGCGAACCTTCAACTAACGTAACGCTGTCATGTCTCGGGATAGGCTTCGTGCTTAGATGCTTTCAGCACTTAACCTAAATCGCTTAGCTGCCCGGCCTGCCTTATCAGACAACCGGTACACCAGCGGCGACGATGCTCTGTTCCTCTCGTACTAAGAGCAACTTCCCCTCAGACAGCGACGCTTCCATCAGGCAGAGACCGACCTGTCTCACGACGGTCTAAACCCAGCTCATGTTCCCTTTTAATAGGCGAGCAGCCTCACCCTTGGCCCCTGCTGCAGGACCAGGATAGGAAAAGCCGACATCGAGGTACCAAACCGCGGGGTCGATAGGAGCTCTCGCCCGCGACGAGCCTGTTATCCCTGGGGTAATTTTTCTGTCACCTTCCGGCCCCAATAGTGGGCGCAGGAAGGATCGCTAAGCCAGACTTTCGTCTCAGAATTCCGTGCGTTTGGAAATCCTGTCAGTCTAGTTTTTGGCTTTGCCCTCTTCAACGGATTTCTGACCCGTTTGAACTAAACTTTGGGCCCCTCTGATATCTTTTCAGAGGGGTGCCGCCCCAGCCGAACTGCCCACCTGCACGTGTCCCCGGTCTGCACCGGGTAAGTAGTACTGCAAAAATAATTTGGTGTTACATCGTTGCTTCACTCATTTCCCAAAGAAAATGAGGCATAGCTCCCAAATACACTATGTAATCTTTACTATACTACAAGCACAAGCTGCAGTAAAACTCCACGGGGTCTTCTCTCCCCGATGGAAGTTGATGGACTGTTCGTCCACCTTATGTGGCTTCACCGGGTTGTAGGTGGGGACAGTGGGGCTCTCGTTGTTCCATTCATGCGCGTCGGAACTTACCCGACAAGGCATTTGGCTACCTTAAGAGAGTCAGAGTTACTCCCGGCGTTAACGGGCCCTTAGCTCGGTTGAACCCAAGTTTTAGGTACCCGCACCGGCCAGGATTCAGCGACTATACAAATCCTTTCGGACTAGCAGTCGCCTGTGTTTTTATTAAACAGTCGAAACCCCCTTGTCATTGCAACCTGCTCACCCCATTCCTCATGAAGTGTGCAGGCATCCCTTATACCTAAGCTACAGGACTAATTTGCCGAATTCCCTCACCATACGGTATACCCGTAGCACCTTAGCTTTCTAAGCCAGCGCACCTGTGTCGGTTCTCGGTACGAGCTTGCAAGTCACTTTCTACACAAATTTTCAAGGTCCCCTGGACTCAAGAGAACTCTGCTAACGCAGAGCCATTAACGCCTCGAGATGGTTCTCGTCATTACGACACTCCCCATCTCTAGAACGCTTAGACACAACGATGGTTATGCTCTCCCTATCCGGAAGTGGTTCATATAGATAATAACGCAACTTGCAAGGTACTGGAATATTAACCAGTTTCCCTTTCGAATTACTCTGTTGAGGTAATCCTTAGGATCGACTAACTCCAGGCTGATAACGCATTGCCTGGAAACCCTTGCGCTTGCGGTGGTAGAGGTTCTCACTCTACTATGCTGTTACTGCCGCCAAGATCTGCAATAGAAAATGGTCCACAGGACGTCACCGCCCTGCTTCGACCCAATCACTACGCCAACCTACCATGACATGCCCATTGGCATGTATCCAAAGTATCGGTACTTTTCTTTAGCCCCGTCCGTTTTTGTGGCGCCCACGCTCGGCAGGTAAGTTGTTACACACTTTTTAAAGGATAGCTGCTTCTGAGCTTACCTCCCTGCTGTCTTGGCGCGAACACACACTTTAGCTTGACACTTAGAAAAAATTTAGGGACCTTAACTTCGGTCTGGGTTAAACCCCTCTCGGTCGTGAACCTTACGTCACACGAACCCGTCTCCTAGCTTCTACAATGCATATCCCTTCGGAGTTTGAATGGGGAGCGAGGAATTTCTTCCCCATACTCCCTTATCAGTGCTCTACAGGAAACGCTATCTCCACTAAGGACGCCCTACGAGACGCTTCGGTTGGAACTAGCAATCGCCAGTCTAGATTGGTTTTTGACCCCTAATCCCAAGTCACACAAACGATTTGCACGTCAGAACTGCTTCAGCCCTCCAGCGGGCTTTCGCCCGCCTTCAGCTTGCTCAGGATTAGATCGACTGGCTTCTAGCCTAGCCGCCATGACTCAACGCACTTTCACACGCTTCTCCTCACTAATGTTGCGAGAACTCGGTTTCCCTTCGACTCCACCTTTTTAGGTTTAGTCTTGCCATGACAGTTAGCTCCTTGGCCCGTGTTTCGAGACGGAACGCATAACACTGACGATTTGAGCTCCAAATCTTTAGCTCTATTGCTAGAACCTCCAATCTGGAAAAATCACCTTTCATGCTATGCACGTCTGTAAGTAATAGATTTCATGCACTTTTCACCCCCCTTCCGGGGTACTTTTCAGCTTTCCCTCACGGTACTAGTGCACTATCGGTTTTGAGTTATATTTAGCCTTAGAAGCTACTTTCTCCTAATATTCGATGCCCACTACCAAGGACATCTACTCTGGTACTCAACTAATCCTATACCATTTCGTTTACGGGGGTATCACCCTCTATGCCAAAACGTTCCAGATTATTTCAACTATGTTCTAGGATTATTATATGAGCCCGTATACACCACATCTCTGTTAAGTTACCATAACAGATTCAGTTTGGGCTGTTACCTTTTCGTTCGCCACTACTTGGGTAATCTCTATTGATTTCTCTTCCACGTCGTACTAAGATGCTTCAATTCCGACGGTTCGACCTCCGCCACCTATGTAACGGAGTATGTAAAACATAAGATTCTCATTCGGACATCCCGGGATCATAAGTCGCGTGCGCTTACCCCGGGCTTATCGCAGCTTGCCACGTCCTTCATCTCTACTCAAACCTAGCAATCCCTCTATTACCGTCTTTACACCGGCAATTACGGCCACAATTTACACAAGACACATGCATGACGATCATTGCCGAACTAGTGCGGTAGTCGGCTACATCCTTCTTACATCATTTTCATGATGTAATGCATCGATGGTGATGCAAAGATTATGTGCTTCCGTAATTCTTTCTAAGGAGGTGATCCGACCGCAGGTTCCCCTACGGTCACCTTGTTACGACTTTTCCCTTGTCACTTACCCCAAGTTCGATAATGCCAATTAGACATCACCTCGCTAAAGGCAAACTTCAATGAAACGACGGGCGGTGTGTGCAAGGAGCAGGGACGTATTCACTGCGCGATAATGACACGCGGTTACTAGGGATTCCATGTTCATGAGGGCGAGTTGCAGCCCTCAATCACAACTGTGGTAACGTTTAGGGATTACCTCCATCTTTCGATTTTGGAACTCATTGTCGTTACCATTGCAGCCCGCGTGTGGCCCCAGAGTTTCGGGGCATACTGACCTGCCGTGGCCCCTTCCTTCCTCCGCATTAACTGCGGCGGTCCCCCTAATTCGCCCTACTACACCAGGGTGTAATAGTGGCAACTAGAGGCAGGGATCTCGCTCGTTACCTGACTTAACAGGACATCTCACGGCACGAGCTGGCGACGGCCATGCACCACCTCTCAGCTTGTCTGGTAAAGTCTTCAGCTTGACCTTCATTCTGCTGTCTCTCCGGGTAAGGTTTCAGGCGTTGACTCCAATTGAACCGCAGGCTTCACCCCTTGTGGTGCTCCCCCGCCAATTCCTTTAAGTTTCATACTTGCGTACGTACTTCCCAGGCGGCAAACTTAACGGCTTCCCTGCGACACTGCGCTAGCAACAAGCCAACGCATCATCGAGTTTGCATCGTTTACAGCTGGGACTACCCGGGTATCTAATCCGGTTTGCTCCCCCAGCTTTCATCCCTCACCGTCGAACGTGTTCTGGTAGACCGCCTTCGCCACAGGTGGTCATCAATAGATCAAAGGATTTTACCCCTTCCTACCGAGTACCGTCTACCTCTCCCACTCCCTAGTTCTGCAGTATTTTCGGCAGCCTATACGTTGAGCGCATAGATTTAACCGAAAACTTACAGAACAGGCTACGGATGCTTTAGGCCCAATAATCATCCTGACCACTTGAGGTGCTGGTTTTACCGCGGCGGCTGACACCAGAACTTGCCCACCCCTTATTCATCAGTGGTTCTACGACTAACAAAAGGTTCCTTTAGCAGGAACCACTCAGATTAACCTTGTCGAGCTTTCGCGCATTGCAAAGTTTTCTCGCCTGCTGCGCCCCATAGGGCCTGGGTCCTTGTCTCAGTACCCATCTCCGGGCTACTCCTCTCAGAGCCCGTAGCTGTAATAGCCTTGGTGGGCCATTACCTCACCAACAAGCTGATAGCTCGCAGTCCCATCCTACGGCAATAAATTATTTGAGTCATAAACCATTCCAGGCATCATGACCTATCGGGTATTATTCTCAGTTTCCCGAGGTTATCCCCGTCCATAAGTTAGGTTGACTACGCGTTACTGAGCCGTCTGCCTTGTATTACTACAATAACTAACATGGCTTAGTATCAATCTGATAGCAGTCAGGTCCGTCAGGATCAAACGGATTCTATATTATTTTATTTTCAAAGTACATTTTTTGCACAACTAATTTCTTTTATTGGAATTAACGGAATGCACATAATCTTCACATCTCAGATTTGATCTTTTGATCAGATCCTCATTTTGTATGCGTAACTGGAGGCCTCTAAATCACAAAATGGCATCTTGCCATACTTCATCAAAGGCGCCGCCAAAGCGTTACGTATGCGAAAATTTGAGTTGGTGAAGGCATTATAAACCATTCAAAATGTAGGCATGAATGACCGTTTTTGGCGATCAGTAATATAATGAAAGGAAAGAAAATAGGTAGGATATGACCAACATACAAGAAATTTACAAGAAAAAAACTAAGGAGTCATCCAAACTATTTGCAAAAGCAAAAAAAGTCCACATCAACGGTGTTCATCACAATATTAGATTTTTTGAGCCATATCCATTTATCACAAAATCTGCAGAGGGTAAATTTCTCAAAGATGTAGATTCTAACAAATATGTAGATTATTGGATGGGGCATTGGAGTTTGATTTTAGGACATGCTCAAAAACAAGTTCAGAAAAAAGCAGCAGCACAATTGAAAAAAGGATGGATGCATGGAACATCAAATGAAAATGCAATTTTACTTTCTGAAAGAATTTCCAAAGCAGTTCCAGTAGCAGAAAAAATTCGTTATGCGTCAACAGGTACAGAGGCTACAATGTATTCAGTTAGATTGGCTCGTGCAGTAACAGGTAAAAAAATTATTGCAAAAATTGATGGAGGATGGCATGGATATACAACAGATTTACTCAAAACGGTAAACTGGCCATTTGATGTTTCTGAAAGTCAAGGATTGACAGATGAAGAACATATCGTATCATTACCATTGAATAATTTGCAGGAATCATTAAGAATTTTAAAATCAGTGAAAAAGGATTTAGCTGGAGTTTTAGTTGAACCAGTTTTAGGAGGAGGGGGAGCAATCCCTGCAACTAAAGAATACTTACAAGGATTGCAAGAAATGGTAAAAGCAAATAATTCATTATTCATGCTAGATGAAATTGTTACAGGATTTAGATTTAGATATGGATGCATCTATCCAACTATGAAACTTGACCCAGATATCGTGACACTTGGAAAAATTGTTGGTGGAGGATTTCCAATTGGAGTGATTTGTGGAAAAGATGAGATTATGGAACATGCAAACACTTCTGTAAATTCTAAAAAAAGTAGAACCTACATTGGAGGTGGTACATTTTCTGCAAATCCATTGTCAATGACTGCAGGAGATACAACACTTCAGATTTTGAAAAATAAGAAAAACACACTTTACAAAAAATTAGATAGATTAGGAAATGAGACAACAAAAATGCTAAAAAAGATATTTTCTGAAGATGTGATAGTTACAGGAAAAGGCTCATTGTTCATGACACATTTTCCAAGAAATGGAATGAACGAAATTAACAATGCGGCAGATGCAGCAAAATGTGATTCTACAAAATTATTCAACTATCATTTTGAGATGATATCTAAAAATGGCATATTCTTCTTACCAGGTAAACTTGGAGCATTTTCAGATGCACATTCAATGACCGATGTGAAAGAGATGAAAATGGCTACTGAAAGTTTTGTGTCAAATTTCAAGAGATAGGGAAATTTTTTATCTCAATGATTAAAGGAGTCTTATGGATAAAAAAATAGATCCTAAACGCACCTGGCCTAAAGGATATGAGCCAAAGGAAGATCCAGGTGAAGATTTATCGATTAGGCTAGGATTAATGACAAATATTCTAAATAAAAAAACAGAGAAAAAGCTGAATACAGATATTTTCAAGGTTATGGCAACTCGAAGATCAACTAGAAAATTTTCCAAAAATCCGGTAGAGAAATGGAAAATTGACAAAATTTTAGCGGCTGCAGATACTGCACCAACAGCAGGTAATTTTCAGGGATTTGAGATTTTTTACATCAGTGATAAAGATACGAAAGAAGAATTAGTCAAAGCAGCAAACAAACAAGCCTATGTGAATACCCCATTAGTGCTAGTATTTTGTATGAATCCAACTAGAGTGAAACTTGACTTTCCTGCAAAAGTAATTATGAAGTTTTCAATTCAAGATGCAACTCTTGCTGCGGCATACTCTCAATTAGCCGCATCTGCATTAGGATTAAGTAGTATTTGGATAGGCATGTTTGATGAAGAAAGAGTGAAAGAAATCATAGGAACAGAACTCAGACCTACATCATTATTGTGTGTAGGATATCCAATTAAGAAAAGACCTGCAAAACAAAGAAGGCAATTAAAAGAATTAATCCACGTAGTTGAGAAAAAAGACTAGTCGTCAGCAAGCGTCTTTGTAAATCCAGATGAATCATCTGAGAAAATTTTAACAACATTTTCAGCTAATTTTTCAATATCAAGACCAGGTTCAGCAGATATCAAAAGTATGTTTGTAGTAACTGGGAATGGGAAACTGATTAAAATTACTTTGTCACGTCTTGATGCAATGTAGTTTAGCGCACCAAGTGAATATTTTAGTTCATCAGTTCTTAATGATACGGTTAGTGCAAATTTATAAAAGTCATTTAACTTTGTTTCATCTCCTTCATACGGAGTAACACCATCAGTGAAACCTCCAGCAATTTTTTCACCAGCATGATTAATGATTGCTGCAAATCTAACACCATCATGATGTTGAATTTCTTTACATCTTGGATCATAGACTGAATCTTCCATAACGTATCTAGAAACTTTGAGTATAATAATTATAGTGAGGACAGAATGGCATCTGCCGTTTACGCAGGAGTTAACGCGTATTGGATTTTAAGCAGAGTTGCCCCCCACTGAATTGATTTGATCGTTTCTCTAATAAAAAGTAAAGTATTACTGAACAGCGATTAATTTTTCTTTTTTGGCTTTAGCTTCTCTTCTCATTTTTGCAATTACATTTGCAAGCATTTGTTGTTGGATTGCTTCTAAATCTTCACAAACGCTACTCATCTTCATCCTCATCCACGAATTGCCAATTTTTCATTAGTTGTTTTCTCAAGGTTTCAACTTGCTTTTCGTCTAGAGCTTTACCTGTGTTTTTGTCAACCGGCACCACATTCATACCTGCAAGTTTGTACTCTACGTCAAAAAGGGATAATTTTGATTTCTCCTGTAAAACAGGAACGCCATCTGCATCGATTGCTCGGTCCACATCAAATGGTTCTTCTTCATCCATATCACGATGCATGTAACTTGATGTTACCTCACCTTTTTTTGGAGTAAATTTTTTGGCTATTTCCTTTTCAATGTCTAAGGTAGTTTCATTTTCATGGTATAGTCGTCTTCCAGTCTCTTCTTCGATAAACTCAGGCATGAATGACGTCTATCTTGTGTGTATTTAATTTTTGGCGTCTCTGAAAAAGAACTTGAAAAGAGCCTCGCGTCGTCCTTTTTTACTCATATTTCTTGTTAAAACACGATATATTGTATATGATAATCCGATGGATACAACGATCGTATATCCAATACAAGATGGATCTTCATAACAAGGTGTTCCAATAATTTTATTCTTTATTGCAAACATTGATGGAAGTAATATCGCATCCAGACTACAGGAATCCATGCTCTGTATTGGTTTTATGATTAAAAAATCTGGCGCTAATTTTTAGAATTAAAAGAAGCGTTTTTTGATTGCAACGATTGCTGCTGCCGGTGCTACAAAGTACATTCCAATGTTAAGTAGGATTATACTAATTCCATA
>JAOMDR010000008.1 GCA_028345575.1 Candidatus Nitrosopelagicus sp.
ATGTCAATTTTGTTTCGTGACATATTTGCAAATTTTGCAATTTCATAACCAGGATTTCCATATACAATTTTTTGGTCAAATTCAACTCCTTCTTTTTCGCATTGATTTCCTGCGATATCCATCATAGAATCTAGTTGTTTTTTGTGGTTTTTGTTGAATTTACCAGAGGTATCAAAGTCACCTTTTGGAGGCGCATAAACTGCATGAAGTACAATAATTTTAGCATCACAGTTTTTTGCAAGATAAATTGCAGACGATAAACCTCTAAAGGAGTTTTTTGAATTATCAAGCGGGACAAGAATTTTGTTTATGGATGTGGCCATAAGAAGAATAATTTCAAAGCTATTTAAAAAAGAGGCGCCTCTACCTATGTTCTTCCATTAACTCATGGCGAATCGTTAGATTCCTCAGATTTATCATATTTTTCATGCCATTCTTTAGATTCTTTGTTGAACTCATCAGAAATTTGCTTCATTTTCTCTAATAAGGTGCGATAATTCTTTGTATGATTTTGTATCTTTGTCAAATCGTGAATCATTTTATCAAACATTTCATTCATGGGATTATTTTGGTCTATATTTGTAAGACGTGTTTTAATTTCATCCCAATTTTTCAACATGTCCATTAACAATAATTCTTGTTCAGTTACTAATTCATCTAAAGCATCTTGTTTTACACTCATAATATTTCAAAAATAAAGGAAGATATCAAGTTTTAGAAAAAAATAAGCGCCGAGAGAGGGATTTGAACCCCCGTGTGCAGAGCACAGACGCTATCCTGTTTTGAGATTTCGAGGCGTCCGCCTTGGACCAAGCTTGGCTATCTCGACATCAAAAGTAAGAATTTCTAGTATAAAATCGAATCAGTAAATAAAAAAAGCAGCAAATACTGAATATCATTATGGGATTAGATCTAAAACCATTACTAGTCAGAGAAAAAACACAGCTTGAATCATTTACAAATAAAGTTGTAGCAATTGATGCATACAATGCAATCTATCAATTTTTAGCTATAATTAGAGGTCCTGAAGGACTTCATCTAACAGATTCACAAGGAAGAGTCACAAGTCACATCACAGGATTACTGTTTAGAAACATAAATTTCCTCACAATTGGAATTAAGCCAGTTTACGTATTTGATGGTAAACCACCGTCACTAAAATCAGCCGAAATTGAAAAAAGAAAACAGATCAAAAAAGAAGCCACGGTGAAATATGAAAAAGCAATTACTACAGGAAACATGGAAGATGCAAGAAAATATGCACAGCAGACTACATCAATGAGAGATGGAATGGTAGAAGATTCAAAAAAATTATTAGATTTATTTGGAATACCTCATATACAAGCACCTTCTGAAGGAGAAGCGACAGCTGCAAATCTTACAATTACAGGACAAGCATTTGCATCAGCAAGTCAAGATTTTGATTCAATTTTATTTGGTGCGAAAAGATTAGTGAGAAATTTTACAAATAGTGGAAGAAGAAAATTACCAAATAGAAATTCCTACATTGAAGTTTTACCAGAAATGATTGAGTTTCAAAAAAATTTAGAAAGTATGGGATTAACTAGAGAAGAATTAGTAGATACAGGAATATTGATTGGGACTGATTTTAATCCAGATGGATTTGAAAGAGTAGGACCAAAAACAGCTATCAAGATGATTAAACAGCATAAAAGACTAGAAGATATACCTCAAATTCAAGAACAGTTAGAACATATTCCATTTGGGGAAATAAGGAAAATTTTTCTTGAACCAAATGTAGCTAAGATAGATAAAATTGAGTTTGGTGAAACAAATTTTGAAGGAATTGTGAAATATTTGTCAGAAGAGCGTGATTTTTCTAAAGATAGAGTCGAAACATCAATGAACCGATTAAAGAAAAGTCTTGAGAAGAAAAGTCAAACATTAGATCAATTCTTTTAATTATGACAAATGGCGAATTGAGTAATTGGTCAGGGTTGGGAATATACTGAATACCAAACAATTCCATCTCGTGTTGATGGACTTGCTGAACGGCCAATGTCTAAACTATATTAAATCAAATAACACCTAACAAAATGTATGACAGATAATGAACAAATCAAGCATAATTTATTATTGAATATCAAACGTTTGGAAGGAATTTTAGAAAGAATTGATAAATTTTGTCATAATTATGATCAAGAAAAAGTTGATGCATCAGTAGCAGTTCTAAAAATTAAAAGTGCAATAGAAAATCTTCGGGAAGTAATACCGGAAATGAGTAAAGATGCTGAATCGATAAATCAAGAAGTAAGTGAAGAAGAAAAAGATTAACTAACGTAAAAATGGTAAAAAAGTTATGAGTTTTGAAGAAGATGTAGATGTTTATGGAGAATGTAGAAACTTCATTAAGTTTTGTAAAGAACAAGGGATACAAGTTACATCTGAAGCAGTTGCTACAATTTGGGCAGCATTTCAGACTAATGTGGCATTAGATGAAGACGAAGATGAAGAAACAACACTAGACGATTATTAGTTATTTTTTTGATCTTTGATGTTGTTTTGTAGTTCTTGGAATGCAGATTGAATCTCACTTACTGCAGCACCATCTTCAAGAGTACTAACATCGCCAATTTTTTCATTTTTTGCAATTGCTTTTAGTAATCGACGCATGATTTTTCCACTTCTAGTTTTTGGTAATTTATTAACAATGTAAAATTGGCTTGGAGTTGCGATAGGACCGATTTGTGTTCGAATGGTATCACGCAGTTCAGAACGAAGTTCATCTTCAGTAGTGTCGACATTTTCCTTTAACATAACAAACGCAATTATTGATTCACCTTTTACTTCATCAGGTATTCCGCATACTGCAGATTCTGCAACATCATGATGTGAAACAATACTACTTTCAAGTTCCGCAGTTCCAATTCTATGACCTGCAACTTTCAACACATCATCTGAACGACCAAGTAGCCACAAATATCCATCAGAGTCTTTGATAGCATAATCTCCAGGATAGTAAAGTGATTCAAACTTGGACCAATAGACATCTTTGTATTTTTCAGTATCTTTCCACAATCCAAGAAGCATTCCAGGCCAAGGATTTTTAATTATTAGTGAACCTTTTGTTTCAGGTTCAACTTCATTTCCATCTTCATCAACAACTTCAATATTTAATCCAGGAATAGGTAATGTTGCAGAACCAGGTTTTAATGGAATTGTTTCAATCCCAGGTAAAGGACTGATTAACATTCCACCAGTTTCAGTTTGCCACCATGTATCAATAATTGGACATTTCTTTTTTCCGATTACATTGAAGTACCATTTCCATACTTCAGGATTTATTGGTTCACCTACAGTTCCAAGTAAACGTAAAGTTGAAAGATTAAACGAATGTGGAATATCATCACCAAATTTCATTAGCATACGAAGAGCAGTTGGAGTTGTATAGAAAATCGTTACACCATATTTTTGAATTATGTCCCACATTCTAGATGAATCAGGATGATCAGGTGCACCCTCATACATTACCTGTGTTGCACCATGTAACAATGGGCCATAAACTACGTAACTATGACCTGTAACCCATCCAATGTCGGCTGTACAAAAATAGATATCATCATCTTTGATGTCAAATGCCCATTTGTAGGTTGAATGGAGATGTGTTAGATAACCACCAATCCCATGTAAGACACCTTTAGGTTTTCCAGTGGTGCCAGAAGTGTACAAAATGTATAATGAATCATTACTGTCTAGTATTTCTGCATCACATTCTTGAGATGAGTTCTGCATTACCTCATGCCAAAGCAAATCTTTTTCATTCAGTGTTATTTTCTGACCAGTTCTTTGATAGACAATCACATTTTTTACAAATTGTACAGATGAGGCTTCATCATCAACTATTTCTTTAAGATTGATTATCTTCCCTTTTCTGTATCCACCATCAGCAGTTATGATGATTTTTGATTGTGAATCTTCTACTCTGTCTGAAAGAGATTTTGAGCTGAATCCAGAAAATACAACAGTATGAATTGCACCAATTCGAGCACATGCAAGCATAGATATGGGCAATTCAGGAATCATAGGAAGGTAAATCGTGACCCGGTCACCTTTTTTAACACCTAGAGATTTAAGGACATTTGCAAGTTTTTTGACTTGGACAAACATTTCATTATACGTGATTTTTCTATCAGTTCCATCTTCACCTTCCCATAAAATTGCCGGTTTCTCAGATTTAGATTCCTGATGTACATCTAACGCATTATACGATGCATTAATTTTTCCACCAACAAACCATCTTGCAAAAGGAGGATTCCATTGCAAAGTTTCAGTCCAAGGTTCAAACCAAGATAAAGATTTTGCACAGTTATTCCAAAATGACACATAATCGCTTTTTGCAGAAGATCTAATTGTGGAATCATTGTTTCCTAATCCAATATCAAATTCTTCAGAATGCAATTATAGATATTTGGATTAGGAATGTTTTAAGAATTTTGAACGATTATTGAGAATTCATTCGTTTAATCCAGTCAGATTCAGGTTCTGCTGGAATTTGTTGCTGTTGAGGAACAGTCATCAACTGAGTTTCAGGTAACTTTGAAGATGAGGACTCATTACTAGGAGGTTCTGGCAAACGAGTCTCAGTTGGCTCACCTTCAGAAGGGTCTGGTAGATAAGTTCCTGGTATCGCTGATGGTGATACCTGTGGAAGCATATCTTCGAGTGAGAGATTAGATAGTCTGGATTTAACTTTACTAATCTCATCTTTCTCATGTTTCATATGTTGAAGCATTTCGTCTGTTTCTTTTTGAACATGATCGAAGGTCTCCTGAGAAATTTCGTTACTTTTGAGTTGAACTTTTGCGTCAAACAAAAGAACTTTGACAGATTTTTCCTGTTCTTCAATTTCGACGACACGATTATCTAATTCAGAACTAATTTCAAATTCAGTACGTTGAAGTGTCATTAATTTAGTGTTGTACTTTTCATGAATTATTTCTGCATCAGATTTCATACTGTCGTTGTCAGAGACAATTTCCATCAATGCGTTAAGACGTCGGATTACAAGTTCTTTCTGTTTGAGTAAACGTTGTGAATCCAATCTCCACTTTGGAATGAAAATTACTACTTCAGATTGAACTACGAGTTGATCAAAAGCAATTTGTTTTAGGCCTTCAGATCCGCAATTAATGCCGACTGTCTGTATAGAACCATCAACATCAGTTGAGGTACCTAAAATTTTGCCCATTGGTGCGCCGTACATGTCTTTTACAGCTTTTCCAATAATTTCAACTTCACAGTTGCTCATGAATGAAAGTTGAAAGATCTGTATAACCAACCAAGTGTTAACAAGGTTGACAATTTTAGTACAAAGAAATTAACCAAAATAAGAATTCACGACTAACGTAATTTTATTATTATAATTAAATAAAAAAACAATATGATAGATAAAGAAGAATTAGGACAAATTATGAAGTTTGTAGCGGAATACTGGGAAAAATTAAAAAATGATTCAGACAATGATGCGTTAAAAATTCTTCCATCCAAATTTTGGATGAAATCACTTGGAGGACCAGTTGGAAACGAGAAAGGTGTCAAAGGAAGATGGGTGACGACTTTGATGTATCTTGAAGATGAGGATATGGAAAAAGCATTCCGTGATGTTTTAACAAGATGGCAAGCAAAAGGTCAACAAACTGCAACTGATCTTCCAACCAAATCACCCGATCTAATTCAAATTGGTAGAAGATAAAGATAAAACCAATCATAAAAAATAATATTATTGTCTGAATTTTCAAAGAATGAAAGAAAAATTTTAGAAAAACATTTTTCAAATTCAGATAAGAATGTCTTTGCAGTAATTACACCGAGACAAGTCGATCGTGGTGCATTGATGTCACGATATAGTAGAACTGATAAGAGTATGAGGAAAATTTTCTTAGATGAGTTTTTAAAAAATAAAAATCGTGGTGAAGAGTTCTACGACAAAGTTTTGTTGGAATATGGAGATGATTCAGTTGCAGAATTGGGAATTGGTCAAGTAGCAATAGAAGGACTCTCAAATATTGCAGTTAAAAAAATAGAAGACAGAAGAATTGGTTTTTCATATTTAGAAAAATCATCAAGATATGTATCGTGGGATAAAAAAATTAAAGGAAAATATAAATTTCTTTATGAGCCAACAATAATGAAAACTAAATTTGCAGACGAATATGTTAATGCATGTAATTTAGATTTTGAGATATATTCTAAAAATATTGAACCCATGTTAAAATTAATTAGAGAAAGAGATTCAATTGATAATTATAAATTTAAAGACAAAGATGGGAAAGAGAAAAAATTTAGTGCAATAAATGATGATACAATAATAAAATCTTCAATTAGAATATACAATGCAGCAACTAAAGCAAAAGCACTAGATGCATTAAGAAGTTTACTTCCTGCATCAACATTAACAAATGTGGGAGTTACAGGAAACGGAAGGGCTTTCGAGTATTTATTATCAATATTATTTGCATCTGAATTAAAAGAAGAAAATGATTTAGCATCTCAAATCAAACATGAGCTTGATACTACAATCAAATCATTTGTTAGAAGATCAGATGATAAGTATGGAAAAGTTTTACAGAAATATCTCAATAGTATAAAAAAATCCGCTCAAAATATTGCAAAAACATCAATCTCAGGCACGCCAATCAATGGAAAAACAGTAAAACTTGTGGAAAGTGAAAATGAAATTAAGGTAATCAATAGTGTAATATCTGCAATAATTTATGAACAGTCTCCAGGAATAGTATTTGAGAAAATATTACAACAGGTTAAGAAAATTCCAATAAATAGAAAAAGGAAGATCATTATGGAAATGACGAATCTAAGAAAAAATAGAAGACATAGACCATCACGTGCATTTGAAATGGCAGAATATACGTTTGATTTAGTCACAAATTTTGGAATGTTTAGAGATTTTCATAGGCATAGAGCATTAACATTGGAACGACAATTGCTTACAACATTACACGGATTTGATATGCCACAAGAGGTGAAAGATCTTGGAATGCAAAAAGAATTCAAAGAATGTATGAAAAATTCTGAAAATGTATTTAAAAAAATTCAGAAAAAAAATCCAGAAGAAGCACAGTATGTTGTAAATTTTGCATACAACTATCCATACATGATGAAGATGAATATGAGGGAAGCGGTGCATATGATTGAATTGCGCACAGTTCCACAAGGACATCAAGATTATAGAATCGTAGCACAGAAAATGTATCAGGCAATTAATAAAAAACATCCAATTCTAAGTAATATAATGAAATTTGTGGATATGAATAAATATGAATTAGAAAGATTTGAATCAGAAAAAAGAACAGAAGAAAAGAGAAATAAAAAATGAGTGAAAAAAATTTTAAAACAGATGAAGAATGGAAACAAGAATTAAATTCAGACGAGTATGAAGTTTGTAGATTAAAAGGTACAGAACGTGCATTTACGGGAATGTATTGGGATTGTAAAGATGATGGTGTTTACAAATGTAGAGGGTGCGGAATGGAATTATTTTCATCAGATACAAAATTTGATTCAGGTACAGGATGGCCAAGTTTTTTTAAACCTGAGGATGATGAGCGTATAGAATACATCGAAGATAGAACTTTTGGAATGGTTAGAGTTGAAGTTAATTGTAAAAAATGTGGTTCACATTTAGGACATGTTTTTGATGATGGCCCTGCACCATCAAAACTCAGATACTGTATCAACTCATTATCTCTCAAACTAGACAAGTCAAATTAAATAATCCATCGGATTTTACGATACTATGAGAATAATACTATGTGGATTCGGAGTAGTGGCACAAAGTTTTTCAGAGCTTTTGGAATCACGCACACATGATCTTTATTCTAAATTTGGATTAAAACCAAGAATTGTTGGTGTTTTTGATAGTAAAGGATGTGCATATGATGAAACAGGATTGGATTTAAAAAAATTAAATAAAATCAAAAAACAATCAGGTACGGTTAGAGGGTATGATAAATCAATACGACAAATTCCAGGTAAAGATATTATTGAAAATATAGATGCAGATGTTTTAATTGAAACTACAGCAAGTAACTACAAAGATGCAGAACCTGGAATGAGTCATATAATTTCTGCAATGAAAAGAAAAATGCACGTCATATCAGTAAACAAAGGACCGTTAGCACTTGCATTTCCATCATTGATGGAATTAGCAACATACAATCAAGTTATGTTGAGATTTAGTGGTACAGTTGGGGGCGGAACACCAATTTTAGATTATGCAAAAAATAGCTTGAGAGGAGAAAGAATATTATCTTTTCAAGGAATTCTTAATGGTACAACAAATTACATACTAACAAACATGGCAGAAGGAATGTCATTTGATGATGCACTAAAAGATGCAAAATCAAAAGGATATGTTGAAGCTGATGAATCACTTGATCTGGACGGACTAGATGCAGCAGCTAAACTTGTCATTCTAGCAAATTGGATAATGGGCATGAAAGTTACAATGCCAGACATAATCAAAAAAGGAATTCGTAAAGTTAATACAAATGATATCAAAAATGCACAAAAAAATGGTTCCGCGGTGAAATTAATTGCATCTTGTGGAAAAGAACTAACAGTATCACCTGTAGAAATAAAAATTAATGACCCATTATGTGTAAATGGAACATTAAATGCAATATCATTCACATCCGAACATTCAGGTACTCAAACAATAATTGGAAGAGGTGCAGGGGGAATAGAAACTGCAAGTGCAATATTGCGTGATTTAATTGACATTAGAAAAGAGATTACTAAATCTTGAAGACTAATCTAATTTCAAAGAGTGAAACAACACAGTTACTGAAAATTGTTTCAGAAAAATGGAAAATAGACATACCTAAAGTAAAAAATCTGAAAGTCTATGAAATCGATAATGAAACACAGTTAATCACAGGCAGTGAAATAAAAATTTTAAAAATTAAAGATGAACATCTGCCATTCCTTAGTGAAATTTCAACATTAAAGAAATTCCCATATGTTCAAGTGGACATGGGAGCAGTGAGATTCATGTGTAAAGGTGCAAATCTCATGAGACCAGGAATCAAAAAATTCTCAGAATTTTCAAAAAACGATATTGTATGTATTGTAGAAGAATCACAAAATAAATTTCTAGCAGTAGGAAAATCGGAAGTGGATAGTGTAGAACTGGAAAATATGGATAAAGGAGAAGTTTTGAAGAATTTACATTATATTTCAGACAAAGCGTGGGAAATTTCTAAAACACTTTAGATTATTTGACATCTTCGGTGAATTCGTTGATTCCATCTTTGTTAACAACTAAGACATCAATTCCATCACCACTAAATGAGTCTCTCATAGTTGCAGAACGAACTGCTTTTACAGCTAAATCAACAGCATCTTTTTCAGTCATGTTTTCTTTGAATTGAGGATCCAATACACCTAATGCCATTTCAGCACCAGTTCCAACTGCGGCATATTCATCAGGTAAAACAGAACCAAGAGGATCTAGAGTATAGATTACAGGTTTGTCAGTCATACCACCAACAATTACTTGAGTCAATAATGGAAAGTATCTTCGTTCATACATCATATTAGACATCATCTTTGCAATTGTATTTGGTGGTACATCACGTTTCAAATCCATTTTTCTAATTTTTGCTAATGCAGAAATTTGTAATGATAATAATTGCATGTCAGCTACCAGACCGGCACAAGTTGCACCAACTTTAGGAGTTATTGGGAAAGTTTTCTTTGTAGATTTACTAACTAGAAAATTACCATACGCAATTCTTTTTTCACTTGCGAAGACCACACCTTGATCAAATGTAATACCTACAGCGGTTGCACCTGGCATGTAACTCATGATAACACTCTGAAAATAGACAATAAAAGCATTAGTAAAAATTTGTGAATACCCAAAGTTAGGGTAGTATCTAAAAAACGGTAGATCGTCAATTGCCGAGAACGCATCAGCGTGTTACCGCGGTCACGTTACTGACAGGATTTTCGATCAGTTTAACGACGACGTCGTTTTGGAGCTGCTTTTCGCTTTGCTGCTTTACGTTTTGGAGCTGCATTACGTTTTGCTGCTTTACGTTTTGCTGGTGCCTTACGTTTTGCTGCTTTACGTTTTGGGGCTGCCTTACGTTTTGCTGCTTTACGTTTTGGGGCTGCCTTACGTTTTGCACCACCTTTTCTCTTTGCTGGTGCCTTACGTTTTGCTGCTTTACGTTTTGGAGCTGCTTTACGTTTTGGGGCTGCCTTACGTTTAGCGCCGCCTTTTGCTGCGCTTCTCTTACGTTTACGTGCTGCAGAAGCTTTCTTCTTAGCTGCTGCTGCAGTTGCGGCTGCTGCTCTTCTTTTGCGAGTGCGTGCTGCTTTTTTAGCTGCTGCGCTTCTCTTAGCTTTAGACATAGCCATAACATTCTGCCAGATCTTTTCAGTGTTATACTATACAAGTTACTTGTTTTCACACACATTGTGTAATTTATTCAAGTAGATTTTGTTAATTATGATCGTGAAAAATTTTTCAAGAGTAAACAAATGTTTTTAGTTGTTTTGTGTAACAGATCGATTTTTGCAAATTCATTAGGCGAATGCATTCTACAAAAGATGTATGATGCACCGACAGAAATACACGGTACAGACAAAATATTTGTAAATGCATGCATTGGTCCAGTTCCTGCGTTAGAAATGTTCAAAACGTAGTCACCAAAAATTTTTTTTGTACTTTCACAAACAGTGTTGACAATTTTTTCATTAGGATTTGTTCTTGCAGCTGCTTCGGCATTCAAAACATTGATCGATATATCACTAAAACCGTTAACACGTAGATGTCTATGTAATAATTTTATTAATTTTTTTGGATCCATGTTTGGGACTAATCTAAAGTCAATTTTCACTTTTGCACTTCCTGGAAGAACTGTCTTTGCACCATCACCAGTATAACCAGATTCTATACCGGCAATGTTACAGGTAACACCAGACACAAGAGCTTTCTTTGCATCAAGAGCATTTTTGTTACCAACAAAACTTTTTACCCCATATTCTTTTTTGAATCCATCTGCATCAAATGGTTCTTTTTTTATCAATTTGATATCATTTTTTGATAGGGGTTTGATATCATCATACCAGCCTTTGATCAGTATTTTCCCGTTTTCATTACGCATCGTATTCAATGCTTGAACAAGTCGCCATGCAGGATTTTTGATTATTACTGCAAAACTAGAATGAACATCTCTTACAGATTCGTTTGCAGTTAGTTCTACATAGAGTAAACCTTTCATTCCAAGTCCTATGATTGGCCTATTTTTCTGATCAACATAGCCAAACTCCCATACAACACCATCACATGAAAATTTCTTTTTGTATTTTTTTAAATAACGTTCAATATTTTCACTTCCATTTTCTTCTTCACCTTCAATTACAAATTTTATATTACATGGAACATCACCATATGTTTTCAAATACGATTCAACAGCTTTGATTCTAGTGATTAATTCGCCTTTGTCATCTGATGCACCACGACCAAAAATTTTATTTCCAATTATTTTAGCACTAAAAGGGGGATCATCCCACAATTCTAGTGGTTCTATAGGCTGTACATCATAATGATTGTAAAATAATAAAGTGGTATTAGGATTATTTTTTGATTTTACCTCTCCGTATACAAGAGGTGCAGCTTTTTTTCCTAATCTTAAAATTTCAGATTTTATACCAGATTTTTTTAAGATTTTAGATACAAGAACACTACATTCTTCAATTCCTTCATTTTTTGCAGAAACACTTGGTTGGTGAATTAGTGTTTGGAGATCTTTTATGAGAGAACCTTTGTTTTGGTCTATGAATTTTAACGCTTTTTCACAGTTCATTTTTTAATCATTAAATGAGTTTAGTACTCTAGGTAATGTAGAGATAAGATCACTTGCAAGAATGTGATTACCAAATTCTTTCTGCAGTATTACACCTGCAGCACCATTAACAAAAGTTGCAGCACTTGTAGATTCAATCATATTTTTATTTCTAGATAAAAATCCAGCAGTTAGTCCAGATAAGATATCACCCGTACCACCGACAGTCATACACGGAGTTGATGTAGGATTTGTGTAAGTAACATCACCGTTTGTAATTATGTCTTCTTGTCCTTTTAACAATATTGTAATTGAATGTTTTTTTGCAAACTTTTCACATAATGAAATTCTAGAATTAATTTCGTTTTCAACAGGCTCACCAAAAATTCGTTTGAATTCACCGGAGTGAGGAGTGACAACAACATTTTGACCTTCAATAATCGGAAGTATTTCTTGTACTAGAGAATTTGCATCTAATGAAACACGTACATTTCTATCTAGTAGTGATTTCACAAGTAATTTTATTGCCTCAATATCTTGTATTGCAAGTCCCATTCCAATAGCGGTTGAATCAATATCAACAGGAACTTGTCCTAGCATTTTGTTAACAGTTCCACGTGTAAGTTTGGAATCAGCCATAGGAATAACTATCAAATCAGGTGAAATTGAACGTGTGGAAAATGCATTAATTTTTGGGACACATGTGTATACAAGATCACTTCCAGAACGTAATGCCGCAAGTGATGAAAGTGCAGGAGCGCCGTGATAGATGTAGCTTCCTCCAACTATCAAGACTTTACCATTATCGCCTTTTCGAGAATTATTTTCACGAGAAGGGATAAATTTTTCCACAATTTCTTTTGATAATTTAGTTGGAGTCAATTAATTCACTTTTTCTTTATTCTTTTCTTATTAAAGTGGACTTTTCTCGCTATTGCAAGATATGTGGTGTGACCAATTCCTTGGTATGAATGTCTAGTTTTTCCTTCTCGAGCTTCAATACGACGAAGAATATGTTCAGTACATTCTATGTCAGTGAACTCATTTTCTACAAAAGCCACAGATAATTTTTCAAGTTGATTCATTGTAGGGCAAATTGCAACAACACTTCCGCTACTTTTGAGCATTTTTCTAACTTGTGGTAATACTTCCCAAGGATCACCAAGATCAATTATTGCTAAATCCATATCTTTTAGAGGCATTTTTTTAGATTTTTTTAGATTCATTTCATGCATGGTGACATATTTTGACATTCCAGCTTTTTTGATATTCTTTTCTGCAATTTCCATGAATTTTGGTTCAACATCAAATGTGTAAACATGTCCACGAGGATTTACAATACTAGCAAGAAAAGTAGTCAATGAACCGCTTCCAGTTCCTATTTCAACTATTTTTTGACCAGATTGCACACCCATTCGTGCCGCAATGTAACCAAAGTCTTTTGGATAAACAATTTGAGTACTATGCTGCATTTTCATTACATGATCATGAATTGTAGGCTTTAACAGATAGACGTATTTGTCCTTGTTTGTTACTAATCTACTTCCAAACTCTTTTCCTATTGCATCAGAATGTTTGATGACTCCAATGTGTGAATGAAACTGTTCTTTTTTAGAAATTTTTAGTAACCATTTTTTTGAATCGTTGTAAAAAAACATAACAAGATCTCCTGTTTTTATTTTTGCCATGTTCAAAATCCTAATTTTCTCGGGTTATAATCATTTTCCACGTTGTGAACCCCACATTGCAACATGTAGTCTTGGGGAAAACGCAAAATTGTGAGATTTGGCTAATTTCGAAATTGATTTTTCACGCATGCTGATTTCTTCTTTTGTTGAAGCCTGAGTCATCAATTGTACTCTTTTTTCAGGGATTTTGTACTTTGTGACAAATTTTTTGATTTCAGGTATGTCAGTTTCGTCCTCTACAACATATTTGAAAAAAGCATTTTCCTGATTTGCAAAAAAGTAATAGCATTCATTATTTTCACAAAGTTCTAATGAATTCCCAGAGTTTTTAGTTTTTGGAGATACATTCCATTGATCAATTAGATCAGTTAGCATTTTGTTTGGTAAAATGGTACAATTAGTTTCAACCTCAACATAGAAATCAGGTTTTAGAAAAGATAGTAGATCAGCCAAATCATCTTGTTGTAGTAATGGTTCACCACCAGTAATTACAAGATGTTTTATTTCAAGTTCTGTGATAGCGTCTTTAACTTCATCAATTGTCATTTCTTTAACCTCTTTACTAAAATCATAATTTTTCCAATCCCAAGTGTATTTTGTATCGCACCAAGTACATTTGAGATTACACTGAGCAGTTCTTAGAAAAATTGCAGGCTTACCAAAATTTGGACCCTCCCCTTGAATTGATTTAAAAATTTCATTTACCTGCATGGTAGTTATTATTTCATATACCTTATATCCTAAACTCCCAATTTAGTGAGTATGATAAGAGAGTTAATCATTACTTTTGATTATCATAGTGGAAAAACTGTCAAAAAATTAAGAAAACTTGAATTAGAAAAAAAAGAGACTACGGATAAAGAAAAAATACAACAGCTGAAAGATGAAATTCAAATTTTGCAGCAAGATTATGAATCAAAATTAAAGCCAGTTGTATTGGAAATTGCATTCAATATTGAATCGCAAATGCAAAAGATGTCAGAGGATGAGATTTTTGAGAAGTTTCAAATTAAGAATGTAGATTCATCAATTATAGGAGACTGTGTATATCATATTTGTCAAAAATTAGAAAGACAGCCGTCACATAAGGTAATTTTAGAAATGATGCCAGAGAAATTTCGAACAAATTAATCTTCAGGACTATAGCTTACGATTTTTTTCCAACCTTCAGTATCAGTACATTGTTCATTAGTCATTCGTGAAAATAACAAATCATTCATTTTTGCAAATTTTTTGGTATCAAAATTAGATTCTTCCATATTTTCAATCATCTGATTTGCAAGACTCATGCATGCTTGTTCATGTAGATTTATCGAATTAGAAGGAAACAACATGTTTGTTATTGCAACAAGTGTGATAATTGAAATTCCAGTTATTAGTCCAATTTTTACTATCTTATTTAGATCCATTATTTCATTTTATAATGAAGATAAAATAAACAATATCATCATCCCCCTAAGGAAAAAAAGGAAAATCATTTTAAGATCTAAGAACTATACTGTACGATGAAACTTTTTGCCAAAACAGAAGAAAGTAGTACAAAATGTAAGAAATGCGGATCAGATTTGCATGATGCAGAGAGATTGAAAAGACATGAGAAAATTGCACATGGAAGAAGAATAGATGTCAAATGCCGCAATTGTGGAGAAGAATTCAGAGACCCAGAAGACTTGAGAAAACACAGAAAAAAATGTAAATAATTAGATGTGTGAATCCAAAGTTTCTTTGGGAATTAGTTTTACACGTCTTCGTCTAATTAGAACATAGTATTGTATAATTTCAGTAATCTGTTCTTCAACAGTATTTTCATGTTCATTGCTTTCAAGTAAGAAATCGAAATAATCTTTTTCGTTTAGTTTTACAGTTATTTTTCTCAAAATTATAATAGGAGATTGATGAATATTACAGATTCAGTATGCGATTCATTGATTAGTAGTCAATCGCAATTACAAATGAAAAGATGAAAAAATGTATAATTTGTGGATGTAAAGACCATAAACTAGTAGGATGTATACGTCACAAATCAAAACAGTGTAGTTGTTATAAACAAGAATAATATTAAAAAAATATGGGGTTATTTGGAAAAAAGGAAGACCCAGAAGACTTGATGTATCAAGCAATGACGTTTTTAGAAAAAAATCAACCAAAAGCAGCTGTTTCATTATTTAAAAAAGTCACAAAAATTGACCCAGAAAATGTTAACGCATGGTATAATCAAGGTTTAGCACTAAATCAATTGAAAAAATATGCTGATGCAATAACATGTTTTGATATGATAACACAAAGAAATCCAAATGACGCTCCAGCATTGAATAATCGAGGTATTGCAATGGCAGAACTTGGAGATCCAGATGGGGCAATGGAGTATTATGAAAAATCAATTAAAGCAGATTCAAGCTATGCGCCAGCATATTATAACAAAGGGGTTCTGTTGGATAAAAAACTCGAACATGATGAATCGCTGAAAGTTTTAGATGAGGCAATTGAGAAAGATCCAAAGAAACCTAATCCAAGATTTTACAAAGGAATTGTTTTAGGTAAAATGGGAAAACATGAACTGGCGTTGAATTGTTTTGAGAGCGTTCATAGAGCAAATCCACAACACCTTGATTCATTATTTCATAAAGGAATAGAGTTAGCAGAGTTAGAAAGACATGAAAAAGCAATAGAAGTTTTTGATAAGATATTGGACAAACATAAAGGAAATATCAACGTAGTTTATGCAAAAGCTAGAAGCAAGGCAGCGATAAATGAAGTCAATGAGGCTTTTGATTTGTTAAAGGTGGCAATAAAACATTCAAAGACCATCAAACTATGGGCAAGAAAGGAAAAGGTTTTTGAAAAGTTTTATGATGACCCAGAATTTCAAAGAATGGTAAAATAATTAGAGTATTTTCTTTCTAACTGCATCAATTCTTACAATTTTAATTCTTTTTTTAGGTCCAATTAATCGTGCCTCATAAATTGGAACATAAATCTCCAAAATATCTCTAAAATCAAAGATTTCTTCGGAGGATTTTGTTCCAGCGTCAGCAGGTTTTTTTAATTTTGAAATAAGTTTTGATTTTGCAGCAGGAATTGTAATTTCAGGTCGACGAATAGACTCTTTATCTTCATTGATTGTTTTTTTAGGATGTTTTTCCAATAATTTAAGAGTGTCATTGTAAGAAAGATTAATCTCCTTTCCATGATGATCAAATGAGATATCAGCAGTATTTTCAAGCATGACGCGTTCCTGCATTAGTAATTTTATTTTATTTTTGAATGATGGTTCTAATTTACTTAGAACCCCATGCTTCTTTTTTACAGGAAACACTTCATCCGATATTATAACTTCTTGAACATCTTTGTCAACGGATAAGGTATGTTCAGCATCACGAATAAAATCAACAGAATATTTACCAGATAATAGAAGAATTGATTCAAAATGTAAAGTAAGCGAATGTAGGTGTATCTCACTTTTTTTAGGTTTATGTAATAAAGTTTGAAATGATTTAACTTTTCTTGAATCAATCATTTCTTCAGCAGCATCAGAATCAAGCAATGGTTTTAATGAAATTATTTTTACTTTTGTATCGTTTTTTGCCATTTGAACTACATACCGTATGTCTATGTATTTTTAAATCCTGTTAAACTATGACTCATGCACACTAACTGGCATATAGAATAAGACTATTCTAGAAAATCTTAACTGAAAAATTACAATTACAGGAGGTTTAGAAACATTTGAAGAAACTAGCGGGTAGGTCTTAGCTTCTAGTTCTCTTTTTTATTGCAGCAATTTTCTTTGAGGATCTAGCTTCTTTTGCTTTTGAAGTTGATTTTGTAACTTTTCCTTCAGTTTTCATACTTTTTCCACTTCTTCGAGAAGCTCGAGATTGTTGTGCTCGTATTTTTTGTTCTTTTTTTGCTTTTGCTTTGGCTTCATATCTTTCTCTGATCTGATTACTCTTTACTTCATTCGCTCTTGATGGATGTTTTTTTTTCTTTGATTTGTATTCAGATTTTGATTGACGTCCTTTTTTCTTTGATTTTTGTTTTTCAGTTAATTTGGTTCTAACCATACAGAACATAGAATTTAATCATAGATAAAGCAATTCTTAAGAAATTTTTGAAAAAGAATTAGCAGGAACAAGCAAATTTTTGGTAATTAAAAATGAAACGAAATATTCGTCATGTTGAAATACACTATGACTCATATACAACATCTTGAGGATGTAAATTATGCAAAAAGAGAATCTTTTTACAAAATCAGGTATCCCAAGCAAGAAAGCTAAAGTGAATTATTTTACAGGAAAAATAGATGCAAAGGATATTTCAGCAAAAATCAAGCCAAGTACTGAAAAAATTTATCATGTAACATTCAAAAATGGAGCAAGAACTAAACTACATTTCCACGATGCAGGTCAAACATTGATAGTTACTAAAGGAAAAGGTAGTCTAGTCATGTATAAGAAAATTGGAACAGGAATGAAGAATTTTAAAATAAAAAAGTTAGAAAGTATAAACCTCAATAAAGGAGATTGCGTGCACATTCCTGCAAAGAAATTACACACACATGGTTCTATAAAGAAAAATGAGGAATTTTCACATGTTGCAATCAACTCATTTCCAAAAAAGAACTCCGAACCAAAAACCATATGGTTTGAATCAGATTTTAAAACAATTGTAACTGAAAAATTGTCATAAAATGAATACTAAAAAAATAGAAGAGACAGAATCATTTTCAGCACAAGAAGGAACACAAATTAGACAAATTTTTTCACCTGCAGATACAGAGAATGCAATTCGGTATAGTTTAGCACATTGTACAATAAATCCAGGAAATAGTTCAAAACCACACACCATGAAAACAAGTGAAATATTCTATATTTTGCAAGGAAGTGGAATCATACATGTGGGAACAGAGCAAAAAGAAATAACAAAAAATGAAACAATCTTTGTTCCACCAATGTCCAAACAGTTCATAGAAAACAATGGGGACATAGATCTAATCGTACTTTGTATAGTGGATCCTGCGTGGAGACAAGAAGATGAAGTCATGGAATAGAGCAAGTTTTTAACATATTGGAGATAATGAAAGACGTTGAATTCAAGTCAGGCCTACAAGACATTAAAAATTGGTAACAACACAGATTTTGAAGAAGTCAAATATGCATATAGAAAATTAGCACTTCAATATCATCCAGATAAAAATAAAGATTCAGAAAGTGAAAAAAGATTCAAGATTATTACGGAAGCTTATCATTTTTTGAAAAATCAAAAGAAACATTCTGCAAGACAAAAACCGGAAAAACCTCGAGAAGAATCAGATTATACTCAGACCAATCAAAAATTCTACAAGAGAACAAAATGGGGAAAAGATGGAGAAGGAAAAACACCCGAAGCTGATTGGGGAAAATACACAAAAGATTTCGAAGCAAATGAGGAATGGTGGAAAAGATATGAAAATGAGTTTTGGGAAAAATATGAAAAAACTGTTAACGAGCAAACAAAAAAAGAGCCAGATAGAGGATTTACAAAGAAACGTAAAGAATTTGAACTGAAAGTTGACGTTGATCAGAGTCTATGTATTGGATGCTGTAGTTGTGAAATAATTGCTCCAGAGGTATTTACTATTGATAAAAATACAAAATCAAATCCAAAATCAAGAGTTTACAATAAGAAAGGTGCAAAGAATCAGAGAATCATAAATGCCGCAGAAACATGCCCTACCAAAGCAATCATCGTAGATAATCTAGATGATAATGAAAGAATTTACCCGTATTAGATAATCTTCAATTTATTGTAAATAGAATCAATCTCAAATTCAGATAATTCAACTTTATCTTTAAACATTGAATGGACAGGGCCTGCAGAATCATCATTACTTCGAGGTATCAAATGAACATGTACATGAGGAATTTCTTGTCCGCTTTCTTTTCCATTATGAATTGCCACAAGAGTTGAACCTTCAAGTGAATCAACTTTAGGAGTCATTTTATGAACAGTATTGAATAATTTTTGATTTACATCAGAAGGTAAATCTTGGATTTTCGCATGGTGTTTTTTTGGAATTACCAAGGTGTGTCCTTTTGCAACAGGAAATGCATCAAGAAATGACATGGTATCATCATCTTCGTATAAAATTTTTGTAGGAATTTCTTTTGTAACTATTTTGCAAAAAATACAATCCATATTATTCACCAGGAGTTACAATTTTTGCCCAAGGAAGTCCATGACCATACATTATAGTAACTTCAGTCCCAGGTTTAAGATTACAGTTTTCAATGGTTTTTGGAATTCCGTCAATAGTATCAACATAACAATTGCCGTCTGCAGACTGGAAAATTTCAACTTCTTCGGTAATATCTTCACGAATAAAGTTCCAAAATGGAAATACAAGCGTACCCAGAATAATACCAGCAACTGCCAAGGATCCCAAGAAAACTATCGCATATTTTTGACCGTCAGATAATTCCAATATTTAATCACATAAATTTTGTATTAATAATTATTCGTGATGTTTAATCCATTACGTTACTGAGATTAATCCCACTTTCACCAAATACTCGATTCCTTTTACAAATGAATTATCATCTATCTGTCCTTCTGCCCACCATCCAGCGTTATTTTTCACCCATGTTGGAACAGCAGAAGATGCAGATTCGGCATTTCCGGTCTTTACATTATCAATAATTCTCTCTTTTACCAAAAATTCAATTCCTTTTACAAACTCATCTTCAGAAATTTTATCTTCTGCCCACCATCCCGCTGTATTTTTTACCCATTCAGGAACTGACACGGTAATTCCATTATCGCCAAAAGTTCCTTGCTGTGAAGAAGTATACCCAGTGGTTTGTGAATATCGTTTAGTTGTTTTACACTCGTTTATGACAAACGTATCTTCAAATGAATTTCTCTTGTTTTCCATTTTTACAGTAAATTTCTTAATATCATCACGCAAGATTCCGGTGTAAATTGTAATTTCATCATCTATGAATGGCTGGTCTAATGAGAGTCCTGCAGTAGATCTTCCGTATTCTGTTGTTAATTGAGCACTAATTGAGCCACATGTAGAGTATGCCAAAATGTCAACAGAATTATTATCTCCACAGAAATTGTATGACACCTCGTATACTGCTAGTGACTTGCCGACTCCAAATCCCCTAGAGTTACAACTTTGACTGCCTCCGCCACCACCCCCTGTTGATGTGGAATCTGTTGATGTGGATGGAGGTAATGTTCCTTCCACAAACATAATGTGTACTGCACCACGGTCATCACCTCCATCATCATCTAGATTTGCACCAACTGCCAAGTCATTGACACCATCACCATCCAAATCGCCAATGTTTGCAATAGATCTACCAAATGCATCACCATTAGTCAGTGTTGGTCCGTTTGTAGTTGAATCGTTAATCTCTACAGTCGAATCCACAGAACCGTCAGTGTTCATGAATATGATGTGTACTGCACCACGGTTAGTACCTCCATCATCATCTAGACTTGCACCAACTGCCAAGTCATTGACACCATCACCATCCAAATCGCCAATGTTTGCAATAGACATGCCAAATTGATCATCATCAGCTAGTGTTGGTCCGTTTGTAGTTGAATCGTTAATCTCTACAGTAGACTTTACATCGCCGTCAGCAGCTGATGCATATGGTAATGAGACATATAATGCACCGGGAATCATAACACCAAACATAGCAAGTGCCAAAATAGAAAGGAGTAAAATTTTCAATATTTCTTAGGAATATTTTGCAAGGATAAGTTTTTGTTAATTTTGAACTGTAACGTAATGCTTTTGTCATGGAGTAAATTGAGAAATTTCAAGCAAATTATTGCATTGAATTCTAATTTTATATTCGATTCAAGCTCAAAATCACTTTGAAATGAAATGAAATGCTTGAAACATACTGCTTATGTAGTGATCTAAATAATTTTACCACATGCCACCTTGTTCAACTCCACCCTTGGTGCTGAATTCAGGTTTCTTCTCAGGGACATTACCATGTGCTTTTTTCATGTGTCGTTCTAATCTTTCAGGTTGATGTAATTCTAGATCACACACTTTGCATATGGTATTAGTTTTCTTATCATCTTTCTTTTTCTTACCAAATAATCCCATGAAAGTAATTGAAAGAAGAATGATATAATGGTTTTTCAAAGATGGTGCGTGACGGTAAAAAATATCACAGTTTTAGGTTCAGGAGTTATGGGGCATGGAATTGCACAGGTTTCAGCAACTGCAGGATATAATGTAGTATTACGAGACATCAAACAAGAATTTCTTGACAAAGCCATGGAGAAAATCAAATGGAGTTTAGATAAAATGGTAACAAAAGAGAAAATTTCAAAAGAAGAGGCAGATGGAATTTATTCAAGAATCACACCAATAGTAGATTTGAATGAAGCAGTCAAAGATGCTGAAATGGTAATAGAGGTAGTGCCAGAAATAATGGATCTAAAAAAACAGGTTTATGCCGAATTAGACAAGGCTGCAAAACCTGAAGTCATTTTTGCATCAAATACAAGCACATTACCAATTACAGAAATTGCAAATACAACAAGTCGACCTGAGAAATTTATTGGAATTCATTTCTTCAATCCACCGCAATTAATGAAATTAGTTGAAGTTATTCCTGGTGAAAAAACAGGTCAAGAGATAACAGAAATGACACAAGAGTTTGTAAAATCAGTAAATAAGCAAGCCGTGTTATGTAGAAAAGACGTACCAGGTTTTATCATTAACAGATTATTCATTCCAATGGTTCATGAAGCGTGCTATCTACAGGATAGAACTAACGCAACTTTAGAAGAGATAGATTCTGCAGTGAAATTTAAACTAGGATTTCCAATGGGGATTTTTGAATTAGCAGACTTTACAGGAATGGATGTTATCCATAAAGCAACAGTCGAGATGCATTTACGAGATAAAAAAGTAATCAATCCACATAAGACAATAGAAAAAATGTTTGATGAGAAAAAATTAGGTCAAAAATCAGGAGAGGGTTATTACAAATATTCAGATGACAAATATGAAAGAGTATCATTATCTGAAGAATTAGCAGAGAAATGCAATCCAATTCAATTAGTTGCAAATATCTTAAACAATGCAGCTTGGCTGATTACAAACGGTGCAAGCGATATTGAAGAAATTGAGAAAGCATGCAAGTTAGGATTGGGATTGAAAAAACCACTATTTGAAACCGCAAAGGAGATTGGCATCAAAAATATTGTAGATGAATTAAACAAACTTGCAGATGAGCATGGTGAGTTTTACAAACCAGACCCACTTTTAGAATCTATGATTTAATTTGTTCTAAGATATAATCAACTGCATCTTTTGGAGAATCAAATCCAATGATTTTTACATTTTCTCTATGATCTAAATATTGATCAGCATATTTTGTAGCCATTCCGCCAGAATTTTTGATAGTTGCAATTGGTTTTTTGTACATGTATGCGGCACAAATTTCAGACAAGGTTCCAGAACCGCCACCCACTACAATTACACCATCCGCAGATAATGCATTTAGAAAATCTCTAGATAATCCCATTCCTGATGGAATTACAATATCACAGAACTCGTTTGCTAATGAAGAATCATCTTGAGGAATAATTCCAATTGTTAGTCCACCCCCATCTTTTGCACCATGAGATGCAGCCTTCATTACTCCGCCAAGACCACCAGTGATCAAAACAGAGTTTGATTCTGCCACATGTTTTCCTGCATCATATGCGATTTTTTCAATCTCGGGAGTACAACCATTATCATTATTTCCAATAATTAAGATCTGACGCATTTTTGCCATGCTATAATATCACATGTAGATAATATAACATAATTTAAAAAATAAAGCAAGGTTTAAAACAAAAAGAGAAATGGTCTGAATATGGAAAAACGTTCAATGCCAGTTTGCTTTACTAACGAGCAATTCAAAAAGATCGAAGAAATTGCCAAAAAGAAAGGCATGCTAAACTCTAGTCAAGGTTTAGAGAAATTACTATCAGAACTCTAAATCAAAAAATTCTTTTTCTAATTTTATAATTTATTAGATCCCTATTTCATCATTCATTATGGGATTATTTGATAAAAAACCATCAATTTGTACTGTTTGTAATAAGGAAACAAAGCACAAGCATAAGGCAAAAAAAGAATGGTATGTAGAATCACCGCTATGTGGCGAGTGCTACATGGATAAAATGAAAGAATCATACGATTCAAACATTAAATCAAAATGTGCCACATGCGGTACACAAAAAAAGATTACAGATTTGTGGGAACCAAGATGGCAATGGGATATGAAAGGATTACTTTGTAAGACATGTTTTGATAACAAAGAAGGCGATTTTAAAACAAAAAAAGAATTTTGCGTTTTATGTAACAAAAAAATGGGATTCATTCGATATAATCCAAAACCAGAATGGAAGGTCAAGGGCCAACTATGCCGAAGATGCTGGGATGAACAGAAAGCAAAAAATAGTTAAGATGAAATTTTTTGAAAAATTTCCATGTGATAAATGTGATCTAAAATTTAAGAATCAAGAAAAGTTAATGCAACATCTCCAGATTACACATTACAAAGATTTACCATACGACTGTAAAGAATGTGGTGAAAATTTCTCAAATATGGAAGATATGAGAACACATTTGCAAAGAAAGCACAGTTACAAAAAAGACAGAATCTAGATTGCTTTTACGTTTCTAACAAGACCAGGTCTTTTCTTTGTAAATACTCTGAAACCACAGATACATTTGATTTCAGGAAGTCTTGCTAATTCTTCTAATGCGGTTTCATGACCACATCTCATGCATTTGTAAAATACATCAAATTTTTCTTCAGAAAATGATTCTTCGAAATTCTCTTCAGACATAGTTGCTAATCACGAGTTCCATAATAAAAGGCTAAGTTATTTTAGAGATAACTCAATGTAGACGTCATCAGGGATTTTTAGACGCATTAATTGTCTGATTGCTTTATCATCTGCGTTAAGATCAATAATTCTTCTGTGCATTCTCATCTCCCATTTTTCATATGTTTCAGTTCCGCTTCCGCATGGAGATTTACGGGTTACAACATTGAGACGTTTAACGGGAAGTGGGGTTGGGCCTTTTACTTTAACACCAGTTTTTTTACCAATACCCATAATTTCATCACATACACCACCAAGCTTCAAAAGACTGGTACTAGTTAATTTAATGCGAGCATTTTGAGCCATAATGACTCTATCTCTAAGGTGTGTGTGCTTCTGTAATTTCTTTTACGACACCGGCAGCAATTGTTGCACCCATGTCTCTTAATGCAAATCTACCCATTTCAGGGAACTCACTAAATGTTTCAATTGGTGTTGGTCTTACAGGTCTGATTTTAACAATAGCAGAATCACCAACTTTAAGGAACTTTGGATTTTCTTCATCCATTGCACCGGTTTGTGGATTAATTTTTCCTAGAAACTCGGTAATTGTTGCTGCAACTTGTGCGGTGTGAGCATGCATGACAGGGGTGTAGCCTGGTGCGATTGCAGTTGGATGATGAATAACTATAATTTGTGCTTTGAATTCTTTTGCAACATTTGGTGGTGCGT
This sequence comes from Candidatus Nitrosopelagicus sp., assembly GCA_028345575.1. GTDB lineage: Archaea > Thermoproteota > Nitrososphaeria > Nitrososphaerales > Nitrosopumilaceae > Nitrosopelagicus. The sequence goes on from JAOMDR010000008.1 coordinate 25,100, forward strand.
CTGGAGTTCCCAATACATCACCACGTTTGATATCTTTCTTTTCAATTCCTCTCAAGTTGAAACCAATGTTATCACCTGCTTCTGCACTTGGAAGTTCTGCATGATGGGATTCAATAGATTTAATCTCACCTTGTGCACCAGATGGCATTACAACGATTTTTTGTCCTGGTTTCATCAATCCGGTTTCAACACGTCCTACAGGAACGGTTCCTACACCAGTGATTGAGTATACATCTTGAATTGGAAGTCTTAATGGTTTACCAGTTGGTTTTTCAGGTGCAACGAAATCATCAAATGCTTCTAAGAGTGTTTTACCGGAGTACCAACCCATGTTCTCAGATTTTTTAACTAGGTTATCACCTTTCCATCCAGAAACTGGAATGAATGGTACTTCATCTGGTTTGTAACCACATGATTTGATTAATCCTTTACCTTTCTCTACTGCTGCTTTGTAAGCATCTTCAGAAAAGTCACTGTCATCCATTTTGTTAATTGCAACGATAATTTGACCTACACCAAGTGTCTTTAGTAAGAAAGCGTGTTCACGTGCTTGTCCACCAGGTGCAATTGCGGTATCAGTTTCACCAGGTTTTGCAGATAGTACAAGAACTGCACAGTCTGCTTCTGAAGCACCTGTAATCATGTTTTTGATAAAGTCTCTGTGTCCAGGAGCGTCGATTAATGTATAATTGAATTTTGGGGTATCGAATTTTTGGAAAGCAAGGTCGATTGTAATACCTCTTTCTCTTTCGTCTTTGATGTTATCCATGACCCAAGCATACTTGAAGGTATCACCCTTTCCAGTTTTCTCAGATTCAGCGGCATGAGCATCAATTGTTCTTTGGTCAACTACACCAAGATCCATCAAAAAGTGACCCATTGTTGTGGACTTGCCATTATCAATGTGTCCTGTGATAATCATGTTCAGGTGTGGTTTGTCTGCCATAGAAAATTCCTGTCAAGTCCGCTTTATAATCATTTTGATTTTTTCCAATTTTTGCTATCATTTTTTGAAATATTTAGATCACAAGAAATTTGTGATTTTAACATATAGTATAAATCAAAGAAGAAAAAATCGTTAGTATGAAAATTACAGTATCAGTAATCAAAGCAGATGTTGGAGGAATTGGTGGACATACCAGACCTAGTGATAATTTAATTCAAGCAGTAAGAGATACAGTAAGCGCTTCATCAGATTTACTAATTGATCATTATATTGGTTATTGTGGAGATGACGTACACATTGTCATGAGTCATACACATGGAGTGGATAATGAAAAAATTCACAAATTAGCTTATGATTCGTTTGTTGCAGGAACTGCAGTTGCAAAAAAGGAGGGGCTATATGGTGCAGGTCAAGATTTGTTAAAAGATTCTTTTTCAGGAAATGTAAAAGGAATGGGACCAGGAGTAGCAGAATTAGAATTTGAGGAAAGAGCAAATGAAGCATTTACAGTTTTTGCAGCAGATAAAACAGAACCAGGATGTTTCAACTATCCAATGTACAGATTATTTGTGGATGCACTAAGTAACACAGGATTGATTGTAAACAAATCACTTGCAAAAGGTGTTGATTTTTACATAATGGATGTTGAAGAAGCTACAATTGCAAAATTATCATTATGGGAAGATAAACCAGTGTTAGAAGCTGCACTGATGTATCCAGGAAGATATGTTATTTCATCAATTACTACAAAAGATGGGGAACCAATTATGGATGCATCGACAGATAGATTACATAACATTGCAGGGACATATGTTGGTAAAGATGATCCAGTTTGTATTGTAAGAACACAAAAAATGTTCCCAGCTACAGAAGAAGCAGGAAGTGTATTCAATAATCCACATTATGTAGCAGGAAACACAAGAGGAAGTCACAACATGCCATTAATGCCTGTAAAATTAAATTCTGCAGCAACTATCAATTTCTGTATTCCAATTGTTGAATCACTTGTTTTTAGTATGCACGATGGAAAGTTCACAGGTCCATTTGACGGATTCTCAACACCAGATTGGGATTACATAAGAGAACAAGCAACAATCAAAGCACTTGCAATTAGAAGTCAAGGATTTATCCATCCAGCAACACTTGTCCCAGATGAATTAGAATATGCAGAAGGATACAAAGATGTGATGACAGGACTCAAAGAAAAAATGATCCCAATGGATTCAAAATCAGATACTAGTGAAAGAAAAGAAAATTATGAAGATCCAGACTAAAGATCAGATATTTTTTAGGTAAAGATTAAATCAATTGTTATCATAGCACACACATGATTTCAAAGTATGAATTTCAATTTTCATTCTTATCTCATAGTGTAACAAAGATTGCAATGACTGTTGCCGCAATATTGACATTTTCACATATCGTGGTTCAATTATTTGGACAGACCATCCCAGACATTTTCTTACCAGTCTTCAAAGATATTGGTGCAGGATTCATCATAGTTGCAGCATTTGGATTTGCAATAGCATGGTTTCTAAAAGCCCGACCACATAACAGACCAAAACACTACTCAATAGTAGCATTTGATATCGATGGAAAAGAAACGGTGTTACCAGGATTACGAACCGAATTTAGAAATCATGATGTGGCATGGAGTTTTATGAAACAATACAAAGAGGCATATCCATTAAACAATTTTGCATTAGTGTCAGATGTTAAAAAGGATCGAAAAAAAGTTATGTTCAGATATATTTAGAACAAAAGTTAATCAAATAAAAGAACAAATCTAAAACAATACATGAAATTTTCAATTATTTCGGACGCATTTCAAAAGATGGAAGGAACAAGTAAGAGACTTGAGTTAACAGACATTCTTGTAAAATTATTACAGGAGATTCCACAAGATGTGATTTCAAAAGCAATTTACTTAATTCAAGGGAAATTAAGACCTAATTTTGAAGGAGTTGAACTTGGGATAGCAGAAAAACTTGTGATGAAAGCAATGTCAAAATCAGCAGGAATACCATTAAAAAAAATTGAAGAGGATTATAACAAAGGCGGAGATTTAGGACAAACTGCAGAAAATATTTTACAGCAAAAAATTCAGACAACATTTGCATCAGAAATAATTACGTTGGAGAAGGTTTACGAGACATTATTCAAAATTTCAAATCTAGAAGGAAAAGGATCACAAGAAATGAAGATGAAGTACGTTTCAAGTATGTTAAATGATGCAACACCTCAAGAATCAAAATTCATTTTAAAGATTTTACTAGGCACATTACGACTAGGTATTGCAGAAAATACAGTCATGGATGCATTAGCAATTGCATTTACAGGAAAAAAAGAAAATAGAGAGATAATAGAAAACGCATACAATGTTTCAAGTGATTTAGGAAAAGTTGCAGAAGTTATTTCTATTGGAGGTCTTGAAGAAATTGAAAAATTTGAAATTAAATTATTTAGTCCAATTAGACCAATGTTAGCTGACAGAACTAAGAGTGGAGAAGAAACAGTTGAAAAATTTCAGGAAAAATTTGCTGCAGAATACAAATTAGATGGAGAGCGAGCACAAATTCATAAACAAAAAGACAAGATAGAGATTTTTTCTAGAAGTTTAGAAATAATTACATCATATTATCCAGACATAGTTGAAAAAATTTCAAAGTTAATTATTTCAGATGACGTAATTTTAGAGGCAGAAGTAGTTGCGATGAATTCAAATTCTGGAGATTTCTTGCCATTTCAAGAATTAATGCATAGACGAAGAAAATATGAAATTGATGAAGCTGTAGTAAAATATCCTATTACAGTTAATTTCTTCGATGTATTATTTTCAGATGGAAAAAATTGTATGGAAATGAAATATGAAGAAAGGAGAAAATTATTAGAGAAAATTATCAAACAAGATGATTTTGCCAGACTTATTCCAATGTCAATTATAGAAAATGAAGAGCAAGTTTTAGAAATTTTAGAAAATTCAATCAATTCAGGATGCGAAGGTTTGATGTTGAAACATCTAGACTCCACATATCGAGCAGGTATTAGAGGAAGTAATTGGTTAAAACTAAAAAGAGAATATCAAAATGAATTAGGAGATAGTCTTGATTTAGTAGTCATCGGGGCATTTTTTGGAAAGGGTAGAAGAACCGGAAAATATGGAACATTACTGTTAGCGACATACAACGATGAGGAAGATATTTTTCCAAGCATTTGTAAAGTTGGAACAGGATTTACAGATGAAAGTTTAGATCAATTATATCAAATTCTGTCACCTAAAGTTACCTTGAAAAAGAATCCAAGAATTATTAGTGAAATGCAAGCAGATGTGTGGTTTGAACCAGAATTAGTTATAGAAATTGTCGCATCAGAGATTACACAAAGTCCAATTCATAAAACAGCATTAGATAAGCTAAAAGATAAAACAGGATTAGCGTTACGATTCCCAAAATTCACAGGAAAAATTAGAACAGAGAAAAATTCAGAAGATGCATCAACAGATGAGGAAGTTATAGCACTCTATAAAGGACAAAAAAAGACAGTAAATCAGGATTGAGTTAAATTCGTTTAACCAAGCCTTAATATTCAGTCCGAATGTTATGGTAACTTGTTATGTACAGTGGGGAATTAGAAGTACAGGCAAAACGTAAAGCAGTTGCCGTGTTACAAGATGAAATTAATAGAATATTAAATGCAGGAAGAAGTCTATCACAATTACCAGAATTAATTGTAAAAAAAGATAAAGCTGGAATTAAAGATGCTCTAGAACAAATTGCTTCATTAGAAGAAGAAGTTGAGAGTTTGAGAAGAAAGATTACAAGAGATGTAGCAGACGTTGGAGGTCTAATTTTAAACCGTGAAAATCTACTAAATACTGCATATACCATGGATGAGATTGCAGGATATATCACAGGAATTGCATTCAAATTATCAAACATTAAAGCAAGCACACTAAAGTCATCAAAATTAGAGGGAGACCTAACAGAGTTAATCGAATTGGTGGTAGATGAAATTTACAAATTAAATGAAATTATTAGAAGTCTAAATTCAGACTCTGCAAAATCAATCGAACTAGCACAAGATACACAAAAACTAGAAAGAGAGATAGATATCAAATATAGAAAAATGGTATTGAAAGCACTTGAAATTTCTACTACAAGTGAAATGCTATTGATGAAAGATACCATAGAAGGAATTGAAGAAATGGCAGACAAATGTCAAGAAGTTTCAGATTCATTCATTCTTTTGGCATTGAGTTTATAGTTTTGAAGACAGAACTACTAGAGAATCGTTTGATTGTATGGAACATAGAAGATTCTAAAAAATTATTCAGTCAAGGATATTATGGAAAACCAATTGGAATTCCAAAACCAAAATTAGATGAGATAAACGTTCCATTAATTTTAGATTTAATTGAAGGATACTATCTAATGAATAAATCAAAAATTCAGATTTACAAAAATAAGAAAAAAATTACGATGAAAAAAATGTTTGAAATTTGTCAAGAACAACACCATAATTTTGAAAAAATGTTTCAAGTGTACAGAGATTTTAGAGATAAAGGTTACATTGTTAATCCAGGTATAAAATTTGGATGTGATTTTGCAGTTTATCAAAAAGGACCAGGGATTGATCATGCACCATTCTTAGTTCAAGTGTACAACAGAAATGAAAGTATTACATCAACAGACATTGTATTGGCAGGAAGATTAGCAGCTAGTGTTAAAAAACAATTCATTTTGGCAATTCCTTTTGGAAAAGATAGAGTAGATTATGTTGCACTCGATTGGTGGAAAGCTTAGAAGCTTTTGATGTGACCGGCTATTTTATCAAATATTTCAAATTGTGCTTTTGATACCTTGAATTCAAAGCTATTTTTCCATTTTCCATAAATTCTAACACCTTTTGACGTAGGATCAATGGTTATTGTTGCATCATCGACAGATTGTTGTGCAATAAGTTCGTTTAAGACAGAGTCAGAATTTAGTGTGTCAGCTATTTTTCCACCTTGCCATTCAACTTTAGTAACTTTTTTTGTGCCAAAATGTCCAGAAGTTTCCAAAATAGTTCGTGCTGTAAGATCGAGAGGTTTTTCTGCTTGTCTTTTAACAATGAAGTGAGCCTGAAAACGGTCCTGTGCGCCCCATGGAAGTGGATTTGGATCTTGCATGATTATCCCTTTTGTATTATCTGAATGACATCAATGTTTGTTCCAGTGACGTCTAAACAGCCTTTGTTTGTAACCATTCGAGTTGTTTGTGAAAACACTCTACTGTAATAATCATCATTTTCAACATCATCAGTTGCAATTTCTTTTGGGGTTGAATCTATAGCGATCTCTTTTAACATATCTGAAAATTTTTCAGGTATTGATTTAATGACAAATGTTTCAGGTTCGGTATCATGCATTAGCTATCTTCAAGATTACCCACAAATAAAGATAATTCTCTAGTGACAAGTAATTAATATTGGAAATCTAACAAAATTTTTGTCAGATTGAAGTTTGAAGATAAAGTTGTTTTAATCACAGGTAGTGGAACCGGCATAGGAATGACGGTTGCTAAGAAGTTCATAGAAAATGGAGCAAGTGTCATTATTTTAGGTAGAAGAAAAGAACCCCTTGAAAGCACATCAGAAATGCTAACAAAAATCATTAATGAGAAAAATTCAAAAGGATTTGTAAAGATATTTTCAGGAGTTGATGTTAGTGATGAAAAATCAGTTTCAGATATGTTTGATTCATTGAAAAATGACGGAATTAATGTAGATGTGATAGTAAATAATGCCGGAGTTTCAGGACCGGTAACATGCTTTTCTCATGCATCACTAGACGATTTTAGAAGTACGGTTGATATTCACCTAACAGGAACTTTTTGGACATCCGTACAAGCATTGAAAGTTATGAGAGAGGGAGGAAAAATCATTACAATCTCAACTTTCTTTGCGGAAGAAAGACCATTGGAACAAAGACCATACAGATTCAGAGGTCCATATACAGCATCACAAGGTGCAAAGAATAGATTAGTTGAAGCAATGTCATGGGAGTTAACTGAAAAAGGAATCATATCCATTGGAACCAATCCAGGACCAGTTCATTCAGATAGAATTTACAAAACAGTTTATCCAAAAGCAGCATCAGAGTTTCTCAGAGTTAGTGGATTTGAAGATTTAGAACCTACTGAAGTGGAAGCTGCAAATAAAGAGCTTGTGGGATTACTTGGAGAAGATGAAAGTACAATTAAAAATGGAATTAAGGCTGCCGCAGAAAAATTAGGAAAACAAGAAGCCACATTCACGAATTTACTAAACAAAGTTCAAAGTATTGCAGAAAAAATTCAGAAAAATACATCGACAATGATTGCAGATCAACAATTCTTATCACAAGATCAGGTCGCAACTACAGTTTTAACACTATCCGATGATGATCAAGCAAAAATTCTAAATGGAAAAATTATTCCAGGTGACAGAGTGTTCTATCCAGTCAGATCACATATTACATCAGTTCCAGAAACGGTAAAACAACATGATTATTCATCAAAAATTGCAGTACTGACAATTGATGCAACAGATGGAGAAGATGCAAAGAAGGCAGAAGAGGTTGCGACAAATGTTCAATCAAATGGAGGTCAAGCAATTTGTTTCATTTCAGACAAATGCCCAAAAGAAATTCAGGATTCAATATCAAATAAATTCCATTCACATGTAATAGATTTTTCAAATAATGAAGAAGTTACAAGATGGTTTAACACAGCAAAATCAAAAGGAGACATTGAAATATTTATTCACATAACCGGTAAAGTTCCATCAATTTCAAAATTAACAGAATTATCTAGAAGCGAATGGGATGGATTAACAGACAAATTCATCAACATTCCAGCTACTGTCAGTCAAAACGCAATGAGTGTTTTTGTTCCTAATGGCTCAGACGATCCAAGACTTTTCAAAGATGCAAAAGGACGTATCGTAATAATTGGTCCAGACCTACCACACGGTAAAAAAATAGGCGGAGGGGAAAGAGCAAAAGTAGAGGTATTCAGAGGAGCACTAAGACCATTTGCAACAACTGTAAACCAAGAACTAAGCGATGTATTGAAATCAAATGTCAGAGCATTCCTAGTATTAGCAGGAACAGTAGACGGAAAAGAGCCAAACAATGCCAGAATTACAGACGCAGTGAATTATTTGATATCTGACGATTCAAGATCTAGCGCAGAAGTAATTTTCTGCCCTGATGAATCAAGATAAAAAATGGAAAAATTCAAATCATTAAAAGTAGGAAATGCTTTTGTTTCGACAACAAGTATTTCAAAAAAAGAATTAAACGAATACCTGGGATTTTCAAGAATAAAAAATGCAATGTTTGAGATAGACTCTGGAAAAGATGAGGACAGAGTGATTTCAGGAAGAGCAATTATTTCACGAATGGAAGGAGAATTTACAAGGTTGCGACAAATTTACGGAAATTATATTGTCCTATATGGAATTGATGGGGATACAGAATGGGAAAATAGACAAACCAGATTTGTAAGACCAGTTTACACAGATCAGGTTATACGACTCAAATTTACAATTTCAGATAAAAAAGATATTGATGATGAGTATGGTTTGATTAGCGTAGATTTTGAAGCTACCTTTGAAGGTGGAGAATTAGTGTTAACATCAAAAAAAAATCTTTACAGGATTAAAAAAGACCCCCCAACGAATCGATAACCAATTTTGCTGCAGCAGCTAAAAGAACTAGTGTTATCAGAATTTTTAATTTTCTTTCTTTGATTTCTAAGGATAATCTAGCACCAAGTAAACCTCCTCCAAATGCACCAATTGCTAACAAAAATGCTTGTAAGTAATCCGGATGACCTAATGCAGAATGTACCAAAAGACCGCTGAGAGATGCAAACATCAAAACAAGCTGTGCAGTAGGAGCTGCCTTTCTCATAGGAATGCCTATTCCAATAACCATTAAAGGAACAAAAACAATCCCTCCACCAATTCCAAACAAGCTAGATATTATACCAGCAAAGAGACTTGCGCCTGCAGAAATTATCATCATTAATGCAGTTTTATTGTATGGCTTTTCATCGACCGCACGTTTTACAAAAATGTAAACTGCAGAAGCAATTAATACAAATGCAAATAAAATCTGAAACGCTACGGGAGTCACTACATCAGAAACAAATGCACCCAAAACAGTTCCAGGAATACACATTAACCCAAGTTTAATTCCAATTCCAAATTCAACACGTTTTTGGCGTGCATATGACACAGTAGATGCTACAGAATTACTGAAAGCTGCAAAAAGACTGTTACTTGCAGCTAATGAAGGAGGGAATCCAGCAAAAGTCATTACAGGTACCGCAATTATTCCACCACCAAGTCCAACAATAGAGCCCAAAATACCAGCCGCAAATCCCAACGGAATTAACCATAGATTTTCATACATTGTAAGTTAGGACAGAAGATCATGCGGTATATTAGATTTAGGAAAAAAAATTTAACTGCAATGACAACGTATTGACACCATGACTAAAGCATTTGTTTTGATTAATTGTGAATTAGGTTCAGAAGAACATGTTATTTCAGAGCTAAAAACATTTTCAGATGTAAAAGAGGTTCAAGGTACATTTGGAGCATACGACATTATTGCAGAAGTATCATCAGAGTCAATTGAGAAAATTCGAGAAACCATTACATGGAAAATCCGTAAAATTGAAAAAATTCGATCCACATTAACACTAACAAAAATTGAAGGGCAAGGAGAATAATTACATAGGCGCAATATAGAAAATTACACTTACGTTAGTTGTAATTTCTTCATCACCGGACATTATTGGTGCAGATTTCATTGAAGACTCCATTGCCATCCCATCAAATGAGGCCCTCATAGGACTATCATAGTATGGAATTGCACTATCATGTATAACTACAGATTTCACTCCAACGATTTGCTGTTTTAATGGAACAAGTGCTTTTTCGGCTTTTTGTGTGGCATCAGTTATTGCATTAGCGATTAGATTATCACTGATTTTTTGAGATTTATCATCAGACAATTGAAAAGATACAGTGTCAACACGGTTTGCACCAGAAGATACAGCGGCATCAATAATATTTCCAGCTAAATTAATTTTGTCAGTTTGGATAGATAATATGTTAGAAACACGATAGCCGATTAGAATTTGTTGATAATTTCCATTAGAATCCTTTATGCTATCGTATAAGGGATAAATTCTAAAATTCGATGTTTGTATGTCATCTTCAGATATTCCAGAGCTAGTTAATGACGAAATAACAGAGTTTAATGAATTAGAATTTTTAGACAAAGATTCATTGGCAGTTTTTGCTTCAGATTCTACTCCAAGAACTACGATTAGTGTATCAGGTTCAGAAGATGCAGATGCAGTGCCGGTAACCGAGATAATATTTTCTGTATAATCAAATTCTTCTGTCCAGTGAGTGATTATCTCATCACTTATTTCAGATTCGGCATCTTGAGATTCAGCTTGATTCTCATATTGAGTTAAAGTTACAGCAAAGGCTAAAACAAATACAACGCCAACTATCACAGCGATGTTAATCCGAGTATCCATAGAATTTATCAAAGAATATAGTATAAAAATTCACGAGTCAGATATAGATTAGAAATGAAGGATATTCCGATGATAGACCCAGTTACAGAATTAAAAAAGTTGTTTGAGGCCAAGAAATTTGATGCGGCAATTGAATTCTGTCAAAAACTACTAGAAAAAGATCCAAATGACCCTATTGCACTACAGAATCTAGGCACAGCGTACTACATTGTAGGAGCATATGAGGATACTATAAAATGCTGTGACAAAATTTTAGAAAAAGATCCAAATGAAGAACATGCTATAAAAAATAAAATGCGTGCATTGGAGAGAATGGAATTACACGAACAGGTTTTAGAGTGTTGTAAGATTCTATTATCAAAAAATGATAAAGATGTGGATGCATTAGTTACAAAAGGCATTGCACTTAACAAAACAGGAAAACATGAAGATGCGTTAACACTGTACGATTTATCTTTAGAGTTGGATAAAACAAATGTTGATGCATTGATGAATATGGCAGTAACCCTAAGTTATTTAGGAAGATACCAAGATTCAATTCCATATTACGATACAGTTCAACAAATAATGCCAGAATTTTCTAGAGCTGCTGTTGAAAAATCAAAAGCATTTAAAGAATTAGGGAGAGAAGACGATGCATTTTTAGCTGCACAAGGCGTGAGATTGAAAGACGCAGAATTATTGAAACAAGATGCAAGAGATAACAAGTATTCAGTTCAACATGCATTTCTTTTGAAGAGGTATAAAAGTTCAGAAAAAAAGAATTAACTACATTCTTTCAGGAGCATCAATTCCAAGTAAACCTAATGATGTCTTAAGAGTTTTTTGAAATGATACGACAAGGCATAATCTTGCATTTAGTAACTCCGTAGTTTCAGATGCCAAGACCTTAACATGTTCATAAAATGATGAAAAAGTAACTGCTAATTCGTATGAATATTTTGCAATTACTTTAGGCGATAAATTATTAACAGAATCATTTACGTGAACATCAAACATTCCAATTTTTTTAATTAGATTTTTTTCATATTCAGAAGATAATAATTCAAATCCTGAATCAAAATTTGGTTTCACATCTGTTTTTTCAAGAATTCTAGATGCACGTGCATACGAATATTGAATATAACTACAAGTGTCACCTTCCAAACGAAGTGAATTTTTCAAATCAAATGTAATAATTTTGTCAAGATCCGGTTTTATCATTTCATAACGAATGGTTCCAACTGCAACAATGTTGGCAATATTTTGAAGTTCAGATTCAGACAAATTTTCATTTCGACTTTTGGATTCATCATAAACGCGTTTTGTGAGAGTTTCAAGCACGGTATCGGCATTTACATACAATCCTTTTCGTCCAGACATTTGTGCAGATTCACCATCCACAGATAGGCCTAATGATTTTACAGTATCTGCACTCAAAGTGACAGATTCATAGCCCAGATGCGTGTAAGCACCTTCTTCTTTGAATTTTGCCATCAACCCCGACACAATTTTTTGTAAACGAATTTGTCTATTATCAATAACAGTGATGACCTTACTTCCAGAGAAATTTAATTTGTTATCACCCTCCAATGTTGTTTCATAGAGTGTTTGAGAATTTTTTTGTGTAGAATGTATTTTGTAATAAAATGGATCCTCAACTAAACCAAGCTTCCAAGCAGCATATGGAATATCTTTTGCAATGTATGTTGCAACACCATTACTTCTCACCAAAATTTTGTCATCCTCACCATCTGCAGGAATTACCCAACAACCGGCATTATCTCCTTTATCTTCATACTTGATTTGATTATCAGATTTGAGTTTTTCAAAAATTGTTTCCCATAATTTTGAATGTATTATTTGAGATTCAAAATTGAGACAATCATAGAAAACTCCTAAATTCCAAACTGTTTTCAATTGTTCATTCAATACTTTTCTAGTTATAGTTTGTGCAATTTTTGAAACTTCACTGGATCTATCTTCAATCTGTTTTAGAATTTCATGTCGTTTTCCTTCTAATTCCTTATCAAATTCATATTTTTCAGTAGTTTTTACATATACGGTATCACCACAATAATGATCAAATTTTTCATTGTTAGGAGATTCTTGTGAAAAACCAAGTTCCGTAAAACCAACTATAATATCTGCAACTTGAAGACCAGAGTCATCCACATAATTTAGTATCTTGACATCATAGTTTGCTTTTTTTAGAATTTTGGATACAACATCACCTAAAATTATATTTCGTATATGCCCAACATGCAAGGCTTTGTTTGGATTTACCGAAGTATGTTCTACAACAATTTTTTCATTATTTCCAAATTCAAGTGCACCATAATTTTCTTGAAGAGATAATCTAATGACAAAGTCATTGAATTTTGTGTAATCAATACTAAAGTTGAGATATCCACTTGGATGCGATTCAACATTTTTTATTTGCGGCATATCATCAAAATTGTACATCTCGGATAATTCGACGGATATTTCCTGAGGGCTTTTTTTGAGCTGTTTTGAGAGTAGAAATGGAACATTACATGTAATATCTCCAAATCCAGGCTTTGCAGATTCTACTGAAAATTTGACAGGCTCACATTTTTTTGCTTCCAATATTTCATCAGTTTTACTTCGTATATTTTCAAGTAAATTTAGAAAGACCATACATTTAGAATTCAGATGATATCATATCTAAGCCTTCCAATAGGCCTTCACCTGAATTTTTTGTGGTTACAATTTTTGCAATTTCTTTTAATTCTGGAATTGAATTATTCACTGCAATGTTGTTTTTTACGGTTCTAAATAATGGAACGTCAGTTTCACTATCACCTAAGGCAATTGTATCTTCAAGATCAGCATTTAACATTTCAAGTGCTTTGATTAATCCTGAACCTTTGTCAATACCACGGGAATTGATGTGATATGCATAACCACTATCAAAAAGTCCTACGTTGAATCCTTTTTCGTCTAATAATTTTTGGGCATTTTTTATATCAAAAGTTCTATCTAAAACAACTTCAGTAAGTCTAGGAAAAACAGGTTTTTCTAAAATTGGTTCGTCTAGTTTTTCTTTTAGATATGAAAAAGCATTTTGACATTCTTCTTTATTTCCAAGTAGTTCATGAGTCATTATTTCTCCATGAGTAATGCAACCCCCATTTTCACCTACACCAAGTAATGTCAGTCCGCCAAATATAGAAAGAATGTACGCTTCTACTGATGAACGACCTGTGACAAAAATTACATGATGCCCATCATTTTTTAAATTTCTTAATTTTTCTAGAGCTTTCAGATGAATTGTTCCAAATCCATTTAACGTGACAGTTCCATCAATATCGACCGCAAGAACTTTTTTCTTCAATGATCTTTCATTTTAGATACCATTAATGAGTAAAGCGTTAGAAACCTTTGATATTGAGTTAATTTGTAAAGAAATTGAATACTAATGGGAATTCCAGAAAAAATTAAAGCTATACAAGATGAAATACTTCGAACACAAAATAACAAAGCAACCGAACATCATATCGGATTACTAAAAGCAAAAATTGCTAAGCTGAAAAGAGAACAAGAAACCGAACAGGTCAAAAAAAGTGCCAAAAAACAAGATGGGTTTGATGTAAAACGGACGGGAGATGCTACAGTAGTTTTTATTGGATTGCCTAGTGTGGGTAAATCCACATTATTGAATAGATTAACAGGCTCAAAATCAGCGATAGGTGCATATCAATTCACCACATTGACAGTAGTTCCAGGAGTGATGAATTATCGAGGAGCTAGAATTCAAGTTTTAGATTTACCAGGAATCATCAAAGGAGCATCAACTGGAAAAGGTTTAGGAAAGAGAATTCTTTCAGTTGCAAGAAGTGCAGACATAGTGTTATTGGTGTTAGATGTATTTCAACCATATCATGAAGATGTGTTAATCAATGAATTAGGAAACATTGGAATTAGATTAAACCAAACACCACCAGATATTGTAATTGAAAAATCAACTACAGGAGGAATTGCAGTTGCTCAGCAAAAAAAATTAAAGAAAATGTCAGAAAAACTATTAAAAGAAATTCTAAATATTTATGGATATACTAGTGCAAGAGTTGTAATCAAAGAAGATATTGAATCAGAACAACTAATTGATTTCATAAATGGGAATAAAACATACGCAAAAGGTATTACCATTTTAAATAAAATTGACCTAGTTGATGAAAAATTTCTAAAAGATGTATCAAAAAAATTAAAAACAGATTTTATTCCAACTTCAGCTGATTCGAATAAAAATATCAATCAATTAAAAGAAAGAATTTACAATGAATTACAGTTCATTCGGGTATATCTTAGACCAAAGGGTGGAGAGACAGATTTTAAGGAACCACTAATTGTGAGAAAAGGAAACACGGTTGCAGATGTTTGTAACAAATTACATCGAAATATGAAAAAAGATTTTAGATTTGGATTAGTATGGGGCAAAAGTGTGAAATTTGGAGGACAAAGAGTCAGCCTAAATCATGTTTTAATTGATGAGGATGTCCTCACAGTAGTTAAAAAAAGATGATTTTAAAAAAAGAATTCTATGAACGAGAGACTATAACAGTAGCAAAACAATTGATTGGAAAAAAATTAACAAGAAAAATAAAAAATCTAAAATTAACAGGCATAATTACTGAAACTGAAGCCTATAGAGGAAGAGATGATCCTGCCAGTCATGCAGCAACAAATTTGACAAATAGAAATCAAATCATGTTTGGGCCGGTTGGAATGTCTTATGTCTACTTTACTTATGGAATGTACTTTATGCTAAATGTTGTCGCAAAAAGTAAAAAACAAAATGCGGGCGCAGTTCTAATTCGAGGAATTTATCCGCAAGACGGAATTAAAATCATGATTAAGAATAGAGGTATGAAAGATGTTAACAAGATTACAAACGGTCCAGGAAAACTAACAATGGCTATGAATATTTCAATGAAAGAAAATAATCTGAATTTAACAAAAAAGTCTTCAATTTACATAAGTGAAGGAATCATTCCAAAAAAAATTAAAAAATCACCCAGAATAGGAATTACGAAAGCGATTGATAAAAAATGGAATTTTAGTATTAATTCAAAAGATTATTTTTGATCCTTATCTTCATCTTCTAGTGTCCAAGGAAGAAAACGTCCAAGTATACGACTCCAATCCATTCTTAACATCAATACAACAACAGCAGTCATTGCAGCACCAAAAACGACAATACCAACAATTATCGGAGTAGGATCATCCAAATCTTCAGGTTCTGTAATTCCAAACATTTCAAAAATTGGGTCAACTACAGGACCACTCAAGTAATGAGCCAGTATAACAATTGCATAACATAAAACAAGTTTCCCTGTTAAGGTTGCAATAAAAAATCTTAATGGGTTGTATTTTGCTAATCCTAATGGAACATATATGATGTCATCGGGAATTGGTGTAGCAGCAGCTACAAACGCAGCTGCAGCACCATATTTTTTAACCAATCTTTGAAATGGCAACATACGTTGTTTTGTTTTTTCAGACATGATTTTTCTTCCACCGTAACTAATTACAAAAATTATTTGTTTTGCAACAGTAGCAGTGACTGCAGCTATTATTGCAAGGATATGTAGATCAAACTGATCACCAACAGACATGGTTACTAATAGGATAAAAGATGGAATTGGGACAAAAGGAATTAAAGAACCAAAAAAACTAACTAACGCAAGTCCGAGATATCCAACTTCTGAGGAAAAGAATGGAATAAAGTCCCAAAGATCCAATAGATTGTAAAATTTACAACCGTATATAAAAAAATGGAATTTAATTAATCATTAAAATATTCGAAAATGGGTAATTAGATGAATGACCGAAAATGAAGACTATGAAATAGCAGATTTAATCTCAAAAATCAGCCCATACATCAGATTTATCGGGGTAATTAGTAAAACAGGTGAACTTCTTTCATACTATAGAAGAGAGGATTTAGATCCACTACTAGACCAAAAAAAGACACAATATCAATTTGCTCAAATTGCAATTAAAACTGAACTAGAAGAACAATTTGACGATCAATTAGGAGATACAGAATTCATCTGGGAAGAAAGAACAGAAGTTCAAACAATTGCATTTGCAATTTCTTCAAAAAGAATTTGGATTACAATTGACAAAAAAGTTATCCGCTCAGAAATGCTCAGAATTATAGATTCATGTCTTCCGATTGTTAAACGCTATTCGTAAAATTTTATAAAAATAAAAAAAAGATAGTAGTTACTCGATAATAGATTGTTAAGAAAATTAATTTAAAATTACTAATCTTAGTCTACTTTTTTCACTGATTTTGCGGCTGGGCCTTTTTCCGATTCACCAATTTCAAACTCAACTTTATCGCCATCGTTAATTCGACCTTGAACTTCTGTCATGTGAACAAACAAGTCCTTGTCTTCATTTTCGCGTTCGATAAAACCGAAGCCTTTTGTTTGGTTAAACCATTTTACGGTTCCTGTTTCCATCTTAGTTTTTGTGGTTTTTAACCACTATATCAATTAATGAAACAATCAAATTTAATCAAAAAGAGTCATAATTGTTGGCTGTAAGACCATGCATGCCTAAGCTCATGTATGGCCTGCTGACGGTTTGGTTAAAAATTAGGTTATTTATCCTTGAATCAAGTATTTTATACGTAAAATTAATCATTAGGAATAGATCGGTTTCTATACTAGTGATAATCAAAAAAAAATATGGTAAAATACGTATGCAAAAGCTGTAAGACAGAATGTGACGATATTACAGAACACATGTTAAAAGTTCATAAATTCTCAAAATGGATTATGGAACTACAACTTAAAACAAATCCAAATACATACAAAAATTGTTTTGAGAAAAAAGCTTAGAATTATAATATAAAATTTTGTAACTTAATTCTTTCATTTTATTCTTACATCTAATTATTTGTGTTAGATTTTAATTCATTTAAAATGAGTTGTAAACATGGATAAAGAAATTTGGGACGATATGGCCATCGATTATGATAAGAGTGTAGAAGATAATCAAGATCCAATAATTTTCAACTATCTTAAAAAAGAAATTGAAATTCTCACAACTTTATGTAACCGAATTTATGATTCAAACAAAAATTGTTCAATCATAGATATGGGTGCAGGAACCGGACGAGTGATATTTGCACTAGATGAAAAATTACATGGAAATGCAATCAAATTCTATGGAATAGAAGTATCAGAACCAATGCTAAATCATGCAAATCAAAAAAAACAAAATTGCAAAGATGTTTCAAAGATTGAATTTTTAAAATTTGATCTAACAGATGAGAATTTATCTGAATATTTTCAATCCGATGAGACAAATATTGTAATGTGCTTATACAATACACTAGGTGTCATTCCTTCAGATAAACGACAAAAATTCATCAACAATATGAAAAACATTGCAGGAGAAAATGGATTGACGATACTAACTGCATTTAACGGAGATAATTTTGATTTTGTAGCACCAAAATTATACAATCCCATGATACCCATGATTAAACAAATAGATCAAAACTCTTTTGATGAAACAAATAGAGTTTTTCAAAATGGTCTTGGTTTTAGAAGTCAATGGTTTACAAAAAATGAATTAAAATTAATGTTAGATACTAATGTAGAACCAATCCCAATTAATGTGACAATTAATGACACATCATACATACTTGGAAATGTGTTTATAGATAGAAATATTTGAGAATTATTATTAAAGATGTGTTGGAGGTTCGTGACTTCCACATGGATGAATATTTTCACATTCATCTTCACATGTTTCAATATGACACTTCATAATGTTTAATTTTTTTACTAATAAAAAAAGAATTAGTTTTGTGTTTTATTCATAAAGCCAACATGAAACATAACCAGTTTCAGTTTTAATTTTTGGAGGATTTTTTTTACATTTTTCCATCGCTTCGGGACATCTATCATAAAACTTACAACCATCAGAAGGATTTACCAAATTTGGAGGAATTCCTGGAATGAATTTTGGTTTTGTGTTTTTTGATAAAACAGGAATTGATTCTAGCAGTCCTTTTGTATAGGGATGCTTTGGTTCAAGAAAAATTTCTTCAGAAGTTCCAAATTCAATCATTTGTCCCCCATACATAATTCCAATTTTTTCAGCAACCTCTGATAAAACTGCCAAATCATGAGATATTATCATAAATGATTGACCGTCTTTTTTCAATTTTTTAAAAAGATTAACAATTTGAGCTTGTATTAGAACATCCAGTGCAGTAGTAGGTTCATCTGCAATTACAAACTTTGGTTTCAAAATTAATGCCATAGCAATAACAACTCTTTGTTTCATACCTCCGCTTAATTCATGAGGGAATTTCTTCAATACAGATTCGTCCAAATTAACAGAGTTCAAAGATTGAAGTATAGATTGTTTTGAATCACCTTCAAAATTGTGTTGTTTTAGAACTTCTTCAAATTGTTGTTGTATTGAAAAAACAGGATCAAGTGAGTTCATTGCACCTTGAAAAACCATGGAAATTTCTTTCCAGCGTATAGTCTTGTTAAATTCATCGTCCGGTACATCAAGTAATGATTTTCCATCAAATTGTATTTTTCCAGAATAAATTTTTCCATTTGAAATCATTTGAATTATAGATAAGCCTAGTGTACTTTTTCCACATGCACTTTCCCCTGCAATTCCAATTGATTCTCCCTTATCAATTGCAAATGTGACATCCTCTAATGCATGAACTAAACCTTTTGAGGTATTATATCGAGTAGTCAAATTTTCAATTGAAATAAAAGTCATATTTTTAGTTAGGAGAGGTTAGATTAAGTTTTTACTTGTGTATATTTTCAACATTACATGGATATTTCAAGAACACATCTTATTGAAGAGCTAAATTCATCTATGGAAGGAAAAGATGTTATTTTTGGAGGTTGGGTAGTAGATCTACGAAAGCTCGGAAAAATGGCATTTTTGACAGTTAGAGATGTTACAGGAATGTGTCAGGTCATAGTTAAAGGAGATTCAATGAGTTTGCTAGAAGGGTTAAACAGACAAAGCGTTGTAAGAATTTTAGGAAAGATACAAGCTAGTAAAGCAAAAGATTTTGATTTTGAAGTTTCTGCAACAGAGATACAAGTTCTTGCAAAAGCAGAATATCCACTTCCGATAGATCCAATTGGACGATTAGAAAGTGATATCGATAACAGATTGAATTCAAGAGCTCTGGATATGAGAAATCAGAAAACAGCGTCAATCTTTAAACTTAGAAGTAAAGTTTTAGCATCAATTAGAGAGACTCTCATTAAAAGAAAATTCATTGAAATTAACACACCAAAGATTATAGGTAGTGCAAGTGAAGGAGGAGCCGACTTATTTGGTCTTGACTACTTTGGACAAAAAGCATACTTGGCTCAGAGTCCACAATTATACAAAGAACAAATGACAATTGGATTAGAAAGAGTATTTGAAATTTCATCGTTTTATAGAGCAGAAAAATCACACACAGGAAGACACCTGAGTGAATTTACTAGCGTCGATATTGAGGCTGCAATGATGGATTATACTGACGTGATGGATGTTCTGGAATCAATTGTAGTAGATGTTTTCAAAAATACATCTGAAAATTGTAAAACAGAACAGCAGGAAATTGGATATGAGATTAAAGTTCCAAGTTCACCATTTGAACGAGTAACATACACACAAGCATTAGAAGAATTGAGTAGTATGGATATCAAGATAGAATTTGGAGAAGATTTACAGGATTCACATCTTCGTAGTTTAGGAGAAAAACATCCAGGATTTTTCTTTTTGACTGACTGGCCTATGAAACTAAAACCATTTTACATTCATGAAAAAGATGATGATCCTAAACTTTCACGTTCATTTGACTTACAATATGGATATCTTGAATTATCATCAGGAGGACGGAGATTACATGACCCAGAACAGCTAAGATCTAGATTGAAAGAACAAGATTTAGATCCTACAAGTTTTGAAGAACATTTGAAAACATTTGGATGGGGAATGCCTCCACATTCAGGTTGGGGAATGGGATTAGATAGATTAATGACAGTTTTGATTGGAATTGACAATGTTAGAGAGGTAGTTTTGTATCCAAGAGATCCAGATAGGCTCAAACCATAAATTTTATTGAAAAAAATTAGATAAAAAAAACAAACATTGGTGACAGTGTTAGATATCAAATTAAATTGTATTTTGAACAATTAGAATGACAACTGAAGAACGTAGTAGAGCCGCAATATTGGGATGGATAGGTCACGATCTTGCAGCACTAAAACGAAGCTATGCATCTGTAAAAGGCTGGGAAACTAGAAGAAAAAATTAACAGCACTATAGTCTGCTGGTAATTTCACTAGTGAATTCCTGTGTGGATTTTTCTCCACCAATATCTTTAGTGGTAATTCCAGATTTTATCAAATCTAATACTACCTCTTCAAGTTTTTTACCTGCAGAAATGCAATCAGAATCATTGTTTTTCGAGCCCAACCAATCCAACATCATTTTTGTAGAAAGTATGAATGAAGAAGGATTTGCAATTTGTTTTCCAGCGATATCAAAAGCAGCCCCATGAACCGGCTCGAATAAACCAAAATTATCACCTAAATTTGCAGCAGGTGCCATACCTAATCCACCTACAACTTGAGAGGATTCATCAGATAAAATATCACCAAACAAGTTTGTAGTCACAATTACATCAAATTCATGAGGAGCACGAATCAAGTTCATAGCACATGCATCTACATACATTTCATCAAAACTAACATCAGGGTAATCTTTGGATACTTCTTCACAACTTTTGGCAAAAAGACCATCAGTCAATTTCATTACATTTGATTTATGAACACATGTTACACGTTTTTGTTGATTTCTATCCATTGCAGTCTCAAATGCATGTTTTGCAATTCTTTTTGATGCTTTTTCACTAATTATTCGTAATGCAACCGCAGTATCATCTACCTGAAATTCTTCACCGGTATAAAGATCTTCAGTGTTTTCACGTACAATTACAAGATCAATATCGTTTCGTAACGCAGGAGTATTTGGATATGATTTTGCAGGACGAATATTTGCATACAAATCTAACTTTTGTCTTAATGCAACAATTACATCTTTAGCACTTTCTCCAACAGGAGCTTTCAAGCATGCATCAGAAGATTTGATTGATTCAAAAACATCATCAGGTAATGCATTACCTGTTTTTTCAAGTGCAGTATCACCAGCTACAAGAGAGTTAACATCAAATTTTACATTTAGTTTGTCATGAATTGTATCTAAAATTGTTTTTACAGATTCAGATAATTCAGGACCAATTCCATCACCGGTTATTAAAGAAATTTTATACATACACAATCACCTAAAATATTATAATGATTAAATCTTCTTTTCCTTTAGAACATTTTTTAACATTATACGATTAATTCCATCAACCATAGCTTGTACACTTGTTGTGACAATGTCTTCACCAACAGATTTTGATGAAATTATACTACCACGTGCATCTTCAACTTTTACTGTCACTTCACATAACGCATTAGCGCCACCAGAAATAGAATCTAATTTGTACTCTTTTAATCGTACTTCATCAGTTATCTGACTTGTGATTTTCTGTATTGCGTTTAATGCTGCATCAACAGGACCAACGCCAAAGTCAGTTGCAGAAAATTCTTGTCCATCAACATTTAATTTTATAAATGCATAAGGCATTGTTCCAACGCCAGTGGATACAGAAAATCCAGTCAATTGAACAATTCGTTTTAATTTATTTTCACCAATTACTTCATTTGCCATAGATAACAATTCAACTTCAGTTACTTGTTTTCCCTGGTCACCTAACGCCTTTACTTTTTCTAAGATTTGCTTTGTTTGGTCTTCGTTTGGTTCAATGCCATACTCTTTGAGCATTGCATTCATGCCGTGAATTCCAGCATGTTTTCCTACCTGTAACCAACGTGTTCTTCCTACAATTTCAGGACTAATTGGCTCGTAAGTCAAAGGATTATTCAATACACCATGAGTATGAATTCCAGATTCATGACCAAATGCATTTTCACCAACTATCGCTTTGTTTGGTTGTACTGACATTCCTGCTAATTTTGAAATGTATCTAGAAGTTTCATAGATTAATTTTGTATTGATATTTGTATCCCATTTTTTCTCAAATTGTAAACTGGTTAATGCCATAACGAATTCCTCTAAAGAAGCATTTCCTGCACGTTCGCCAATTCCATTAATCGTAACATGAGCACATGATGCACCAGATTGTACACCAGAAATTGCATTTGCGACAGCTAACCCAAAGTCATTGTGACAATGGACACTAATTGGTAATTTTGATACTTCAATTGCATCCTTTGTAATTTCGCCTATGTATTGCGGAGTAGAATAGCCCACAGTATCTGGAATATCAATTCTGTCAGCACCAGCACTAGCAACAGATCCAAAAACTTTTTTCAAAAATTCCCTATCAGTTCTAGTTGCATCTTCTGCAGAAAATTCTACTTGTAAACCTCTAGATTTTCCATACTCTACAGCCTCAATGGCTTTTTCCAAAGCTTCATCACGAGTCATTTTTAATTTATACTCTAAGTGAATGTCGGAAGTTGCAATGAATGTGTGTATGTAATTTAATCCACAGTCTACAGCAGCATCAATATCTTTTTTGTTTGTTCTTGCTAATCCACATAATTCTGCATTTAGTCCTTCCGCGACAATTAATTTTACACCTTCTTTTTCTCCTTCAGAGATAACAGGAAAACCAGTTTCAATTGCATCGACACCCAATTCATCAAGTTTTTTTGCAATGTTTAATTTTTTTTCTGGAGATAATGAAACACCAGGTGATTGTTCTCCATCACGTAAAGTTGTATCAAAAATTCTAATGTTCATGCTCTTCACGCTCTAATGCAGTTATACCAGTTCGTGCCATTTCTTTTAATCCAAATTTCTTTGCCAATTCTTCAAAGGCACTAATTTGATGAGGAGTTGCAGTCATTTCTACAATAATTGACTCTTTTTTGGCATCATGTATTTTTGCAGAGTATGCACTGGCTAATTTGTTAATTTCCATACTATCTTCTGGTTTGTTTACTTTAATCTTAAACATTACCAACTCTCTATACACAGAGTTATTCACATCTAACCTACGAACCTCAATTGTGTCAATCATTTTGTCAAGTTGTTTGACAATCTGTGTAATTTGCTTCTCATCACCTATAGTGGTGATAGTCATTCGTGAATATTTTTTATCTTCAGTGACACCTACAGAAATACTATCGATGTTAAAGTTACGTGATCTAAAAAGATGTGTAACCTTAAACAAGATTCCAGGTTTATTTTCCACTTTGATTGATAAAATTGCCCAAACCATTTCTATCACATTATGATG
Organism: Candidatus Nitrosopelagicus sp.; assembly: GCA_028345575.1. GTDB lineage: Archaea > Thermoproteota > Nitrososphaeria > Nitrososphaerales > Nitrosopumilaceae > Nitrosopelagicus. Next base: position 49,008 of record JAOMDR010000008.1, read on the forward strand.
GTAATATCATATCCTTTAATCCAGTTCCGGGTGCAACAAATGGTAATACATCTTCTTCAGGATCTATTGGTATGTCAATTACAGTTGCAACATCACTTTTCAATGCAGTCTTAATTGCACTGTCAAGCTCATCCATTGATTGCGCACGTAATCCTTGTGCACCATATGATTCAGCTAATTTAACATAATCAGGACATTTTTTTAGATCAACACCAACCATGCGACGGTCATAAAATGTTCTTTGCCATTGTGCAACCATTCCTAAAGAATAATTGTTTATCAAAAATACAATTACAGGCAAGTCCTCTAATACTGCAGTTGCAAGTGAATTTTCGGTCATGTTAAAGCTACCATCACCTGCAATGTCAACTACAGGAACATCAGGACGTGCAGTTTTTGCTCCAATTGCTGCAGGAAATCCCCAACCCATAGTACCCAAACCAGTTGAGCTGAAGAAAGTTCCAGGATGTATTGCATCAAAGAATAGTGAAGCCCACATTTGGTGTTGACCTACTTCAGTTGTCACAATAGATTCGTTTGGAAGTAATTCTCGTAATTTTCTAAGAATTTTTGCAGCACCCATTTCACCAGGATGTATTTTCAAATTTTCTCGCCAGTATTGTTTAACTTCTTTTACATGTTTTAACCAAGGATTATCATCAGAGGTACGTACAGCTTTATCCATTAACATTTTTCCAAATATACGTAATGAGGCACGTACATCACCTACTACAGCTACAGAAGTTGTTTGGTTCTTTCCAATTTCTGCAGGATCAACATCCATGTGAATAATTTTCAAGTTCTTTTCAAACTCTGCAAATGTACCAACAGAGCGGTCTGAGAATCTAGTTCCAATCGCCAAAACACAGTCAGCTTCAGTCATCAATTTATTGGCTTCAGCATGTCCATGCATTCCAATTGGACCTAAGGATAACGGATGATTTTCAGGAAATGCACCTTTACCTTTGAAGGTAGTTACTACAGGAATCATTAGTAATTCAGCTATTGATTGTAATTCTGCAAATGCAGATGAAATGATTACACCACCACCAGCAAGAATTATTGGTTTTTGTGCAGATAACAATAATTCAACTGCACGGGCGGTATTTGTAATATCAGGATCAGCCCAAGGATGATAACCAGGAACTCTTACTTCATCAGGAAAAGTAAATTTACCTTCATTTTGTTGAACGTCTTTAGGAATATCTAATAATACAGGACCAGGTCTTCCAGTTTCCGCAATGTAAAATCCTTGTTTAACCATTGTTGGAATTTCTTCAGGAGTTCGTGGTTGATATGAATATTTTAATGCAGGATTAGCCATACCGATGATGTCACTTTCTTGAAATGCATCTTTTCCAATCATTGCTACAGGAACTTGACCAGTTACTGCAACCATTGGTGCAGAATCTGCTTGTGCAGTTGCAATTCCAGTTAACAAATTGGTTGCTCCAGGTCCAGAAGTTGCAAAACATACACCAGGTTTTCTACTTACTCTACCAAAACCATCTGCCATATGTGCAGCAGATTGTTCATGTCTTACTAAAATATGACGAATGTTACTTTTTCCCAATTCATCATACATTGGAAGGTTCGCACCTCCCGGTAGACCGAAGACTTCCTTTACTCCTTCTTTTTCCAATGATTTCATTAGCGCAGTTGCGCCGATCATATTCTCCATTTTATTATTATCACTCATAATCCTAATTTAAATCGGTAAATTGGCTGTAAGTTTACAGCAGCAGGTCAACTAGCAATGAGATACCAAAAGTGCTAATTGTTGCTTGTTGTTGCAATGAATCAAAATCAGGCGATCGACTAATAAGGCTTCCTTTTTAGAAATGATGTAACGTGTCTGAACAAGAAGGAATTATAAAAATTGTAGAATCATTTTTTGAAATTGGGAAATCAAAAAAATTAGAAATTCTAAAAGATATTCAAATTAATGATTCGTCTTTTTCAAGTTTTAGTGATGTACCGCCATATGATCTAAAAGATTTTTCAACAACAGTAGCGTTAGAAGAATTAAGATTCATTAGTATTTCAGATTACGATTACATCATTAATAATGTGAAAGTTAACATTTTTGGAGATACTGCAATAGTTGCACTTGAATTAATACAAAAAGGAATGCTAGTAGACAATAAAGCATTCACAGGAGAACATATCACAATTCCAGGTAGGGCTACGTTTGTATTAATTAAAAAGCCAACATGGAAGATTGTACATCTTCATTTATCAAAATCTGGAAACT
>JAOMDR010000009.1 GCA_028345575.1 Candidatus Nitrosopelagicus sp.
CTTTTGTTTAGATTCTTTACTCTTACGGAAATTTCCTCTTTGTTGATATTCTTGTGGTTGAGGTTTTTTAACTGGTTTTGAATTCTTTTCTTCGATTTCCTTTACTCTGATATTTAATTTCTCTAGCAATGTTGTGTTTAATCCAGCTCCATGAACATCAACTCTTGCTGCAATTGCCGCTTTTGCAGCAATTGCTCTTGCAATTTTACCTCTTTGCCATCTTGGGGCTGCATGTACTACTGCATGTTGGAAAAGTATTCCATGTTTTGGTGGATTTGAGCCAGTCTTTAATGCTCTAAACAATGCTTTTTCTGCACCTAATACCTGAATTGTACTTGCGGGCATTGTGCCCATTTTTGCAAGACTTCCTGCTTTTGCTAAAATTCTTGCTCCTACAGTTGTTCCTAAAACCGCAGATAAGTTTGGAGCGATTTTTTCCATTTCTGTATCTACTTGTTTTTCTAAATCATTTCTTAAATCAAACAAGGTTAAGATATTCTTAGCCAAATTTTGAACAATTTTTAGATTTTCTTCTGTAATATCGCCTCCTCTACTTTTTTGTTTTACAAGTGACAGCATTTGAACTTTAGAATCTGGAAATCCTGCATCTACAAACACATCATCTGACATTCCATCTCTTTTTCCTGCAACAACAATTTGTGCATATCCGTTTATGCTATCAATAATATTATCTAACTCTGGAAAATGTAGTCCGTACCACTCTCTTAATCGTGAACTCATTCCATTGATTATTTTATCAGTATCATCCAATGAATTGATACACTGAATTATGTGCAAGTCTGGACTTGATGATACTTCTGTTACTTTTGATGAAGATAATTGAATTGCAAAATCTCTAAGTTTCTGTATCGCATCGTCATAATTACTTGCTAATCCTGCATCAACCAAAATTTGTGGTTTTGTCAATTGAATATCTTCTAATTTTGCTTGACTCATTACTTGAGATTCTATTGATTTTTTCTTTAGTAAATCTTGTAATCCTACATCGTTAACAATTACATCAAAACCCTCTTCGTGCAAAAATTTTACTAATTCACTTAATCTCGATTTACCTTTTTTTGCAAAAACATAATCTTCTGCAGGCACTGAAAATGGAAAAGATTTCACAAATTTTTGCTCTTCAAAAACAACAATTCCTAATTCAGTAAGTATTACCGATAACATAACACTGATCCCATCAAATCCTCATTAAAAAATCTACATATTGTAAATCAACTGTTATAAGACAAATGTGCGAATTCTTTTCAAATGAAATCAAGTCTTTCCACAAATATTGGCTCTCTTAGACTTGATCAACCAACCGTTCTTGCATCTGGAATTTTAGGTATATCTCTTGACGTTTTCAAACGATTGCATAATGCAGGTGCTGGTGCAGTTGTCACTAAATCCCTAAGTAAAGAACCATGGGAAGGTTATCCAAACCCAACTATTTTTAGTGTTAAAGGTGGAGGGTGGATTAATGCTGTTGGATTATCAAATCCTGGTGCAGAAACTTTTGCTAAAATGATTGAACCAAATGATGATGTTCCAATAATTGTAAGTTTGGTTGGCTCTATTGAAGATGATTTTGAGTACATGATGAAAAAATTTGAGAAATGTAATGTTGCTGCTTATGAACTAAATCTTTCATGCCCACATGTCGCTAAAGTTGGTTTAGAAATCGGTGATGATATTGAACTTGTTTCTAAAATAATTAAACGAGTAAAATCTGTGACAGATGTACCAATTATTGCAAAAGTTGGATTGGGCAAATCTGATTATCTTAAAACTGTTGAAGCTGCTGTATCCTCTGGAGTTGATGCGATTACTGCAATTAACACAGTTAGAGCAATGGCCATTGATGTTGAAACTCAGATGCCAATTCTTAGTAATAAAATCGGTGGCTTGTCTGGTACTCCAATCAAACCAATTGCTCTAAGATGTGTTTATGAAATTGCATCTAAGTTTGATATTCCAATTATGGGATGTGGTGGAATTTCTAGTTGGGAAGATGCAGTCGAATTTATCTTGGCAGGTGCATCTGTAGTACAATTTGGTAGTGTAATGGGTGATCATTGGGTTGAAACATTTAGTGAAATTAATTCAGGTATTCAAAATTATATGGAAAGAAAAGGTTATGCAACAATAGGTGAAATGGTTGGAAGAGCAAAGAGACAATAATCATCCACACATTTGTGTTATAGAAAAAATTGTAGATGAAACTCCTACAGTTAGAACACTGTACTTCAAGGACTCAATACTTGCCAATGTGTTACCTGGTCAATTTGCAATGATTTGGATTCCTGGTGTAAATGAACTTCCGATGAGTGTTATGGTGTCTGATGTAAATGATCAAGCGGCACTAACTGTCAGAAAACGCGGTGAATCTTCTAGTGCATTATACAATCTTTCTCCAGGTAAACAAATAGGCGTGAGAGGCCCATACGGAAATTCTTTTGAAATTAAAGATGGAAAAATTTTATTGATTGGAGGTGGAACTGGATTGGTTCCTTTAATGAGGTTGATAAAATTCTCAAATCCTTCAAATCACATAACTGTCTTAATGGGGTCACAGACAAAAAATGAAGTATTTTTTGAAGAAACTGCAAAAAAATTATTACAAAATAATTCTCATGAAATTATTCCTGTTACAGAAGATGGCAGTTATGGTGAAAAAGGCTATGTCACTGACGTCTTGGAAACTCTCTTAGAAAAAAATTCTTATGATGCAATATACACATGCGGCCCTGAATTGATGATGTACAAAACTGTTCAAATGGCTCAAAAAAATGGAATATTTGTCCAAGCAAGTTTAGAACGAATGATGAAATGTGGTGTTGGAATATGTGGAAGTTGTTGTGTTAATGATGATCTTGCATGTCGTGATGGAACTGTTTTTGATGGTGACCATTTATCTACCAAATCTGAGTTTGGTCACTCTCACAGAACAAAATCCGGTATTTTAGAAGAAATATAACAATAGAACCCAAGCAAGGTTTAAAATAAATGATTTTTCAAGCCGAGTAGGTAAAAAATGGCAACTCCAAAGATTGTTTTAACCGCTGATAGAACTTTGATGTCTCCTTATAGGGGAATTTCTCTTGCAACCTTCTTTGGGTGTGCTCCTGCAATTGATCCTAATCGTGATAAAAACAGTTTTTGGTATAAGATATTAAAAAATCAAGTTACTCCAAAAGTACTATTTGATTTTATTTGTAATTGGTCACCTGACATTAATGGTGTAGCCAAATATGCTCCATATGGATTACGAAAAGTTGAGGCTGGATTGCTACGTGATGGATATGCACGAAAAGATGTAGTAATTGCACATCCAAATCATATTGAAAAATTCATTGGTCCTGAAACAGAAGTTGTTGGAACCTATGAAATGGATCCTCTCGGAATGGGTCCTGTAACAATGACCTTTACTTTTGGAAGAAAACAAACATCTTATGATGAATTTTACAATGCGGAATTACATCATAGAATTAATGCAGCAAAGAAAAAGAATGGCAGTCATGCTAAAGTAATTGCTGGTGCATCTGGTACCTGGCAATACAATTATGCTCCAGAAAAAATTGAAGAATATGGACTTTATGCAATTTTAGAAGGTGAATTGGGAGGAATAGCTCCTGAAATAGATGGACATGCTGGTAGATTTTTCGATTATCTAATAGATGGACAATTTGAAAATATGGATCCTTTCAGAAAAAGAAAAGATTTCAAAGTTGATATTAAAGAATACAAACGTGGTGATAACACGTATCATGGAAGATTTGTTAATTTCTGGGATAGACCTGAATTAGATGATATTCCTGAAATTGTAGAGCCAAGTATGCATGGAATGGTTGAGGTAATGCGTGGTTGTGGTCGTGGATGTAAATTTTGTGATGTAACACTTCGTTCTTTGAGATATTATTCTCCTGAAAAAGTGAAAAAAGAGATTGAAGTAAATATTAAGAAAGGTGGAATGGATAGAGCCTGGATTCACAGTGATGATATTTTTGTTTATGGAATGGATATACGAACAGCCAAAAACATGGAACCAAATCGAGATGCATTAGAAGATTTGTTTAAAGCAATAATGTCTACTGGTGTAAAACATACCAACCCAACTCATGGAACACTTTCAGGTGCAATTGCAGATGAATATCTTCTACCAAGCCTCTCAAAAATTACAAATGCAGGTCCTGACAATTTAACAGGTATTCAATGTGGATTTGAAACTGGTAGTACAAGATTAATTGAAAAATATGCTGATAGAAAACTTGCACCATACAGTCCAGATGAATGGCACTGGGTTGTGAAAGAAGGTGTAAAAACTCTTAATGAGAATTATTGGATTCCTGCATTTACTTTGATTATGGGTCTAGACAATGATGAACAACCAGAAGATGGATGGGAGACAATTCGATTAATCAGTGAATTAGAAAGAGAACAACCAGAAGCGATGTTTACTGCTACTCCTTTGACATTTGTTCCTATAGGATTACTTGAAAAATCTGAATTTTATGATATGGGTCAAGATGGTGACCCAACTCAATTAGGTGTTATGTACAAAACTTGGCAACATAACTTCAAGTATGGAATTCAAAAATTCATGACTAGAACTGGAAAACACGGTGCAGCAGGAAAACTCAAGGCTACTGCATTTAATGGGCTTGCACGTTCCTTAGGTGGCGTTCCATTAGGCGCTATGGAACGATATGCTAGACGAAAAGGTCCGGAACATGAGCGTGTTATAGAGAAAATTAAAGCCGAATACTGGTAATTCCCAAATACATAAATTCCTAAATTTTAGCGTAATTGTATGGCAACACACGGTTCACTTACAAAAGCAGGCAAAGTAAGAGGTCAAACTCCTAAGGTAGAAGGAAGAAAGATCGTTGGAACAAACTCAAAATTACGTAACAAAAGTAATTACAATAAACGATTTGTTCTAGTAGAAAAAGGTCTAGTCGGAAAAATGCCAGGTCAAAACAAAGCAAGTGCACAAAGAAGAAGACGTCGTTAGGCTTCACTTTATTGATTTTAAATTTAAACTTTCTAAAACAAAATGGTTATAAAGTACTGGTACCGTACCTTACAGTATGACTGAAGAAATAACTTTAGAAAGTCTGGCCGGTGTTGGTCCAGTAACAACTAGAAAGCTCAATGATGCTGGAATTCATAATATTATGGATCTAGTAGTCAGAGGTCCTGTAGAAATAGCCGAACTAACAAGTATGGATATTGAAACTGCAGGAAAACTTGTTGAAAAAGCAAGAGAAGGTCTAGTTGAAGGTGGACTAATTCAAAAAGATTTTGTTAGTGCAAACGAGTTATACAAAAAGAGACAGTCCATTGGTAAAATTACCACTGCAACTGAAGCTTTAGATACACTATTTGCTGGTGGAGTAGAAACTCAAGCATTAACTGAAGTCTATGGAGAATTTGGATGTGGTAAAACACAATTTTGTCACACAATGTGTGTACAAGTCCAAAAACAAAAACAAGAAGGTGGTCTTGAAGGTGGTGTATTGTACATCGATAGTGAAAATACTTTCAGACCTGAAAGAATAGTTTCAATTGCACAAGCAAATGGAATGGATCCTGAAAAAGTACTTGACAACATTATTGTTGCAAGAGCCTATAACAGCTCTCATCAAATTCTCATTCTTGAAGAAGCCAGTACTTTGATAAAAGAACATAATATCAAATTAGTTGTAGCAGATTCTGCAGTTGGTCTATTTAGATCTGAATACCTTGGAAGAGGTACTCTAGCAACACGTCAACAAAAACTAAACAAATTTGTCCATTTGTTAGTTAGATTGGCTGAAACATACAATGTTGCTGCACTTGCAACAAACCAGGTAATGCATTCTCCTGACCAATTCTTTGGTGATCCAACAAGACCTGTTGGAGGTAATGTGGTTGCACATACAAGCACATACCGAATTTACTTTAAGAAATCCGGTAAAAAGAGAATTGCAAGAATGGTTGATAGTCCACACCACCCAGAAATGGATGTAGTCTTTGCATTAGGTGAAGCAGGTGTAATTGATCCAGAAGATGCAACAACAAAGAAAAAGAAGACCACAAAAAAGTCAGAACCTAAAGAAGAAGTTACTGAAACTCCTGATATTAGCGTAGAACCAATAGATTCTGAGCCTAAAGAAGAAGTTACTGAAACTCCTGATATTAGCGTAGAACCAATAGATTCTGAATCAACTGATTTGAAATAGTCTCAATCCTTCCTCTTTTCATTTTATATCTCAAATTTCCTGCCAAATCCCATACTAGTCTTAAAATAAGGGAAAGCGAGTATTTTTTTTAATATGGCAACTAAAAAGACATCTGGTCGTTCTCATGGATTTAAACACAAATCTAGATCTGTAATGACAAAGAAAGGTCCTCGTGGAGTATCTTTCATGTTGAGAGAGTATAATGTTGGTGACAGAGCTCTAGTTCAAATCGATCCAGCACAACACAAAGGATTACCTCATAGACGTTATCACGGAAAAGTTGGACTTGTCACTGAAGTTGGTAGACGACATGTAGTTTTAGATGTAAAATTAGGTGAAAAATCAAAAACTTTAATCACTAGATTAGACCATATCAAACCATTCGGTGTATAATATGGAAGAGGTAAAAAAGAAAGTAGCAGTTTCATTATCTGAAGTAAAAGAACTATTGAAAAATCAAGATCCTGAAAACATGGATCAAATTCAAAGATGGACCTTTGATTATGTTTCCAAAGTTTCAACCTTAGAGGCTGACTCCGCAAAAAAAATGAAACAGCAATTAGTAAAAGATTGTAACATTACAGAAGAAGAAGCTGTTGAATTAATCAATATCTGTCCAAATACAATGTCTGAATTACGTTCATTTACTTTTGGATGGAAGAAACTAATTCTCACTGAAACTTTAGAAAAAATTCTCAAAATTATCAAGGATAATAGCTAAACACTTAGGTGATTTTTTTGGAAATGGGAACACCCCAATCACGAAAATATGAAGAATATGCATACGTTCTAGATTTTACATCTCGTGGTAGATCGAAAACTGTACGTGGGCGGGACGGAACTATTGTAACTGCATTAGGTGAAGAGCGTTTAACATTACTTGAAATTCTTGGATTGGATGAATCTGACTTTGAAATTGGAGAAAAAATTTACATCGGGAAAGAAGGAAGAACTAAAGTTCAATCAGTGTTGGGAAAATTAGATTATGAACAAATTACTGACTCTGCTCAAACTGAATTAAATAATGTTGTATCCACAATTGTTACAAATAATGAAACAAGATTTGTAAATTATATTAATAATGCACAACCGTTAACACCTAGAAAACATTCACTTGAATTAATTCCTGGAATTGGTAAAACATATCTCAAAGTAATAATTAATGAAATTAATAAAAAGAAATTTGATAACTATGATGATATCGAATCTCGTGCGGGAATAAAAGACCCTGTAAATCATTTATCTCAAAGAATTATTGAAGAAATATCTGGAGAAACTCAGTTTAGACTATTTGTCAAAAAATGAGTATTAGAAAAAAATTAGGGCAGAATTTTCTTAATTCAAAATCAATTGCAAAATTCATTGTTGATTCAGCAAAAATATCAAAAAATGATGTTGTTTATGAAATTGGAATTGGTAAGGGAATTCTTACTCCATTTCTTTGTGAAAAATCAAAAAATGTGATTTCTGTTGAAAAAGATCATCAACTGTATGAGCAGACTCTCATGAAATTTTCTAAAATCGAAAACCTCAAAATTATACATGGTGACGGTTTCAAACAAAAAGAAACATTTGATATTTTTGTCTCAAATTTACCGTATTCGGAAAGTAAAAAAGCAATTCAATGGATGTTGATGAATAAATTCACACATGGAATAGTGATGGTTCAATATGATTTTGCAAAAAAATTATTGGCTGAAAAACATGAACGTAAAGCAGTATCTGTCTTAGCGCAATCAGGATTTGAGATGAAAATTTTAAAAAAAATCGGCAAAGAGAATTTCACTCCAAATCCTAAAATTGACTCTGCTATAATGTCATTTTTAAGAAAAGATACATTTTCAAAAGAATTAATTCAATCAGTAAATCTAATGTTCTCATTTAGAAGGAAAAAACTTCAAAATATAGGAAAAAAATTAGGAATAGAAGTAGAGTCTAATCAGAGATTAGAAGAGATGGACAATAATGAAATTATCAAATTTGCAAAAAAAATTAGAAAAATCTGAACAATATTTGCCTGCTGAAGACACCTTTTTTCTTGCAGATCAATTAACAGGTCTAAGTGGAAATTCTGCATTAGATATTGGATGTGGCTCTGGATACTTGACCAATGTTTTAAAATCTACTTTTAATTTTGTGGTTGGTACTGATATTAGTTTCAACACTCTTCTTGAACAAAATTATAAAACTCAAAATGTAATATGCTGTAACTCAGCTGATGCATTAAATCAAAAATTTGATTTAATAATTTGTAATCTTCCGTATCTTGCAACTGATGAAATCATTGATGTTGCAACTGATGGTGGCAAAGATGGATTGGAAATACCTATAGAAATCATAAATTCTGCTTTACCACACTTGTCTCAAAAAGGAAAATTTCTCTTTGTAACATCATCTTTATCTGATTATATGGGGTTGATAGACTTTGTAAAATCTAAAAATTTTGAGGCCAAAATTATAGATAAAAAAAAATTATTCTATGAAGAACTCATAATTGTACAAGTAAATCACTCACTTTCGTAAGTTTGATTTTGCAATATTTGTAATCTGTTCTGACATCTGTGTAGTTGTGGCGTCTCCTCCAATATCAAATGTAACATATTTTCCTTCATTGATTATCTGTTCAGTTGCATCAAATATTGCATCTCTGATGTCCCTTTCTCCTAAATAATCTGCCATCCATGCACCTGCAAGTACTGTAGCGGTAGGATTGACTTTATTCTGACCTTTGAATGATGGTGCACTTCCATGTGCTGCTTCAAACATTGCATAATCTTTTCCCATATTAGATGAATAAATCAATCCAATTGAACCTACAATTCCTGAAGCAAGCTCCGAAATTATATCCATGAATAAATTTGTGCTTACTAATACTGAGTTGTTAAACTGTTCTGGATTGATAACTAACTGTTGTGCCATATTATCAATGTAAATTTCTTGTAATTCCATATTTGGATATTTTTTTAATGAATTCTGTACTTCTTCAAAGAATAAACCATCCGTTTTTTTCAAAATATTACGTTTTGTTATTGCTACAACTTTGTTTAACTCATATTTTTTTGCCCAATCAAGAGCTGAATCCATAAATCTTGCACAACCTTTTCTTGAAATCTTTCTAATTGCAATTGCTGTATCATCATTTAGTTGTGTTTCAACTCCTGTGTACAATCCTTCTGTTGCTTCTCTAAAACAAACAAAATTCACATCTCTATTTGGTGTAAGTCTTTTGAAAGTTTTAACTGGTCTGATATTTGAAAACAATTCAAATTTTTGTCTTAAAGTCACTGCAACACTTCTTGGAGCTCCTGGTACTGGTATGGTTGTGGTTGGTCCTTTGAAACATGCATCAACTTCTTCCAATGTTTGCATAGTTGAATCAGGAATGTATGATTCATCTTTTCTACCATTATTTTCCCATTGTTCAGATCCTGCATCACAAAATACCATTTCTGACTGTAAATTACATTCTTTTAGAATTCCAGTCATTGCATCCACAATTTCTGGTCCAATTCCATCGCCCTTCATTATTGCAACTTTTTTTGTCATATGAAAATCATAATTTTCAATTATTTAATCCATTAGAGTCAATGACGTTCATATCACGTGAATGAAATAAAAATGCATAAAATAATATCCCTATATGGTTCCAGATTTATCAATTGAGAATTCATTACAACTTGTTTCTTCTGAATTAGAAAAACTCCGGCAATCCATCGAAGTCATCTCTAAAATTAATGAAAAAAGTATACCGGATATCGTCAATCTATATTATCACATAGTCATGGTGCAAACTCTAGCCAAAAAACTCAAAAATGATTTTGAACCTTTTACTACATCTGAACATAAAAAGTTATTAGATAAAATAGAAGAGATTAAAAAATATTTGGCTGATAATTTTACTAAATCCCTTCATCCTGAAATATTAACTCAATTAACAAATTACATTCAAAATTCTACCGAAAGTCTCAAATTACTTGGACAAAATTCTGAACAAAAAACCAAAGAAACTATTGAGAAAGAGGCATTACTATACAAAAAATTACGTGAATTAATGAGTACAAAAGAATTTGTTGAACAATATGAAATTGGTCTAAATAATGATTGAAACTATTTCTAAAAATCTTGTAAATCTAAAACAAGAATTCAGACGTGTTTATTGTGGAACTAGTCATGTTCAGGAAATCATGCCACTGAATGAATCTGATGATTTTCCCATTCCTCAAAATGATTTAGACTCTCTTCATATTTTTTTACAAAATAATTCTATTTACTATGATAAATTTGAAACAAAAATTAAAGATGTAAATTGTATGATATATGAAGGTGACATTAACAAATATTGGTTAAACAGTATTGGACATGAATCTAGTACACAACCATTTTCTCCAACATGGATGTTAACTGCTTACATAATTGCATCTATGGCAAAAATTCTAAATTATAAAGAAGTACTTGATATTGGTTCAGGAGATGGTCGTATTGCATACTGTGGAAAAATTTTAGGATTGAACGTATATGGAATTGAAATTGATAGTATGTTAGTTGATTTACAAAATCATATTTCTAAAAAAACAGTGATTAATTTTAATCCAATCTGTTCTGACGCAGTAAAGTTTGATTATGATTCTCTGAAATTATCTGAACCTGCATTCTTTATTGGCGGATTACCTCAAATGGGCGGTGATGTATTGGCAAGTAATATAATTTCAAATTTAAATAATAATCTAAAAGAAAAATCGTGTATGGTTTTGACTGGAAGCTATTCTGAAAAATATTCTATCAATGATACAAGAGATGGAGGGTGGAAAAAACTAATTGATGATAATAATCTTAAAGTAATTCAATCAAATTCCTTACCTACGGCGTGGAGCTTTAATCAAACAAATGAAACACCATACATATTCACAAAATTTTCTTGATATTAAAAAAAATCTGTAATGCCGGGGGTGTGCCAAAAACGTTAGTGTGCAAACCTACTACTCATTTGATCAACTTTGACCACTTTTCGTGAGGGATACTGTTTTCAAAACTGGTCACTTTACATTCTCTGAAATCTTTAACTCATACCTAAATCCTAAATCTTTATCTTCGTGATGAGGATCCGATCAATACGAAACACATACTGATACTCTCAATAATTTTCACTTTTGCTATTGGACTTTATGCAACACCTGATGCATTTGCTGCAACATATACGGTTGAAAATGCACAAGGTTCAGGAACACCTGGATGTGAACCTGATTGTTTCATTCCACGTACAATTTTCATTGGTTTAGATGATACGGTTACATTTGTAAACAATGATTCCGCAGCTCATACTTCAACAAGTGGTACACCGTCTGGAGGTCCTGATGGCTATTGGGATAGCTCACTAGTCATGTCAGGTGGATCATATACAACTCCTATACTTTTTGATGTTAGTGCAGAGGTTGATGTTGGTAGCGTTTTACCATATTTTTGTATGGTGCATCCATGGATGATAGGAGAGGTAATAATTACTCTGGATGAATTTGTTGCAGAAGGAAATGAAACTTCACAAGAACAAGAACAAGAACCAACACAAACAATATCCTCGAATGTAGTCGAAAATGCAGCAGGTTCTTCAACACCTGGATGTGAACCTGATTGTTTCATTCCTGCAACATTAACAATTTCTTCTGGCGAAACTGTAACTTTTTCAAACAATGATTCGGCAGCACACACATCTACAGCTGGTACTCCAGCAGATGGGCCAAGTGGTGCATGGGACAGTTCACTAGTAATGATGGGGACTGCATACACAACTCCAATATTAGATGCAGGAACATATCCTTACTACTGTATGGTACATCCATGGATGTTAGGAACAATAATTGTTGGTGATGGTGGTACAACAACTACTTCACAAGCAGAATCTTCACAAGTAGAAGATGATACTGCAGCAAGAATTGCAGCAGCAGAAGCAGCAGCTGCAGCCGCAGAAGCAGAAGCTGCAGCCGCAGAAGCAGAAGCTGCAGCAAGAATTGCAGAAGCAGAATCTGCAGCAAGAATTGCAGCAGCAGAAGCGGCAGCGCAAGCAGCTGAAGCAGCATCACAACAAGCAATTTCAGAATTATCTGTTAATGAAAAGATAGAGATTACAATGGACTTTACAAATGATTCAGAAGTTCAACAATCATTTGCACTAATTGTACAGATTAAAGATTCAACTAACACCACAATTTCATTATCACACGTTACTGGAATGTTAGGTGCTGGTCAAACATTAGACCAAGTATTATCATACACGCCATCTGAATCGGGAAGTTACACTGTTGAGAAATTTTTATGGAATGATTTCTCAAATCCTACTGCACTAACTGATGAAAAAGAATCGTTTACACTAACTGTTATTGAATAAGAGTGGGTTTTAGCATTATAGTGTAATGCCGGGGGTGGGTTTCGAACCCACGACCTCCAGATTATGAGTATTGCCTTCTATGGAAGAACCGTTAGAGTTTACCATTCGAACTGGCACTCTAACCAGGCTGAGCTACCCCGGCATGAATTTTATCTAAGAATATGGCAATTAAATGTTAAAATCAATAATGTTTTGAGACATTTTGCCATGACTCATTTTCTGACTTTACCCACAGGAATTTTTTCTGCAATGCAGATGTATAGAGTTTCTCCCAATCTGCTGTTACTTCATCTGTCCATGATTTGAAAATTCGTGGGTCGATATAGTTTCTTAATGATGTGCCAAGATTATAATCTCTTGTCTTTTCTGTAAGGTCTAATTGTAATTTTAATTTCTCCACTCTTTCTTTTTGCTTCGTTTTTGATTTTTTGATCATCTGTTTAATTTTTGAAATTCGCTCTTTTCTTTTCTTTTCTTGAGCATCTGTTTTGGTCTTTGTAGTTTCTGCTTTCTTCAATGTTTCTTCATTTTTCTCCCAAGGTGTTGCTTTCTCTGCCACTTTTAGTGTATCACGCTTTTTTTGAAGAGATTGTTCAAATGTTTTAGGAATTGTTCTCTTATGATTGCACATTTTGGCAGCTTCTAGATTTGCAAGCTTTGCGTGATAAAGCTTCTCCATTTGGGAACTTTTTTTGATATCTCCATTATCGTTAAGATATTTTGATACAACTGTGGATGCACTAAATGTTCTGAAAACTTTTGCAGTCAATCCATTTACAACGGTTTTATAATATTCGTTAACATCTCTTGATGTCAAATTACCAAAAATTTCATCGGTTGGTTTAATTTTTAATGTTAATTCCTTAAGATTTTCATGGAATTGTTTATCATTGTTAATTGCTGGAACTGTTTCTTGCCATCTTACACTATCTTTTCCAAGAAAATCAAATTTTATTGCATCTGATGTTAATGTCACATGTTCTTTTCTTAATGTAGTCGCTCCCACGGTATCTGCTTCTTCTGGATCTTTTTCATCTCCTACTCTCATTGCGGTACGATAAATTAACCAACATACTGTAGATATTCTTCTAACTTTTGCATCCTTACTTCCCATATCTTTAACAATTTTATTTTTTACCGTTTCAATTTCTCCTGCGAGCATTTTTGCTTTGTCATACTTTGCCTTGTCTCTATCTTGTTTTATTCCCGCTGTATCTGCTAACCATACATATTTTCTTTTTTGTGTTAGATAATCTGTCCAGCTTGCCATCCACATTGATTCTTTATCATGAACAATTTTACCCCAATCTCCATTTGGAACTTTTGCTTCTTTACCCAGGTTTAAGGTGACATCTTTTGATGTAACTTTTGGTTTCCATTTACCGCGTAGAGGATGTTCCCCTCTGCCTATGAAGATACCGGGAGGTTCTGCCATGTAATTTGCAATTTCAACTTCCTTGCCATCCATCTTACCTTTTCCAAACTTTTCTTTCATCTCCTCTCTCAATTCTTTACGTTTTAGAGCAAGTGCCTTTTTTTGTTCTTTTGTTAGAAGTTCTTTTGCGTCTTTTTCTTTATCTACCAAATTAAACGCATTTTTAAAATCAATTTCTCCTAATTCTAATTTCTTATATTTACTACCAAACGTTTTTGCAAAGTCTGAAACAAAATTTTTCTGAAAAACTTTGTCTTGTGCGTATGGTGTATCTTTTTTCTTTGCCCATTGGTAAATCATCTCTTCTTGTTTAATGTCTAAATCTACACTTTCACCTTTGATCTTAATTTTGATTTTTTTTGTTTCAAAATCTGGCGGAAATAGTATGCCATTGTGTTCTAATTTTTTCCATTTCATTATAATTTACAATCCTACGGACTTTGACAAAAATCAATCTTTGGCGTATATATTCTAATCTGGGGGTTATTCCCCATACAGTTCTTTTTTTAGATAATTTTCAAATTCAATATCTGTTTTCATTTTTTTTGCTTCTAAAAACATCGCTGCATCATTTCCAACTACATATCTTGGTAGAGGTTTTTCTTCTTTCAGTGATTTTATTATCACATTTGCAACTTCTTTTGGAGGTGTTCCCATTTCTGCCATCATTTTAACACCTGAAATCACTTTTATTGTAATATCTCTATAGACATCACTTTCATCTGCTTTCTTCGCTGTTCTCATTGAATCAAAAAAGTTTGTTTTTATTACTCCTGGTTCGATAATTATGACATTTACTCCAAACGGTCCAAGCTCATACCTTAGAGATTCTGATAAGCCTTCTATCGCAAATTTTGAACTAATGTATGCTGTTGAAACCGGAAAGCCTATTCTTCCTGCAATTGAACTTATGTTAACTATGTTGCCAGTTCCTTGTTTTCTCATAATAGGTGCAATTTTCTGAATCATTCTAACTACTGAAAAAAAGTTTGTCTCGAATTGCTCTCTAAATTCTTTCATCGAAACATCTTCTGCGGTTCCCCATATTCCCCATCCTGCATTATTTACTAATACATCAATTCTTTGTTTTTCGTCAATAATTGTTTTTATTGCATCTTCTACAGATTCTTCATTATCTACGTCTAATTCTATTACTTTGAGAGGAAGATTTTCATTTTCTGCAATCTTTTTTATTTCATCTGCTTTTGTTAAATCCCTCATTGTTGCATATGTAAAATATCCTTCTCTTGCTAATGACAGTGATGTTTCATACCCGATACCACTTGAACTGCCTGTAACTACTGCAACCTTTTCCATATTGTTCTGTCTGGCTATCTCTGTAATAGTCTTATTCTTGGCACTATGTTCATAAAACAAAAAAGGTTATCTACAATGTTTGCCTCAACGCATTATGGCAGGTTATACATCCGATGTGGCTAAAAGCCATAAAAAATTCACAACTGCATTAAATCGTGCAAAAACTAGACAATCATGTCTTAATGCATACTGGAAGCATAAGAAAGAACATGAAAATCTTCTTAAAAAACACTTGAAAGAAGAATTAGCAGAAGTGAACAAGAAAAAGGCAAAGATCCCTTATCGTTAACTGTAATGATAAAACATTACATCTTTTCTTTTTACTCAAATTTTAAGTAATCATGCATAGAGAATCATTTAATGAAAAAAATTGTTTTTGATAAAATATATAACAAAAGTTGTCTTGAAGGAATGAAATTAATGGATAAAAATAAAATCGATCTAATAATCACTGATCCTCCATTCGCTATTAATTTTAAAGCAAAAAAAGCAAATTACAATAGAAAAGGTTCCAATGTTATAGAGGGATATAATGAAATCTCACCTGAAAATTATTATCAATTTAGTTATGATTGGATTTCTGAAGCTAATAGAATATTGAAAGAATCAGGAAGTATGTACATCTTTTCAGGTTGGAATAATTTAAAAGATATTTTGATTGCAATTGATAATGTTGGTTTAACTGTAGTTAATCATATAATTTGGAAATATCAATTCGGTGTTGTCACAAAAAATAAATTTGTCACCTCTCATTATCATTGTCTTTATGTATGTAAAAATCCTAAAAAAAGAAAATTTTATTCATTTTCGAGATATGGTAAAAATGAAAAATCTGATGACGGTCATAGTCTTCATTATAGAGATAAAGAAGATGTTTGGGAAATTAAGCGTGAATATTGGACTGGTGAAGATAAAACACCCACAAAATTACCTGCTGAAATAATTAAAAAAATTATGATGTATTCTAGTAAAAAACATGATATCGTATTTGATCCATTTCTTGGATCTGGTCAAGTTGCAGTAGTTGGAAAAATGTTAGATAGACGTTTTTGTGGATTTGAAATTGTTAAAGAATATTATAATTTTGCACAAAAACGATTACGAAAAAATGTATATAGATTTAGTAAAAAGAATTAGTTTTTAAATTTATTTTCTGAACTACTTTCTTGAGGTCCAAACTTTGCATCAATAGCATTTTTTAATTCAACATCTGATTTATTCTCTACATTAATTCTCAATGTTTGTGCCATTCTTTCTAATTTTTGTCTCTCTGTTTGTACTGGTCCGTCAATTGTGGGATTATCCGGTTCAGTTTTTGTCATATCATTAATTTGATTCTGCATTTCAGTTTTTGCCTTGTTATATTCACCTACCATCTTTCCAATCTTTTTTCCAGCTTCAGGAAGTTTGTTAGTTCCAAATAACAAAATTAATGCAGCGAAAATAATTATCATCCACTCACTTCCCATAATATTTAGAAAATATTCCATGTTTGTCACTAATCTGTTTTAAAATTAAAGATTTGTATTTCTATTAGGCTCAAGTAGTTTTCTTTTTGATATTGAAAGTATTGCAACCCCAATTCCTATTACAAAGAACACCAAATATGGTGTTTCATTTCCAAAGAAGTAAGAAACAACCCCTGCAATTAGCGGTCCGCTAGCCCATCCTATACCAAATATGGTTTCATAAGCCCCAATCATTGTACCTGAAATTTCCTTTCTTGTTTTGCTCAAAACAATTTCCAGTGTCAGTGGGAAGAAGATACTGAATCCAAATCCCATAAGCGTTATTGCAATTGCAAATTCAACTATGCTTTCTACAAAAAATGATAATCCTAATCCTACTGCTATGGAAAAGGTTGCTAAAATCAGCGTAAGGCTTGTATTTTTAGCTAGCTTGCTTGCCATTATGAGGGTTATAATTCTGGACAATCCAAAAATAAAAAATAAAATTTCAATGTTGACCGGAGTCATGGTCCTGTCGTTGAGAAATGCCGGATAAATGCTCAAAATTATCCCAAATGATGCAGTACAGTAAATTAACATCATAATGACATGCGGAAATTTTATTATTTCCTTGATTGACGAAAATGAAAACTTTTCATGATTTACAATTGGTCTGTTTCTTGAAAGTCCAATTGCCGAAACAATTGATGCTACTAGCACGTAAGTTGCGATTTCAAAGATGAATCTATAATTTTCATCAAAGTTTTCTAAGACAATTGATCCTATTAGTGGTCCTATCATGAATCCCGTTGTAAAGAATCCGGTAAACGTTGCAATATTTCTGACGCGAGTTTTTCCTTTGCTTACGTTTGAAATAATTGCTTCACATGGTGGCCAGAAGAATGCATGAGCGATTCCTGTAAGGACTCGATATCCCATTATTTCTGGAACTGACTGTGAAATTGAAAGTAAGTATACTGATACTGAATTTATTCCAATTCCTAGTGAAAGCAGATGCGCATTGTTGAAGCGATTTAGTAAAATCCCAACAAACAATGGAAAGAACATGTATGGAATAAAATTGGCGAAACCTATGGCTCCAAGATCTGCATATGATGCACCGATTACATTTTTTGCAAAAACAGGTAACAGTGGACCTTGGAGTCCGTATGAAATTCCAATTAAAATGCCGGTTATGTAAACTAGGATTAGTCTATTATTCATTTGTACGCAGCAACCATAATAGCTCCGCCCATAAGGTCTTTTTCAAATTCAACTCTTGAAAATTTCTCAAGCAGCATGGATTCTAATTTTTTATTTTGTGGCCAAAGCTTGTATGTTCCATACAGTGTACCAAATTTCAATCCAAGTCTACCTCCAGCTATTAGTGCTATTATTGGTAAAATCATTCTAAGATAAAATGTTACGCCAAATCTAAAAAATGGTTCATCTGGTTTTCCCAAATCGACTATCACCCATTTACCATCCTCTTTTAAAACTCGGTGCATTTCTGAAATTGCAGTTTTCAAACTAATTGCATCACGTAATGAATATCCTGATAGTACTGCATCAAATTCTTTATCTTGAAATGGAACGTGTTCAAATACTCCGCATGCCGAATCAATTTTTTTATCGAACAGTCTATCCGTATTTTTTAGCATTGGCACAAGTGGATCATAAAGAATAATCTTCAAATCATTATCTACAATTTTTGCTGCAGTTTTTGACATGTTTCCAAACCCCGAACCTGCATCGAGAATTTTATCTCCTTTCTTCACTCTACCCTTAATTGCTCTGTTTCTATGTTCAACATCTTTTCCTAATGAGATAAATGAATTCACTTTATCATAAACTGGTATAATCTCGCGAAGTACGTCTATTACTTCTCCCCAATAGCTTCCTAAACCCATATCTGCATCAAAATCATTACTCTAATAATTCAATTCGTGAGAAATTCTATTTTATTTAACAAATTTGCCTTTTGCAGCCTCGTCAAATTTCTTTAGGTCTTCAGTAGAAATTTTTTCAATCATTTTTCCTTCTGATAGTATCTTTGACATTTTTATGTGTTCGATGCCAGATTTTTCTTCACTTTTTAGATTGATTGCAGCGATTGCTAGTGATGCAGCTTCGTCAATTGTTAACCCTTCTTTGTAGTTCTTTTCAAGAAATTCATTTACTTCATCTGAGCCAGTTCCTATTGCTATTGCAGAATATGAATTGTAAGTTCCGCTAGGATCAATTACGTAAACGTTTACGCCTTTTCTGTCTATTCCTGCAATAATTAATGCAACGCCAAATGGTCTAACACCTGAATATTGTGTAAATTGATGATTTTGATCTGCCAGATGTTTTGCGACTGTTTCAATGTCTACTGGTTCATCATAAGTTAATTTGTTACTTTGGGAAAAATATCTTGCATTATCTACTTGAACTCTTGCATCCGGAATATATCCTGCTGCTGCAACTCCTATATGATCATCAACCTGAAAAATTTTCTGTGTAATTCCTTCTACTTGCAATGCTCTTGTCTTTTCTTCAACCGCCAAAACTATGCCGTCTTTTGTCATGATTCCTATTGCCAGTGTACCACGTTTGACCGTCTCTAATGCATATTCTACTTGATAGATTCTTCCATCAGGTGAATACATAGTTGGTGTCATGTCGTAACCACGATTTGGCATCATAATGAAAAACTTAGTTACTGAGTCAATTTAAGGGTTAGTTCTTTTAGGCACTGATACTAATCTATGAATCAAGAATTGAATTGATCCCTTCTTTGTATGAAGGGTAAACAAAACTGTAAATCTCTGAAACTTTTTTGTTTGAAATTTTCATAGGAGTTGTTAATAATTTTACCAAGTCTCCTCCCAATACTCCTTTTGCAAGAAACATTGGAACTCCTCCAGGATGTTTTGTTCCAATTTTATCTGCTGTATAATCTACAAATTCTTTAAATGTAACTGAGGTTGAATCTGCACAAACATATGATTGATTTTTTAAGCTATTTTTTGCGATGGATACTAAAATTCCTACTGCATCCTCAACATGTATGAAGCATTTGTCATAATCCCCTTTTCCAGGAGTCTTCATCATTCCACTCTTTAATTTCTTAACTATCATCTCTGTAAACCAACTACCATCACCATATACATCACCAAAATAACACACTGAAAATCCAATATTGTTTTCCTTACATGAATCCTCAAGAAATTTTTGTGCATCTAATCTTATCTTGACAAAATCTGTATCTGGTTTGATAGGGCTTTGTTCATCAACTATGCTCTTTGGATTACCAAATACTCCTAATCCTGATGCATAAATTATGAAATCTGTCTTATCTTTAATTTTATTGAATAAATTTACAGTTCCATCATAGTTGATTCTTTTTTGTTTCTTTTTGTCTTTAACCAGTGGAGTGGCAGCTGCTAGATGAAAAACAACATCAAATTCAATATCCGGAATATCAAAATCATCTTCTCTTAAATCTGCATTAATAACTTGAATTCCATCTATCTGACATGTGGAGTCGTGAAATACCCCGTAAACATCATGGCCCTCTGAAATCAATTTCTTTGATAGTCTGGAGCCTATGAAACCTCCTGCTCCGGTAACTAACATTTTCATAAACTATCTATTACATTAGATGATAAAAAATTTGATATTTCTGAAAGATACTTTTAAGTATAATTTGAAATTACACAATATTCATCTTGGTAAAACATGATCCTTTTGCTAATGCAACAAAGCAAGTTAATGACGCTTGTGACGTTTTAAAAATTAAAGATAAAGGCATACGTGAATATCTTGCAATGCCAAATAAAGTTCTCCGTGTTAAAATTCCTGTAAAAATGGATAATGGAAAAATACGTGTCTTTACTGGATTTAGATCACAACATAACAACGATCGTGGTCCATACAAAGGTGGAATTAGATATTTTGATCCTGAAGGTGGTGTGCAATATATGGAACGTGAAGTTATGGCTTTGTCATCTTGGATGACATGGAAATGTGCTGTAGTTGATGTGCCACTTGGTGGGGGAAAAGGTGCAATTTTTGTCAATCCAAAAAAAGATAAACTCAGTGATGGAGAATTAGAGAGATTAACTCGAGGATTTGCATATAAAATCGGTGAAATAATAGGACCTCAAAAAGATATTCCTGCACCTGATGTTTACACAACTGGAAAAGAAATGACACAGATAATGGATACTTGGAGTAAGATGAATGGCAACAAATACTCTCCAGGTGTAATTACTGGAAAACCAATACCTATGGGTGGCTCACTTGCAAGAAATGTTGCAACTGGATTGGGAACTGCATATTGTGTTAGAGGCGCAGCCAAAATACTAAAAATTAATCTTAAAGGTGCCAAAGTTGTTTTACAGGGATTTGGAAACGCATCTACTTTTGCAGGTGAATATCTTGAAAAGATGGGTGCAAAATGTATTGGTGCAAGCGATTCTAAAGGATCAATAATTGTTCCAAATGGATTTAAAGTTAGTAAATTAATCGAACATAAGAAGAAGAAAGGAAGTGTAGTAGGTTTCCCGGGAAGTAAAAAAGTCTCTACTGAACAGCTATTGACAACAAAATGTGAAATTCTAATTCCCGGTGCGCTAGAAAATCAAATTGATGCTAAACTTGCAAACAAACTACAGTGTAAAATTATCGGTGAAGCTGCAAATGGACCAACACTACCTGAAGCAGATCCAATCATTTACAAGAAAAAAATTATGGTTATTCCTGATATTCTTGCAAACTCTGGTGGTGTTTGTATATCATATCTAGAATGGGTTCAAAATAATATGGGATATTACTGGAGCTTTGATGAAGTTGCAGGAAAAATGGAAGCAAATATTGTTAGAGGTCTAAAAGATAGTTATGATATTTCTAAAAAGTACAAAATTGACATGAGACGTGCAGCAATGGTTCTAGCAGTACAAAGAGTCATGGAAGCATTTGAGCACAAAGGAATCTGGCCTTAAACAAAAATTTTGATCAAAGATTAATATAACGAAAAATTTTTTCATCGATCGAATAATGTCTTCTGTAAAAAACACTTTTGAAGAAATAATCAAAACTGATCATAAAGTTATCACTGAAGAATCATCAAAAGGAATCTTAAAGAAATATGGTGTTAAAGTACCTGGTTTTGCTTTAGCAAAATCTGCTGATGAAGCCGCAAAACAGGCAAAGAAATTAGGATTTCCATTAGTAATGAAAGTTGTATCTCCACAAATTCTTCACAAAACTGATGTTGGTGGAGTAAAAGTTGGTATTGATAATGTTGCTGATGTCAAAAAAACATTCAATGACATGTATGGTAGATTATCTAAAAAGAAAGGTGTTGACGTAAAAGGAATTCTTTTAGAAAAAATGGTTCCAAAAGGAGGAGTTGAATTAATTGTAGGTATACAAAACGACCCGCAATTTGGACCAATGATTATGGCTGGATTAGGCGGTGTCATGACTGAAGTTTTCAAGGATGTTGCATTTAGAATGCTTCCAATTACTACATCTGATGCAAAATCAATGTTAAATGAACTAAAAGGCTCAAAACTCCTCAAAGGTTTTCGTGGAAGTGCACCAATTGACACAAACATGGTTGCAAAAGCACTTGTTCAAATTGGAAAAATTGGTGTTGAAAATGCAAATTATATCAACAGTATTGACTTCAATCCTGTAATCGTATATCCAAAATCCTACTTTGTAGTAGATGCAAAAATTATTCTCAATAAAGAATTAAGAAAAAATTCAATCTCAAAAGCAAAACCAGTCATTGCATCAATGGAAAAATTCTTCACACCCAAATCTGTTGCGTTAGTTGGAGCATCTGCAACACCTGGGAAAATTGGTAATTCTGTATTAGATGCACTTGGAAAACAAGATTACAAAGGTAAAGTTTATCCAATTAATCCTAAACAAAAGAAAATTCTTGGAATGAAATGTTATCCTTCATTAGATGCAATAAAAGATAAAGTTGATCTAGTTGTTGTTTGTGTTGATCTTTCAGCATGTGGACCAATTATGAAAACTTGCGCAAAGAAAAGAATTCACAATGTTGTAATTGTATCTGGTGGTGGAAAAGAGCTTGGTGGTGACAGAGCCGCAATGGAAGCTGAAGTTAAAGAATTATCATTAAAACACAAAATTCGTGTAATTGGTCCTAACTGTATTGGAATGTTTAATGCAGCAAATAGACTCGATTGTGCATTTCAAGGACAAGCAAGAATGGTTCGTTCAAAACTTGGTAACGTTGCATTCTTTTCGCAAAGTGGAACTATGGGAATTAGTATGCTAGAAAGTGCAGATTTGTTTGGTTTATCAAAAATGATTAGCTTTGGTAATCGTTCTGACGTTGATGAAGCAGACATGATATGGTATGCCGCAAATGATCCTCAAACTAAAGTAATTGGATTATATGTTGAAGGATTTGGTGATGGAAGAAAATTCATCAATACTGCAAAACGGGTAATGAAAGAAAAGAAAAAACCCGTTATTATTTGGAAGAGTGGAAGAACTGCAGCTGGTGCAAAACAAGCAGCATCTCATACCGGTTCACTTGGAGGTTCTAACGCAATGATAATGGGTGCATTCAAACAAGCAGGAATAATATCAGTTGATAGTTATCAAGAATTAGTAGGTGTGTTGAAGGCAATGGCATGGCAACCACATGCGAATGGTAATCGTGTCGCAATGACAAGTAATGGTGCCGGTCCTATGATTGGTGGAATTGATCATTTAGAACGATTAGGACTTACAATTGGAAAATTAGATTCAAAAACTCGTAAAAAAATTAAAGAACATTTCCCACCAACTGTTCCAATTCATAATGGAAATCCAGCTGATGTTGGTGGTGGTGCAACTGCAGGTGATTACAATTTTGTTCTTGAACAATTCTTGGCAGACAAAAATATTGATATCGCAATGCCTTGGTTCGTTTTCCAAGATGATCCTCTTGAAGAAACAATTGTCCAACATTTAGCTGCACTATCAAAGAAACGAAAAAAGCCAATCTTATGTGGTGGAAATGGTGGACCATACACTGAAAAAATGATTAAACTAATTGAAAAACACAATGTCCCAGTTTACCAAGACCTTAGAACTTGGATTGCAGCAGCATCTGCACTAGCCCAATGGGGCAAAGTCCGTGGAAAATAGACAACATTTAATTTCACATTCTATTCGTTTTCTATCATGTCAATGATTACAACAAGCAAAGATGAAGGCGTTTGTGTCGTAAAGATTAATCGCCCAACAAAGCTTAACGCTATGAATATTGATGTTGCAAGAGAAATTATTTCTACTTTTCAGCAACTCGATAAGGATGATAGTGTAAAAGTAATTGTTTTGACTGGCGAAGGTGATAAGGCATTCTCAGCTGGAGCTGACATCGAATACATGTCAAAAATATCAGCTGATGAATCTGAAGTATATGCAAAGCTTGGACAAGAAGTAACTGCAACTGTTGAAAATGTTTCAAAACCAACAATTGCTGCAGTGAATGGATTTGCATTGGGTGGTGGTTGTGAAGTTGCAATGTCTTGTGACATTAGAATCGCATCTGAAAATGCAAGAATGGGCCAACCTGAAGTTACAATTGGAATCCCTCCTGGATGGGGTGGAACACAAAGATTGATGCGAATAGTTGGTATTGCAAAAGCAAAAGAACTTGTCTACACTGGCAAAATGATCAAGGCTGCTGAAGCAAAAGAAATCGGTCTTGTAAATAATGTCGTTCCTTTAGAATCTCTAATGGAAGAGGTTATGAGCATGGCAAAAACTATTGCATCAAACGCTACACTCGCAGTTCGCATGTCAAAAACAGCTATTAACAAAGGACGAAATGCAGATCTAGATACCGGATTAGGTGTCGAACTATTGGCCTGGAGAAACTGTTTCTCTGATCCTGATAGGGAACAACGCATGGTAGACTTTGTCAATAAATCAAAAAAATAGAATCACTCTATTTTTCTTATTTTCTTTATTAATACGCTACAAAGGGGGAAAAGCTTCTTATAATTTGAGGATTGAAAATCTGTATGGCAACAGAAGCTGAAACAGTCGGTGATTCTTGTAGTACTCATAATGAGACTCCAAAACCACAGGAAGCATCCGCTGAATTACAACAACCTACAACACAAACAGGTAAATTGGTGACAATCACTGCACCAGCCGCTGAAAAAATTAAAGAGTTCATGGCTGAGGAAGACGGTAACCCCCAATTTCTAAGAATTTACGTTCAAGGTGGCGGTTGTTCTGGTCTATCATACGGAATGGGCTTTGAAAAAGAGTCTGAAGAAGATGATAGAGTAATTGAAGAAAATGGTGTTAAAGTACTAGTCGATAGTATGAGCATTGATCATCTCAATGGCGCAAACGTCGATTATATTGAAAGCCTAATGGGTTCTGGTTTCAAAATCAATAATCCAAATGTAACAAAATCTTGTTCATGTGGCTCTTCATTCAGTACTGAGTAAACATTTTTTCTCTTCTCTCTTTTTCATTTAATTTATTCAAATCGTTTATAAATCTCAAATTTTATCTCTGATTATTGAACATTAAGGAGATGATAAATAATTGCCATTTACAGGTATTGTCAAGTACGAAATCAAACTCTCATTTGAAGTTGATGGACTTGTCGAACGAGCAGATATAATCGGCGCTATATTCGGACAAACCGAAGGTCTTTTGGGACCTGAAATGAATCTGAATGAACTGCAACGAGTGTCTAAGGTAGGTCGAATTGAAGTTAATACGTTCCAGTCTGAAAATACTACTAAAGGTGACGCAAAGTTGCCAATGAGTACTGATATTGATACATGCACATTAATTTCTGCTGCAGTTGAAAGTATAGATAAAGTTGGTCCATTTGACAGCACTTTCAGACTAGATGATATAGAAGATGTTCGAGCAAATAAAAAACAAAAAATCTTAGAACGTGCAAAAGAAATCAAACAAAAATGGGCCACAAATTCTGTTAGTGAAGGACAGGAAATGCTTGAACAAGTTCATGAAAATAATTCAGAAAAAATTACTACATATGGTCCTAAAAAACTTCATTGCAGTACCGGAATTTTTGATTCTAAATGGATAATTCTAGTAGAAGGTAGGGCTGATATAATTAATCTCTTAAGAGCAGGTTATGATAATGCATTAGCATTTGAAGGTGGAAGAATTGATGAATCAATTCAAAAGATATGTGAAGAAAAAGAAAAAGTTGTAGCATTCACCGATGGTGATCGAGCAGGTGGATTTATTCTAAAAGAATTAAAATCTGTTGTACATGTTGATCTTGAATTACGTGCTGATACTGGAATTGAAGTTGAAGAATTAACTCCAAAAAGAGTTGATGAACTTTTGAGTCCTGTTAAAAAACAGATGGAAGAAGAATTGTCCACACCTGAAATTAAAAATGTAGATGACGGCCCTCTTGCAGAATTATGTAAAAATAAATTCTCAGAATTGAATGAATCCCTAGAAGCAATTGCACTTGACTCTAATGAATCTGAAGTATTTAGGGTTGCAATTCCTGAATTGGTTGAAAAAATATCTGGTCAATCTGGAATCAAATATCTAATTTTAGATGGGATAATTACTCAAAGACTTGTTGATGCTGCAAAAACAGCTGGTGTTGAAAATATTATTGGTCACAGAACTGCAAAATTATCTGACTCTGATGGTGTATCATTAAAAACATTTAGAGAACTTGGTATAGCATCTAATTAATGGCTGATTTAAAAACACAACATCTTCTAACTTTAGCACATATCTTATCCAAAGGGGGAAAACATAATTTTGTTAATATCACTACTACTTCACTTGGAAAAGAAATTGGTAAATCTCAACAATCTGCATCTCTACATTTGAAGGAATTAGAGTTGGGTGGATTTATTGAAAGAATTCAATCTGGAAGAAAGCAATCGATAAAAATCACTAGTAAGGGATTTGTTGAATTATCGACACTACACAATCTTTTATCAAAATTAATATCGAAATCCCCTAATTCTCTAACTTTCACCGGTACAATAACTTCTGGAATGGGGGAAGGTGCATACTATATGTCGATGAAGGGGTACACTAAACAATTCAAATCCAAATTAGGTTATATCCCCTACCCTGGAACTTTGAATGTACAAATTAAAGAAAAAATTTTTTCTGAGGCTATCTCACAATTATCAAATTATGATGGAATAAAGATTAGTCCATTTTCTGATGGTAAGCGAACCTTTGGATGGGTCAAATGTTTCAAATCAAAAATAAATAATAAAATTGACTGCGAATTAATTTTATTGGAACGAACACATCATGATACAACAATTGTAGAATTCATTTCAAAAAATAATATACGCAAATCATTAAAAATTTCTGATAAATCAAATGTTAAAGTTAAAATTTCAATATTAGATAATTTTACTTAAAGATCGTGAATATCGTCACCATATTCTTTTTGAATTACTGAACTTGAAGTTTCAGGTCTTGGGGATTCTAATCTGGCCACTGTCACATCTAAGTTAATTTTTTTACATCCTTCGGTGATAAATTTTTCTTGATGGGTTTGATCATAACCTAATGCAATTATTTGAGGTTTAACCAAATCTACTGTTTTGAAAATATCCTCATCATTTCCAATAATACAAAAATCAACCATATTTAATGATGAAACTAATTCTTGTCTTAATTGAGCACTATGTAGTGGCTTGCGTTTTTTCATCTTAACTGCTGTTTTATCTGTCGCTATTACAACAACCAAAAAATCTCCTAGCTTCTTTGCAGCATTCAATGTATTGATATGTCCTGGATGAATTATATCAAAAACTCCCCCTGCCAAAACAATTTTTGATGATGAATTTTGTATTTCTGAAAGTGTTTTCATATTATTTCCATTCATGTTATGTCCAATTTCAACTCATCGTTGTCACATTTTTGGGTCAAAACCTTTTGCAATACGTAATGCGTCTACTAGACCGTCTGCATAGCCTATGCTTAATACTGCATACTCTTTTTTTCCTTCTTTAAGAAAATTTTCTGCATCATCAATGTACAATTTTGCATTGATCAAAACATCCTCATATTCTTTAAGATTATCATAATGCGGTCTAATTTCTTCTAGTGCTTCTCTTACCATTGGAACATATTTTTCAATCATTTGTTCTGAAATGCTCTTTATATCTGCAGAATTATCAATTGGTTCATCAAGACATTTTGTAATGGTTTTCAGTGCATCTGATTCTGTAAAATGTAATCTTCCAGGTATAATTATGCTGTGTGGCGATTCTCCAAATTCTTTTTTAATTAAATTTGATATGTGCCCGGAAATTATTTTTTGATTATTTTTTCCAATTCTAGATGCAACAATTGCAAAAGTTTTTTCTGAAATGACTTTACGATTCTGCGTCTTTTCAGCATCTAACAATAATGAAAATGCATCTTTTGGATCTAAGAAAAATGATTTATCTTCATTGTATTCAAGCAAAATAACTGAATGTGTTTTACTCAATAAATTATCAAAAATTGTATTGTATGGAGTGATCATTGATTTTGGGTCATTCATGATTGTTAACACTTTTCCAACTTTGTAATAGTGTAATCCTACTTCTCCAATTAATGATGAAACAATTGAAGCTGAATGAATTGTTTTTGTTTCTATTCCATCTCTCATTGCTCGTGTCTTTAACTCAAGATGTGTTGTAGCAATGTATGGGTCGCCATATGAAATTAATACTGTTTCTTCATTTTTTGCACTTTTTAGAATTTCATTTCCATCCTCAACTAACCATCTTTTCGCAATCTTGAATTCACCATTTGAAATATCTTCTAACTGTTTTTTTTCAGTTTCTGAAATTGGACTTGTAAATGATTCTAAATATACAATTTTTGCATTTTTTATTACATCTAATATACTAGATGATAATTCTGAAATACCTGAAATTCCTAATCCGATAAACCACAGCATTATTTCGTTCTGTCATGTAGTCTTTTTAAATGATGTAGTGATTTTTTTAGAATTTCTATTCCTTTGACAAATTCATCAATTGAAACTTTTTCATCAATTGTATGTGCCTCATGAGGATCTCCTGGACCGTATGTTATTACTGGTATCTTTAACTGATTTCCTATAACATTCATGTCTCCTGTACCTGTTTTTCTAATTAACATTGGTCTTTTCTTTTCTACATCTAATACTGATAATGTTAATGCTCTTACTAATGGCGAATTATGTGCTGCCTCAAATGGTTCTGTTTCATCTATTACTGAATACAAAACTTCAATCTCTCTTTTTGTTGATATTTCATTGACTATTCTCGTAATCTTCTCTTCAATATCATTACAATTCATGTCAACTGGTATCCTAATGTCTAATGTAGCTACACATTCTTTTGGTGTAACATTATGGCTTGTACCTCCACGAATTTCTGTAAGGGTTGCAGTAAGCATCATTCCCTTACTTTTCTCTTCTTGACCTCCTTCTAATTCATTTTTCAATTCATTAGCAACTGATGATATTTCTTCTATTGCATTTTTTGCCAACCAGGGTGCACTTGCATGGGCGCTATCCTTCACATTCACTCTAAGATTAATTGCTAAACGACCTTTGTAGGCAATTGTAACTTTTTGAATGCTACTTGGTTCTCCAAAAACTGCATAATCTACATCAGGCTTATTTTTTACTAAATTCTTTATTCCTGTTGCATTACCTTCTTCATCAACTGCTCCAACAAATGTTATAGTTCCTTGATTCTCTCCTATACTTGCAGCGGCAAATAACATTGCAATTAGTGGTGCTTTTGCATCTGAGGCGCCTCTGCCATGTAACATGTTGCCTTCTATTCTTACCTTAATCTTTCCTGGAACCACATCCATGTGACCACACAACATTATTTTTGGTTCTCCTGAGCCTTTAGTTGCAATCAAGTTTCCAACTTCATCCTGATGAATATCTCTAAATCCTAAATCATCACATCTATCTGCAAGAAAATCGGCTAATGCCTTTTCACTTAATGATGGAGTATAGATTCGTAATGCTTTTTCCAAAGTTTTAATTGCATATCTGGAAGTTTCTAAATGTTCATCCATCTATGCTAACCCCTTAACATGTTCTAACATTAATCCTGGAATATCTACCCCTGTAACTCTTACAACATTTCTAAATTCAGTTGTATTGTTTATTTCATGTACAACCATGCCTTTCTCATTACTCTCCATTAAATCAATTCCAACAATATCTCCAAACACTGCATCTTTTGCTTTAATGCATATGTCTTCAAGTTCATTAGTAATCTCACATGTTTCTGCAGAGCCACCAAGATGTGTATTTGTTTTCCAATTACCATCTCCAGAATTTCTGTATATTCCAGCTGCTACATTATCTCCTATGACAATCACGCGAATATCTCTTGGTGGACGTTGCACAAACTCCTCTAGAAAATGAATGTGATGAATTGGATACATTGCTTCTCTTCCTTCTATAATTCCTTCTGCAGCATCCATGTCATTTAACTTGGAAACCATTCTTCCCCAACTACCTACCGTTGGTTTAATTATTTTTGGAAATCCATGTTTTTTCAATGCTTCTAGTGCAGAATCTTTTGAGAATGCAACTGTTGCATCTGGTGTTGGAACTCCTGCTTTTTGTAACAACATATGTGTAAATAATTTATTTCCCGCAAAAACACCTGTGTTTAGACAATTCACCACTTTGGCACCTTGACCTTCAAGAGCTGCAGTAGAGTGTAAATTTCTATAATAGCTAACACATCTTTGTAATACTGGTCCATCTAAGCAATTTTTTTCATTCAAATCCAAAAACAATTTTTTACAATCTACCATATCTATTGCGATATCATTTTTCTTTGCAGATTCAATTAGTAATTTTTCTTCAAGACGGATTGTATCGTAAAGGATTGAAATTTTGCCGGTCACTGTCCCCAATCCTCTCCGACTGTTTGAGCTGGTTTTAACTCAAAACCTTCGGATGCTTTGCTAAGTTCATAACTTGCGCCGCAATCTGGACAGGTGACAATTTCGCCTTCTACTGCATCGTCAGGGATACCTATGTTTGCATCACATTCTGGACAATTCGCCATTTTTACCTATTTTTCCTCTCTTTTTTCATCCTTAATTATTTTACGTTCAAGGCGATCCTCTAGTGGAATTTCCAGAACATCTCCCATTCTGAGATTTTTTAACCCAGCTGCAACATTCTTTGCAGTTTCAGGATCTTTCTCTATTCCTAATAATGACATTAGGTAACTTGCACCTGTTTTGCCTGCTAATTCCCCAAATACTATTTTTCTTCTATTTCCAACTACTCTTGGTGGAATTGGTTCATAGGCTGCTGGATTATTGAGGATTGCAGCTAAATGTGTTCCTGCTTTATGTTTGTAAGCTGATGATCCAACAATTGGTTTTGAATCATATGGCTGAATTGTAGTGTATTGATCTATGAGTCTTGAAAGATCTGCTAACATATCTAATCTAAAATCATTTGGTGATTTGAAGAGATATGTCAAAGCAACTGCCACTTCTGCTAATGCTGGTATGCCTGTTCTCTCTCCAATTCCATCTATCGTGGTATGAATTTGATCAACTCCTGCATCACATGCTGAAAATGCATTTGCTAATGCAAATCCAATATCGTTATGTACATGAACATCAAGTGGTGTAGATATTTCTGAACGAACTTTCTTAACAAAATTATACATTCCAATCGGCCTCATTATTCCAACTGTATCTGGTAAGCTAATTCTATCAACTCCTGCGTCTTCAATTGATTTACATAACTTTAGCAAAAATTCTGGTTCTGCTCTACTTCCGTCTTCAACAGTGAATCTAATTTTTAATCCATGATCTTTTGCATAAGTTACTGTATCTACTGCACGTTCTAATGCTTCGTCTTGTGTAATTCGTAATTTGTCTTTTAGATGAATATCTGATATTCCAAGATATGCAGCTACCCATTTTGCATCACATGATAATGATGTATCGATGTCTTGTCTTAATGCTCTACCGTGTGAAACGATATCTGCTTTTAATCCTTGTTGGATAATTGTTTTAGTTGCTTCTTTATGATCTGGTGAAACTACTGGTGAAATTTCTATCTGATCCACACCAAAATAATCTAACATCCATGCTATCTGAATTCTCTGTTTATTTGTAAATGAAACTCCTGGATGTTGTTCACCTTCCCGTAGAGTTGAATCTAACACTCGAATTTTTTTTGGAGTTTTTTCATATGAGTTATACATATCTGCATAGTGATTCGGATCAGTCATTACTAATTTCGTTGAAATAAATGATTAATATAAACATAATCGTACTAGCTTCGCAGATATCCAGTTATTTCTTATCTAATTTAGTATGAATTTAAAAAATCGTATCGATTTTCGTTTATCTGATTGTTCTTAGAATAATTACTGTATTTGTATCAATTACGCCTGGAATTTTTCTTAATTCATCAATTGCGGCATTAATCTCAGTTATGCTTGGTGCTTTTATGATCACACTGATATCGTACTGTCCGGTAATTTCATAAACTGTTTTTACTGCATACAATTTTGTTAATCTTGATGAAACTTTTGATGTATCTGTAGTTGAGTCAACAGATATCAAAACTATTGCACTTGTAGAATTAGTCTCTCCCATTTCAATTGTAAATTTTTCAATGACTTTACTGTCTACCAAATTCTTTACTCTTCTACGAACTGCAGATTCTGAAAGCTTTAGTTTTTTCCCAATTTCTACAAATGATTCTCTAGAATCATTTCTCAAATAGTCTAAAATCTTCTCATCAATCTTATCCTTGGACATTTTTTCTCTTTTCCTCATTAGTAAATAATTCATCTAGTATTTCTAAAGATTTTGTTACGTCATCCTGTGTTATGACTAGTGGTGGAAGTAATCTTAAGATATTTCTACCAGAATATAGCAAAAGTAATCCTTTTTGAATACCTTCCATTAGTATATGTCTAACTTCAAATTTTAATTCAACTCCTATCATCAATCCTTTACCTCGAACCTCTCTGATTACTGGATGTTTTTCTTTTAATTTATCCAATCCTTCTCTAAACAATTTCCCCATATTTGCAGAATTCTCCACTAGTTTATCTTGTGTCAATGCCTGCATTGTAGCGGTTCCTGCAGCACATGATAATGGATTTCCTCCAAATGTTGATGAATGTTCTCCCTTTGAGATACAGTCTAAAATTTCAGGTTTTACTAATGTTGCACCCATTGGCACTCCTCCTGCAATTCCTTTTGCTAAGCAAAGTATGTCTGGTGCGGTATCCCAGTGTTGATGGGCCCACATCTTTCCGGTGCGTCCTAGTCCTGCTTGTATTTCATCATAAATTAATAGAATATTCTTTTCATCACATAATTTTCTGACATCCTGTAAAAATCCATCAGGTGCCACATGAATGCCGCTTTCTCCTTGAATAGGTTCTAAAATTACAAATGCTGTTTGATCATTAACTGTTTCACGAAGCTTTTCAATATCGCCAAAAGGTGAAAATGATACTTTTTCCACAAGTGGTTTGAATGCCTTTCTGTATTTTGGATTAAATGTTATTGAAAGTGCACCTAGTGTTTTTCCATGGTATGAACCATTCATTGCAACCATCTCGGTTTTTCCTGTAAACTTACGTGCAAATTTCATTCCCGCCTCAATTGCTTCTGCACCACTATTATTCAGATGAACCTGCGACAAATTTTTTGGGGCAACTTTGAAAAGATTTTCCAAAAACTCTTCACGAGTTTTACTGTAAAGTGAACTGTGAACTGTAATAATTTTCTCAAGTTGTGCTTTCAATGCATTGGTAACTCTTTCATTTTGGTGTCCAAGTAATGCAACTCCGTATCCTCCCATACAATCGATGTATTCCTTACCCTCGGTATCCCAAACATGTGCACCTAAGCCCTTCTCTATTGTTACTGGAAATCTTTGATAAAGATTACCAAGAAATTTATCCTCACTCATTTAGTTATCACCGTACAATTGTTATGTTCTATCGCAGATGAAATTGGATTTTCTTTTTGACCATTTGCAATCAATGCTTCTTTAACTCCCATTTCAAGTGCTTCTGTTGCAGCAAGAATTTTTTTCTCCATACCGAATCCAATTTTTGGCATTATTTCTTTTGCCTCTTCTAATGATAATTTTTCAACCAATTTGTCTTCCATGAGCAATCCGTCTACATTTGTAATAAATAACACCTTATCTGCCTTGACATATCCTGCTACATTAGCCGCTGCCCTGTCTCCGTCAACATTTAGAAATTCAGACTCTTCACTTATTGCAATTGGGGAAATTACCGGAGTATATCCTTTATCCATGATAGTTTTGATTAAATCTGAATTTACATTTGAAATTTTACCTGTATATCCGCCATCAATTACTTGTTTTCTTCCTTTTTCATTCATAATCATTAATTTCTTTTTTCTATTAGCCTCAATTGTTTTCCCATCCATACCTGACAATCCAATTGCATTAATTCCATTTTTTTGCAACATTTGAACAATTGTTTTACCTATTCTTCCTGACATTACCATTGTAAAAATTTCAGAAGTTTCTTTGTCTGTATATCGACTCTTTATCCCACTAGGTGATACAACAAATTTAGGTTCTTTACCTAATTGTTCTGTAACCTTTGTCACTTCTTTACCGCCGCCGTGAACTAGTATGACACCTTCTTGCTCTACAACTTTTTTAATATCGTCTATTGTTGATGGATGTAAATTATCTACTACACTCCCACCAATTTTTATCGTAATCATCTATTATACTGGTGTTAGTGGGGAATACATAATTCCTTCGAACTCGTCAAATCCTGCCATGACGTTCATGTTTTGAATTGCAGAACCTGCTGCACCTTTCATTAGATTATCTGATGCCGATAGAGCAATCAATCTGTTGTTATCTCTGTCTAGATCAAATCCAATATCACAGAAATTTGAACCGACCAAGAATTTTGGGTCTGGGAATTTGTGTAGACCGTCTTTATCTCTAATTAATCTGACAAATCGTTCATCACTGTATTCTGCACGGTATATTTTCCAAAGTTCTTTTTCATCAACATCTTTCTTTAGGAATGTATGGTTTGTACATAAAATTCCCCTAACCACATCTACTGCGTGTGGACTCATTGATACTTTGATTTTTCTACCTGCTGTTTGACTTAATTCTTGTTCAATTTCTCCTGTATGTCTATGCTTTGCTGGTTTGTATGGTCTGATAACTCCTGCACGCATTGCATGTGCTGTTCCTGCACCTGCACCTGCACCTGAAGAACCAATTTTTGAATCAACAACAATATGATCCTCATCAATTAAATTATTTTTAATTAATGGATTTAATGCAAGCATTGAAGTTACTGCCATACATCCCGGACAAGAAACCAATTGTGATTTTTTAATTTCTTCTCTATGTAATTCTGGTACTCCAAATACAGATTTTTCTAAATAATCTGGATGTGGGTGTTCCCATCCGTACCATTTTCCGTAATCCTCTGGATTATGCAAACGATAGTCTGCACTCAAATCAATAATCTTCATTCCTCTATCATACAATGCCTTTACAATCTCAGTTGCGGTTCCATGTGGAACTGCAGTAAAAACCACATCACAATTATCACTCATTTTCTCATAATCGAGTTCTGAAAATTTTAAATCAGTAAAACCTCTTAGGCTAGGCTGAGCTTTATGGAGAAATTTCCCTACATGTTGTCTAGAGGTTACCATCGAAACTTCAACTTTAGGATGACTGAGAAGTAATCTAAGAACTTCTCCTCCTACATATCCTGAGGCTCCTACAATTCCTACTTTCATAATCTATTCTTAAAAAAGCATAATTTAACAGTAATTGCCATTATCACTTGATATTATGAATTGCATAGTCGATCATCTCTTTTGGAATGTTTTTCTTTGAGACTTTTACCAATCCTTTAAACTCCACAGTATTATTTACCTCGTGTACAACTAGTCCTTTTTCTTTGTCTTCCATCAAGTCAATTCCTAAAATTCCGCCACCCACTGCTTTCGATGTTTTTTCACATAAATCTTCCATCTCTTTTGTAATTTCACAAAGTTCTGGGTCTGCACCTAGTGCGATGTTTGTTTTGAAACCTCCAGATGATTTTCTATACATTGCTGATATAGCTTGGTCTCCTACAGTAATTAC
Source organism: Candidatus Nitrosopelagicus sp. (assembly GCA_028345575.1). Taxonomy (GTDB): domain Archaea; phylum Thermoproteota; class Nitrososphaeria; order Nitrososphaerales; family Nitrosopumilaceae; genus Nitrosopelagicus. Next base: position 35,984 of record JAOMDR010000009.1, read on the forward strand.
ACGAATATCTCTTGGTGGACGATCAATCATTTCTTGTAAATAATAAATTCTGTCCTGAGGTCCATCTGTTACCTGTCTATTTTCAATTACAGCTTCTGCTGTATCTTTATCTTTTACTGGCATGACACTTCTTCCCCAACTACCAATTATTGGTTTTATAACTAATGGATATCCAACTTTTTCAAAATTATCTAATGCGGTTTCAGCTGAAAAAGAAAAGTAAGTCTTTGGAGTTGGAATGTTATTTTTCTTTAACAACATTGATGTTATCATTTTATTTCCACAAGTATTTGCAACATCAAATTTGTTAATCACTGGTATGTCCATAAATTCTAAACATGCTGTGAAATGCAACCCCCGGTAATAACTAACACAACGTTCTAACACAACATCACCAAATTCAAAATTTTCAGGTTTACTGTCTGTATCAAAACTAGTAATTTTTGCATCAACCATGGAAGTTTCATAACCTAGTTGCTCTGCATTTTTTTGCAGTAGTTTTTCCTCAGTTCTCAACCTATCAAATACTATGCAAATTTTCTGCAATTACTCTCCCCAGTCTTCGCCAACGGTTTCTGCTTCTTTTAATTCAATATTGGAACCTTCTTTCTTTGAGATTTCATAGTCTGCACCACAATCTCCACAAGAAACAATTTCACCTACAGCGGCATCTTCTGGGATATTCATATTTGCGTCACATTCTGGACAATTCATATTTTTTTTTGCACCTATCTCTAGAATTTATTAGCTTCTGTTGACTGCATTCCCCATAATTCGACAAATCCTTTTGCCAATTTCTGATCAAATGTGGAATCTTTTCCATAAGTGGCTATGTCGTGACTGTAAAGTGAATATTTTGACTCTCTACCGACTACTCTGACATTTCCTTTGTGAAGTTTTAATCTTACAGTTCCAGTTACACGTTTTTGAGCTTGTTCAATGAATTCATCCAATTCTTTTCTTAATGGATCATCCCATAATCCTGAATAAACTAACCATGCCCATTCATCATCCACTAATGTCTTAAATTTAGTTTCATGTTTTGTGTGTACCATTTTTTCAAGATCTGAGTGTGCTTCAATTAAACAAATTGCCGCTGGTGTCTCATACACTTCACGTGATTTTATTCCAACCACTCTGTCTTCAATATGATCAACTATTCCAACACCATGTGAACCTGCTTTTTTATTCATATATTCTATCAATTTCACTGGAGGCATTTTTTTACCATCTACTTCCACTGGTATTCCTTTATTGAATTTGATTTTCAAATATGTAGGTTTTTCAGGTAAATTCTTTGTCTTAATCCAAATGAATGCATCATCTGGTGGTTCATTGAATGGATTCTCTAAAACTCCCCCTTCAATTGCCCTTCCCCATAAATTTTGATCAATACTGAATTTTTTTGCAACACTATCTATCTCAATCCCATGTTTATTTGCAAATTTTAATTCTGTCTCACGGTCTAAGTTCATATCACGAATTGGCGCAATGATTGGAAGATTAGAACCTGCCCTTAACGTATTATCGAAACGTACTTGATCATTTCCTTTTCCTGAACATCCATGTGCTAATGATGAAACTTTTTCTTTTTTTGCAATTTCAAGTACTTTGTGTGCAATTAATGGTCTTGCTAGTGCAGTTGCAAGACAATATTTCTTTTGATATAATGCATTAGCTTTGATTGCTGGAAAAATATAATCTGTAACAAACTCTTTTTTTGCATCTATGTTGTAATGTTTTTTAACTCCAAGTTTTTTTGCTTTTTTTGCAATTTTTGTACTATCATCTCCTTGACCCACATCCACTGTTACTGTAATTACATCCATGTCATGCATATCTTGCATATACTTTACAACTACTGATGTATCCAATCCTCCTGAAAATGCAAGTATTGATTTTTGTTTCATAATGCAACTGTTTGAATGTATGTGGGCATTTATCTTTTATGATAACTATTTGGGCTTGAGATTTCATTTGAAAAACAAATAGCTACAGCTAAAATTCGATGGCTATTTAACTTTCAGGCATAACGCTGTTTTATGAAAATCTCATATCTCATTGGTGCTGTAATTGTAGTAATTGGAATTATTGCTTTTGTAGGCTTTACTCAATCTTCTGTTAATGATTCTGAAAATAATATCCGTGTGGCATTCTTTCCAAGTGTAGTTCATGCAGTGCCAATTATAGGAATGGAAACTCAAACTTTTGCAAATAATCTTAATGCTGATTTGGATATACAAGTGAAGATATTTGATAGCGGTCCTCAGGTAATCGAATCAATATTCTCAAATTCTGTTGATATTGCATATGTTGGTCCTGGTCCTGTGATTAATGGTTTTCTAAAATCTGACGGAAATGATCTAAAAATTCTTGCAGGCGCTGCTAGTGGTGGAGCAAGTTTTGTAATACAAAAAAATTCTGGATTGGATTTAATTGAAAATTACTCTGGAAAACGAATTGCTGCTCCTCAAATCAGCAACACACAAGATGTATCTCTTCGACATTATCTTGCAGAAAATGGTTTAATCACTGCTGAAAAAGGAGGCGATGTTTTTGTTTTGAATATAGCAAATCCTGACATCTACACACTTTTTGCAAAGGGTGACATTGATGGTGCATGGGTTCCTGAACCTTGGGCAACCATGTTAGTTGAGGAATTGGATGGAGTTCGGTTGTTTGATGAAAATGAGTTTTGGCCGGAAAATCAGTTTTCATCAGTGTTACTAATCGGTAGATCAGATTACATTGAAAAAAATCCTGAAATAATTAAAAAATGGATCAATGCAAACGAAAAGACTGTACAATGGATAAACAATCATCCTAATGAATCTAAAATACTTTACAATGAATTTTTGAAAAGCTATATGGGGCGAACACTACCTCAAAACATTGTGGAAAAATCATTTTCAAATATAATAATTACATCTGAACCTCTTGAAAATTCTGTTCATACTTTTGCCGAACGTGCTGATGCACTTGGATATCTTGGACGTGATGGTTATACACTTGATGGAATTTTTTATCATGAAAATATATCTGTGACATCAAATGAGGAGAATCACAATGGGTAAGATAGAAGCAAAAAATATTATAAAATATTTTCAACATGATGGTAAACCTCTCAAAGCCATTGGTGGAGTGAATCTCACCGTTGATGATGGGGAGTTTGTTTGTATAGTCGGTCCATCTGGATGTGGCAAATCAACTTTTCTTAGAATTCTGGCAGGATTAGAAAAACCTGATGATGGAGAAGTATTACTTGATGGAAAAAAACTTGTTAACACTGGACCGGACAGAATAATGGTATTTCAGGAAGGTGCATTATTTCCATGGTTGACTGTGGAAGATAATGTTGAATATGGTTTGAAAGTTGCTGGAATTCCTGAGAATGAACGTCATGATATCTCCAAAAGATATCTTGACATGATGCAATTATCTCAGTTTGCAAATTCATACACGTATCAATTATCTACTGGAATGAAACAGCGTGTTGCTATTGCACGTGCACTTGTGATGGATCCTGATGTATTATTAATGGATGAGCCTTTTGCAGCCCTTGATTCTCAGACTAGAGATTTACTTTTAGTCGAAATGCAAATGATTTGGCAAAAAACAAAAAAAACCATCATATTTGTAACGCATAATGTGCCTGAGGCAGCTGTACTTGGTTCACGTGTTGCAGTATTTAGTCACAGACCTTCAGTTGTAAAAAAATCTCTTGATATTGATTACAAAAGACCTCGTGTTGCAGAAGATGAAAATTTAGGAAAATTTGAAAAACAAATTCTTGCTGCATTAAGGCATCAGGGGCCAAAATAGGTGTTTATTCAATGAAAGCAAATCTCTTAGGTAAAAAAATTGCATTTTATGTACTAATCATAATTGTTTGGCAAGTAATTGATTCTGCAGAAATCTGGCCTGATAACATATTTCCTTCTCCTATAGAAGTTGGAGAAGATTTACTTTATGGTATATCTGATGGAAGTCTGTTTTATGGAATAGGAACTAGCATGTGGCGTTTGGTAATTGGATTATCCATTGCAATTGGTGGTGGAATGTTACTTGGAATATTCATGGCTCGTGTTGAGACTGTAAATCAAACTATTGGTTCCCTTGTACTTGGATTACAATCAATTCCTTCTGTAGCTTGGGTTCCACTTGCAATCTTATGGTTTGGTCTGTCTGATTCTGGAATAATCTTTGTGACTGCAATTGGTGCAATTTTTGCTGTCACAATCAATACGTACACTGGAGTGAAAAATATCGATCCGTCATTTATTGAAGCTGCACGAAATATGGGTGCTAAAGGTGGTCAACTGATAACGACAATCCTCATACCTGCTGCATTTCCATATATGATTTCTGGATTCAAACAAGGATGGGCGTTTGCATGGAGAGGTGTAATTGGCGCAGAACTTCTTTTCTCATTTTTGGGTCTTGGATTCTTGTTAAATGTTGGAAGGCAACTAAATGATGTATCTCAAGTTATTGCAATGATGCTTGTAATAATGGGAATTGGAATTCTAATTGATGGCTTCGTCTTTAAAAAATTAGAAGATAAAGTTATGACTAAATGGGGACTTCGTTAGGTTTTTCTGACTTCATTTTAGTTGAAATTATGAATGCTGTTAGTGTAACTACAACTGCAAAAATCATGACTGCTGTATAGTCTGTATAGTATGCAATGATTCCTGCAATCACTGGACCAATAACTGTGGAAATTGCTAATGTAGAGCTAAAAATTGCTGTCGATGTTGATCTTGGATTGTTTTCCATCAGATGGAAGTTTCCTCCAATAAACAAAAATGCCCATGAACATCCAACTATGGCCATGAATGGCCATGCCATCCACCAATCTGTAATTAATGCTAATCCAACAAATACTATGACCGTCATTCCTATTCCAATCTTGAATTTTGTTATATTTTGAATCTGAATTCTCTTTGACATCAAATTCATTACGAGAAATGCAGTTAGTGTATTTGCTACATATATCATTGAAACTTGATATAATTCTGCACCAAAATACTCCATTAACATGATGGGTAAAACTGTCCATGCAGCAGCAGCACCAATATGGCGAATTAGTAATGATGAAAAAAGAAATTTGTTTTTTACAATGATCTTCTTGATTATTCCTTTTTCTACAATTTTTTCCGTTTGTATCTTAGGAAGTTTCAATGAAATGATAAATCCTATAATGAAAAAACAACTGCTCACCACAAAAATTAATTTTTCATCGTTAGCTAATCCTGCTGCAACTATGCCTGCCATCCATCCTAAAGCATGAAATGATATTACTGATGCAACCTTGGATTTTCCTTTTCCTGCCTCGTATGCGTATGCTAACATTGGTGGAATCATAATTCCTGATGCAATTCCTGCACCTAATCTCGCTATGATTAGGTATGTTGTATTGTCTGCAAAATAATGCAAACCAAATGTAATTGCACATAAAATAAAACCTACTCTTATGAATAGTAATCGTTTTGCTTTTCTATCTGACATACGACCAAAATATGTCTCAGTTAGAATTTGTGCAAACGCAAATGACGCAACAATTATTCCAATCTCAAAAACAGATTTTGCAACAAGGCTTGCAATAATTGGCATAAAAACAAATGTAATTGCTATTCCCGAATGTTGGAAAAATGTCGTTCCTCTAACTAAGTTATTTAGATTATCCCTTTGTAACACATGTTTATTCTTTAATCACCTAATTTGAAAGAAGAGGTTAACTTACCCATTCGTTCTTAATTTTGTTACAATCTGCTTCAGCATTCTTGCTGAAGCACCCCATATCAGGTGTTTCTCAAATGTGAATGTGTACATTTCTTGAATTGAGTTATGTTCCGGATCTGAATCATCTGCAAGTGTTTGTAGAAATGGCATCAATGGGATCTCTAAAAATTCATCTACTTCTGAATTAGGTATTAAATTTTTAATTTCATTTAACATGCAGACAAATGGTAAAATTGTAAATCCTGAATTTAATGTTGTAACAGGTTTCAGTTGACCTAAAATTTCTCCACGCTGAACTATAATCCCGGTTTCTTCTTTGGTTTCTCTAATTGCGGTGTCTAACAAGTCATTATCCTCATCAGACATCTTTCCTCCTGGAAATGCTATTTCTCCTCCGTGATGGTTCATTGTGATTGGTTTTTTAATCATTAAAATTTTTGGTGAATCCGCAAAAATTATAATTAAAACTGATGCTAATTTTGTTTCATAATTCTCTTCTAAAACTGGATAAATTTCAGATGTTAATGATTCTCTAATTTTGTTTACACTCACATTTTTGTGTAAAACAAATTACTAAATGAGTTTGTCTTTCTTGAAATAATCATAATTCCAATAATTGTCACTGCCAAGACTATCATCACCATTTGGCCGAATTCTGGGACAACATAACTACCAAAAATCTCTATTTTTTCAGTACCTTTCTTGAATGGAATAGTAATTGTTAATCCCTTCTCAAATCCAAATTCATCTGTTATGTACAATGTCTCTGCTTCATCATTAAACAAACCTGGCTCAGAATGAATTTGTGCTATAAACTCACCATTGTCAAATGGTCTTACAAGAAAATCATTAATTTTCAATGATAATTCGCCATCTTCAGTTGTATCCATGTTGATAACTAATGATGCTTTTTTTGGTTTTGCTGTAATGTCTAAAACCTCGCCTCCTTTAATTTCATAATAAATTAGAGTTGTTAAATCAATTTCATCAGGTACCACTGCAGTTCCATCATTCTCCATGAAACCTGAAATTTTTACATTTCCTTGAAATGCTTCTGGTACTTCAAAGTAGAGATGCCAATTTCCCATTTCATCTATACTCTGTAATGTTTCCGCTGTTTCTGTAAATTTAATTTTAGGATCTTTTGCACTTGCACCTTTGACCATTTTTTCTCCATCCAAAACTACTTCATATTTTTCATTAAGGGAATTTGTAGGAAATTCAAAACTTCCTATAACTGGAAGCTGGAATCCATTTGTTGAATACATGTTTAATTCAGTTCCATCATCTGTAAATTTTGCATCTTTGAACCATGCATTTGCAGTATATCTGAAAGTGAATGTTTCATCATTTTGTTTTACTGTCAAAGGCATTATTGCATCATCTCCAAATGCAAAACAACTGTAGTAATCAACATCTTGTGAAATATGTGGTGATGCAAGCATTTTGAAATCTAAAACCTCGCCAGGTTTCATTATATGAAATATTTCTGATGATGAAACATCCAATATGTTGTCATCTTCATCTTTTATCAAAGCATAAATTCGAAATTTTTCAAATGTTGTCTCTCCTCCATTTCTAATCTTTCCAACAATACTGCCATCTTCTTGTATGTCTAAAGAATCGTAAAGCACGTACCCTCCAACATATTGATTTATTGTTTCTTCATATGTTATCAACGGTTCTTCTAAAACTGGTGATGGACCTGTAACTTCAGTAAATTGTAATTTCAATGGAAGCATTTTGTCAGGTTCGATTGCAGCTAACTTGTGAGTTTGTTCAAATCTTTGGTTACCATCCGTGACAGAAAGTGTGATGGTTGGTTGTATTGTGAAATATTCTTTATTTTTTACACCCGCAAATACTGTGTAAACGCCGTCTTCATCATAAAATCCTACAAACTCATGTTCTGGAATGTATACCTCTCCGTACATCCCTGCATCTGCTAATCCGGGATAAAATACTGAAAACAGTGCCAATGATACTATCACAAAAGCGAATTTTCTCATATACCCAATCTGTAAAAATTAGATAAAAACCTAATCAGTAAATCATTAAACATAGAGAAGTTTTAATCAAGTGTTTCATCATTTCCCATATGACAATAAGATATGAGATTAACCCTCCAAAGGTGTCTGATCCTTCCTCAAGAATTGAGTTGTTAGATGAAAGAATCGAACAGATTAGTAAATTTTGTGATGGAATTCATGTAACTGATTCTGTTTTGGGAATTGAGAGAATATCTCCATTAATTATTGGTGCAGAAATTAAACAAAAATACCCAAAACTTAACGTCACTATCAGTTTACGAGTAATTGATAAAAAAATTCCTCAGATTATTGATTTTGTTGATTCTGCAATACATGCCAATCTTGATGGAATTTTAATTTTGATGGGTGATCCTTCTCCTGAAAATAATTACAAATCTGGAGTTATCCCAAGCTTTGTTGTTAATCATTTAATTCAAAATGGTTTTGGAGAAAAAATCAATTTCTATTTATCATTGCCAAGTAAACCGAATTTTGATAAAATTTCTAAGAAGGTGACATCTAAACCAAATGGCTTTGTGACACAAGTAGTCCATGATGCCTCTCAGGTCAAAAGAATCAATGATTATTTGAATCCAAAAGGATTTTCTATAATTCCCTGTTTGTTATTTCCTTCATCTAAAAACTCACGTTCTGCACAATTTCTTAATCTTGATTGGTCTAATTATGAGAATAACTTCTCATCTTTTGTTCTCGAAATTGAGAGTATTACTGGAGACGTTTTACTCACATCTCCAAATGATTTTAAAGGAGCTTTAGATTTCTTAACACGATTACAAAATTGAATAAAGAAACATTTGCCGATGCATTAGAAAATAGAATTCTTCTTTTTGATGGTGCAATGGGAACCGAAATTCAAAGATATGATCCTAAATCTGAAGATTTTCCAGATGGAAAAGATGGATTCAATGATGGATTATCTACAACAAAACCTGATTGGATAAAAGAAATTCATAGAAAATATCTTACTGCAGGTGCAGATTGTATTGAAACTAACACATTTGGTTCAAACAAAATTAAACTTGATGAATATGGTTTTGGTGCACAAACCGTTGAGTTAAATCAAAAAAATGCCGAACTAGCAAGAAGTGTTTGTGATGAGTTTACTGATAGACAAAGATTCGTTGTTGGTTCTATGGGACCTACTGGCTATCTTCCTAGTTCTAATGATGCTGATCTTGGTCAGATGCCTTTATCTCAAATAAGAGAAGCTTTTGAATTACAAGCTGAGGGATTAATCAAAGGAACCGTAGATGCATTATTGATTGAAACTAGTCAAGATATTCTTGAAGTGAAATTGGCAGTTGAAGCATCTCATTCAACAATGGAAAAACTTGGAAAGAAGGTGACATTAATTTCAAATGTAACTTTGGATCAATATGGAAAAATGCTGTTAGGAACAAATGTCCAATCTGCATATACTACTGTCTCTGATATGGGGATTGATATTTTTGGTCTAAATTGTTCTACTGGTCCAATTGAGATGGAACCAAGTATACAGTGGCTCAATGATCAAAAACATAAACCATTACTGGTAATTCCAAATGCAGGTATGCCCGAAAATGTCGGTGGTCAGGCGGTATACAAAATGACACCTGAAAAAATGGCATCCGCACTTAATTCATTCATTGAAGAATATCCACAAATTAACATAATTGGTGGCTGTTGTGGAACAAATCCTGAGCATATTGCACAATTAAGAAAAATTATTGACCAGCAAAAGAAAGATTGATGAGATAAGTATTTACAAAATTTATTTTAAAAATAAACATGTTAAAGCCTAGAGTAAGCTCATCAATAAAATCGGTTGATTTGAAACAGGAGGTAGGACCTCTTATCATTGGGGAGCGATTGAACACACAGGGTTCAAAAAAAGCAAAACAGCTTGTTCTAAATGATGATTTTGATGGTTTAGTTGATCTTGCAAGAAATCAAGTTGAAGATGGTGCTCATTGTATTGATGTATGTGTAGCAACAACTGAACGTTCGGATGAAAAAGCATTCATTCTGAAACTAGTAAAAAGTTTGAGTTTAGAAATAGATGCACCTCTTGTAATTGATTCAACAGATCCTGAAGTAATTGAATCTGCTATTGAACAAATTCCAGGTAAACCGATCATCAATTCAATTAATTTGGAAGGTGATGGGAGTCGATTCAAAGCATTAGCACCGTTGATGGCAAAATATGGAATTCCTGCAATTGCATTATGTATTGGACCTGAAGGAATGGCAAAAACACCATCTCAAAAGGTTGAAACTGCAGAACTATTATACAAATCTGGAAAAAAATATGGTCTACGTCCAGACCAATTCATCTTTGATGTTCTAACCTTCACACTTGCAACTGGTGAAGATGAATTTCTTGATGCTGGAAAAAATACTCTGGAAGGAATTAAACTTGTTAAAGAAAGATTTCCAAACTCATTCACAACTCTTGGTTTGAGTAACATTAGTTTTGGTTTAGCTCCACAAACACGACGTGTTTTAAACTCTGTATTTCTATATCATGCAGTTCAAGCAGGTCTAGATAGTGCAATTGTTAATGCACGAGAAATAACACCCTATACTGAAATTGATGAAAAAGAAAGAAAACTTGTAGAGGATTTAATTTTTAATACACATTCAAATGCATTATCTGATTTAATATCTCATTTTGAAAATATCAGTCAAGATTCTACTACACAAAAGAAGAAAGTTGATGTTGATCCGTCATGGCCTGCTGGTAAACGTTCAAACTTTAGAATAATTAATCGTCTTAAAGATGGAATTCAAAATGATGTGGTTTCAGCGATAGCGGAAAAATTATCTGATAAAGATCTACTAGTTGATAATGATGGAATTTTATCAATTAATGCTAGTAAAGAAATCACTCATCAAGGTGCTATTGAAACATTAAATGATGATCTTTTACCTGCAATGAAAATTGTCGGTGACAAATTTGGTGCTGGTGAATTAATTCTTCCATTTGTACTAAAATCTGCAGAATGTATGAAGGCAGCAGTTAAGGAATTAGAAAAATACTTGCTAAAAGAAGAGGGAACCAGCAAAGGTATTCTAGTTTTAGGAACTGTCTATGGTGACGTTCACGATATTGGAAAAAATTTAGTAAAAACCATCTTTGAAAATAATGGCTACACTGTACATGATTTAGGAAAACAAGTCCCTTTGCAAAAATTTGTAGAAAAAATTAATGAAGTAAAACCTGATGCTGTAGGCCTTTCAGCATTATTGGTATCCACATCAAAACAAATGCAATTTTTTGTTGAACATGCAAGAAAAACTGATGTTAATATTCCAATATTATGTGGCGGCGCTGCAATAAACAGCAATTACATTAATCGGATTGCAAAACAAGATGGACTTTATGAGCCTGGAATATTTTATTGTGGGACCATGTTTGATGGACTCAAAACAATGGACAAGCTAGTCTCTGAAGAAAAGGATTCATTTGTTGATAATTGGAAAGAAAAAATATCAAACTGGGAAGAAAGTAAAGTAAAACAAGTTGATTCTAAAGATCTTCCTCATAGTGGCATCAAACCTGTATCTCCACCAACTCCTCCAAAAATCAATGATGTCATTAGACTGAAATCTGAAGATTTTGATCTAAATGAAATCTGGAATCATTTAAACAAAAATTCACTGTTCAAACTTTCTTGGGGTATTAGAGGAAATTCAAAAACTGATACAATTGATGATCCTGAAAAACTTCTTGAAGAATGGAAAAAACGCGTGGTAGATAATAACCTCTTTGAACCACAAGCTGTTTACGGATATTTTTCATGTCATAATCGTGATGATAAATTAGTTGTAGATGGTCCTGAGGGTCAAGATGTAATTTTTGATTTTCCTCGTTCATCAAAAACAAAACATTTGTGTTTGACAGACTATTTTGGTGAAAATGATATTGTTGCATTCCAGTCTGTAACTGTTGGTACAAAAGCTGCTGAATTAATTGAAAAATGGGATAAGGAAGACAAGTACACAGATGCATATTATCTACATGGTCTTGCCGTTGAAACAGCAGAAGCAATGGCAGAATGGATTAATCATAAAATTAGAATTGAACTTGGATTGTCTGAAAAAGGTGGTTTAAGATATAGTTGGGGATACCCTAGCTGTCCTGATACGACTCAACAGCATCTTGTATGGAAATTAATTCATGGCGAAAAATCTGGTATGGAGTTAACAGAATCTGGACAGATTATTCCTGAACAATCAACTGCTGCAATAGTTGTCCATCATCCTGAAGCAGAATACTTTGTTTTATAGAGTAAAATCACGCTTGATTTAATAACTGGAAAATCTGTTTGAAACTTCATGGGAGCTAGAAAGACATCTGCAAGAAAAATCAGATTAATCAAGAAAACAAAACAAGCATCCGCTGTTCCAGCATGGGTTATTCTAAAGACTAAACGTTCTGTTAGAACAAATCCAAAGGCTAGACAATGGCGTAGCACTGATGTGGAGGTTGGATAGTTGTCTCAAGAACTTGAACGTGTATACACAATTCCATTAGGTAAAGTACTCCTTTCTCAAAGTCAACATCGTGCAGTTAGAGCAATTAACATGATCCGTGAGTTTGGTCGTAAGCACATGAAAACTCAAGAAATTAAGATTGATGAAGAACTCGCTCACTTGATTTGGTCTAGAGGTGTTAGAAGTCCTCCACGTAAAATACGTGTTAAAATGACAAAAACAGATGATGGTTACATTTTAGTTACTAATTATGAAGAAGGCTCCGAATCGGATGAAACAGATTCAAAGAAATCTCCTGAGATTAAACAAAAAGTTGAACCTCAAAT